>NZ_JARWOJ010000105.1 GCF_029868625.1 Nocardia neocaledoniensis | reverse complement strand
GAATCGCGCGAAACAAGTTGCCGCAGTGGGAATCGCCGCCGTGGTCGCCGCCGCGCTGGCCGGGTGTGGCTCCGGCCGGGGGGCTGCTCCCGGCCTTTGGTGGGGTGTGTGGTTTTTTTCATTTTTAAAAAATTTTTTTTTGCGGCGGGGGGGGGGCGGCTCGCCCGGGGGGGGGCCGCCCCCCCAGTCGTTTTCGGAGGAATGATGGCTTGGTACATACTTCGGCGCCTGCTCCAGATGATTCCGGTCTTTCTCGGCGCGACGCTGCTCATCTACGCGATGGTGTTCCTGATCCCCGGCGACCCGATCAAGGCGCTGGCCGGTGAGAAACCGCTGACCCCGGCGGCCGAGGCCGCGCTGCGCGCGCGGTATCACCTCGATCAGCCGTTCATCATGCAGTATCTGCACTATCTGAAGGGGATCGTCACCCTCGATTTCGGCACCTCGTTCTCGGGCAGGCCCGTGCGCGAGGAGCTCGAGCGCGCCTTCCCGATCACCATCAAACTGGCCTTTCTCGCGGTGCTCATCGAAGGTTTCTTCGGCATTCTGTTCGGATTGATCGCCGGTCTGCGCAAGGGCAAGCTGTTCGACTCGACGATGCTGATCGCGAGCCTGGTGATCATCGCCCTGCCGGTGTTCGTGGTCGGCTATCTGGCGCAATTCCTGCTCGGCGTGAAATGGGGGATCGCTCCGGTCACCGTCAGCGGGAAGGCGAGCCTCGGCGAGTTGCTCGTGCCAGCGTTCGTGCTCGGCTCGCTCTCGTTCGCCTACGTGCTCCGATTGACCAGGAACTCGGTGGCCGAGAACAAGTCCGCCGACTATGTGCGTACGGCGACGGCGAAGGGACTGAGCCGGCGCCGGGTGGTGTCGGTGCACATTCTGCGGAATTCGATGATTCCGGTGGTGACCTTCCTCGGCGCCGATTTCGGCGCGCTGATGGCGGGCGCGATCGTCACCGAGGGCATCTTCAACATTCCGGGTGTCGGCGGCACCGTGTACCAGGCGATCACCCGCGGCGAGCCGCCGACGGTGGTGTCGTTCGTGACGGTGCTCGTCGTGGTGTTCCTGCTGACCAACCTGGTCATCGACCTGCTCTATGCCGCGCTCGACCCGAGGATCCGTTATGCGTGAGAGTCAACAGCATTTCGTGGCCCCCGCCGACGAGGTGGAGGTGCTCGCGACCGACCGGGTGCTCGACCAGGGCACCCCGACCAGCATCTGGGGCGACGCGTGGCGGCGGTTGCGCCGCAATCCCGTGTTCCTGGTGGCGATGGTCCTGATCGTGCTCGTGCTGCTGGTGGTGGCGTGGCCGTCGCTGTTCACCAGCCAGGACCCGCGCCAGTGTCTCGGCGAGTTCGGCATGGACGGGCCGCGGACCGGTCATCCGTTCGGGTTCGACAAGCAGGGTTGCGACGTCTACGCCCGCACCATCTACGGCGCGCGTGCCTCGGTCAGCGTCGGTATCGGGTCGGCGATCCTGTTCCTGCTGGTCGGTGGCGTGCTCGGCGCGGTGTCGGGCTTCTACGGCGGCATCCTCGACACGATCGTCTCGCGCATCGCCGAGATCTTCTACGCCATCCCGATGGTGCTGGCCGCGATCGTGCTGCTGCAGCTGCTGCGGCCCGCGACGGTGACGACGGTGATCCTGATCCTGGTGGCGTTCACCTGGCCACAGGCGGCCAGGATCACCCGCGGCGCGGTGATCGAGGCCAAGAACAGCGAATACGTCACCGCCGCCAAGGCATTGGGCGTCTCGCGGCTGGGCACCCTGGTGCGGCACGTGCTGCCGAACTCGGCCGGACCGCTGATCGTGGTGGCGACGCTGTGGCTCGGCGTCTTCATCGTCACCGAGGCGACGCTGTCGTTCCTCGGGGTCGGTCTGCCCCCCGACATCGTCGCCTGGGGCGCCGACATCGCCCGCGCGAAGACCGAGATCCGTACCTCGCCGATCCTGTTCTATCCGGCGGCCGCGCTGGCCATCACGGTGCTGAGCTTCATTCTGCTCGGTGACGCGGTGCGTGACGCGCTCGATCCGAAGGAGCGCACCCGATGACCGACGACAAGCCACTGCTGGAGATCCGCGACCTTGATGTCTGCTTCACCTCCGACGGCAAGCAGGTGCCCGCCGTGCGCGGCGTGAACCTCACCGTCTATCCGGGGCAGACCGTCGCCATCGTCGGCGAGTCCGGGTCGGGCAAGTCGACGACCGCGCACGCGATCATCGACCTGCTGCCCGGCACCGGCCAGGTCACCGGCGGCCAGATCCTGTTCGACGGCAAGGACCTCACCGAGGCCTCGGAGAAGGAGATCGTCGCGATCCGCGGCAACGGCATCGGCCTGGTACCGCAGGACCCGATGTCGAACCTGAACCCGGTCTGGAAGATCGGCTTCCAGATCCGGGAGACGCTGGCCGCCAACGGCATCGCCACCGGCGCGGCGGCGCGCGAACGCTCGATCGAACTGCTCGCCGAGGCGGGCATGTCGGATGCCGAGCGGCGGGTGAACCAGTACCCGCACGAGTTCTCCGGCGGCATGCGGCAGCGCGCGCTCATCGCGATCGGCCTGTCGTGCAGGCCGAAACTGCTCATCGCCGACGAGCCGACCTCCGCGCTCGACGTCACCGTGCAGCGACAGATCCTCGGGCATCTCGAACAACTCACCACCGAGCTCGGCACCGCGGTCCTGCTGATCACGCACGACCTCGGCCTGGCCGCCGAACGCGCCGAGCACCTGGTGGTGATGTATCGCGGGCGGGTCGTCGAATCCGGTCCGGCGCTGCAGATCCTGCGCGACCCGCAGCACGAGTACACCAAGAAGCTGGTGAGTTCGGCGCCGTCGCTCGCGGCGCAGCGGATGTCGTCGTCGCGGCAGCGGGCCGCGGTGCGCGCGCAGGCGGTGGAGGTGGCCGAGTCCGAACACGCCGTAGGTGACACCGTGCTCGAGGCACGGAACCTGACCAAGGCGTTCAAGATTCGCGGCAAGCGGCCGTGGCAGTCGACGGATTTCGTGGCCGTCGACGACGTGAGCTTCACCGTCGAACGCGGGACCACCACCGCGATCGTCGGCGAGTCGGGCTCGGGGAAGTCGACCATCGCCCAGATGGTGCTCGGTCTGCTCGAACCCACCTCGGGCACGGTCGTCTTCGACGGCAAGGACGTCGGCGCGCTGGACACCAAGGGCGCTTTCGCGTTCCGTCGCCGGGTGCAGCCGATCTTTCAGAACCCCTACGGCTCGCTGGACCCGATGTACTCGATCTTCCGCACGATCGAGGAGCCGCTGCGGGTGCACAAGATCGGTACCGCCGCCGAACGCGAGGCGGTGGTGCGCGACCTGCTCGACAAGGTGTCGCTGCCGTCCTCGGTGTTGCGCCGCTATCCGAACGAGCTGTCCGGCGGGCAGCGTCAGCGCGTCGCCATCGCGCGGGCGCTGGCGCTCTCGCCCGAACTGGTCGTCTGCGACGAGGCCGTCTCGGCCCTCGACGTGCTGGTCCAGGCCCAGATCCTCACCCTGCTCAACGACCTGCAGGCCGAGCTGGGGCTGACGTATCTGTTCATCACCCACGACCTGGCCGTCGTCCGGCAGATCGCCGACAACGTGCTCGTCATGCAGTCGGGCAAGGTGGTGGAGTCGGCGACGACCGACGAGGTGTTCACCGCGCCCGAGCAGGAGTACACGCGGGACCTGTTGGAGGCGATCCCGGGCCGGGAGCTGCTCATGGGCTGAGACGCGACTCGATGCCCGGCCGTGGCGGTGGGCAGGCTGGGCATCCGTGGAAGGTGGTCTGTTCGCGGCGCGAAATCGTCGCGAATCCGCAGCTCACCGGCGTAGCGTTGAGATGTCCGAGGTGGTGCGGTGTGGATCGCGGGGGTAGGAGACGCCGATGGATCGGATCGACGCGGAACGTCAGGCCGAACTCGAGTCACGGCGGCGGCGGGCGCGTACGCCCGCGGCGAAGCGGCTGGCCGAGGTCCCGTGGCCGGATCGCTGCTGGATCCGGGTGCGCGGGCTGGATGTGGTCGTCGGGGGCGCGGTGCTCGAACGGTAGCCTCGTATGCCGTGACTGATCCGCTACAGCCCCTGGTCGACCTGCCCGGCGTGCGCGAAGCCGCCGACAAGGCCCGCGACGCGCTCGCCGCGGTGCACCGGCACCGGTCGAACCGGCGCGGCTGGGCGACCACGGCCGCCGAGGCCGCGGTCAGGGCCGCGCGCTCGTCGGCGGCCATCGAGGGCGCGAGCACCGATCTGCCCGCCGACGGGAAGGTCAGCGATCCCGTGCTGGCCGGCGCGCTGCGCGTGGGCCAGGCGCTCGACGGTGACGCGCTGACGAACCTGGTCGGCACCTGGCAGCGCGCGCCCCTGCAGGCGCTGGCCCGGCTGCACCTGCTCGCGGCGGCCGATTTGGTCGGCGACGAACAGGAACTCGGTCGCCCGCGGTCGACACCCGGCGTCGCCGAGCGCCTCGACATGCTCGCCCAGACCATTCAGGCGAGCAAGGCGCCCGCCCCGGTGATCGCCGCGGTCGTGCACGGTGAGCTGCTGTCGTTGCGGCCGTTCGGCACCGCCGACGGTGTCGTCGCGCGGGCGGCCTCCCGCCTGGTCGCGGTGTCGAGCGGCTTGGACCCGCGCAGCCTCGGCGTCCCCGAGGTGTTCTGGCTGCGCCGCAGGCAGGCCTACCTGGACGCGGCGGCCGGGTTCGGGATGGGCACCCCCGAGGGCGTGGGCGGCTGGGTCCTGTTCTGCACCGCCGCGCTGGAAGACGGTGCCCGCGAAGCCAACTCGATCGCCGACGCCGCGGCGAGCTGAACCGCCCTGACACGTGAAACGGGCGGTGGTGTCGATTACTCGACGTCACCGCCCGCTGAGCACGGAGCACCCGGTTACCAAGCGTGCTGAGGTGGGTTGTGTTCGGTGGCCTCGGCGATCATCCGAACCCCGTCGGTTCATCCCCGCAACCTGTGCGAGGCCCTCGCCGACGACTGCCCGAATTTCGCAGGCCCACAACTCTGCTGCCCTTGTCGCGGCGCGCTCCGCGTGGGTGCCTGGCGTCCGTGCTGGGAAGGGTGGGATGGGAGGCGAAACCTTCTCTTCCGGCTCCGTCTTGGCCTTCCGTCCTTCCGTGCCTCCATTCTTACACTGTGATGGCACTCACATCAAGCATTTCTCAGGCATCACCGAATACCGCGGTTTCCGGCGTGTCGCCGGGCGATTCGTGCTTGTCCGGCGCAGGTCAGCGCCGTTTCCGGAGCAGTCGGTAGCTGATGGCGCCCGCGATGATCGCGCTCAATCCGACCGCCGCGGTGGCCGCGACCGTGGTGCTCGACGGGGTCTGGAAACGAGACCAGAGCGACACCGGATTGGAGAACGTGAGCACCGGCCAGCCGCGGGCGACGGCCTCCTTGCGCAGCGCCCGGTCGGGGTTCACCGCCGTCGGATGGCCGACCGCGCTCAGCATCGGCAGGTCGGTCACCGAGTCGGAGTAGGCGTAGCACCGCGACAGGTCGTAACCCTCGCTCGCGGCCAGCTTTTCGATCGCGGCCACCTTGCCGTCGCCATAGCAGTAGAACTCGATGTCGCCGGTGTACTTGCCGTCCTCGACCACCATGCGGGTGGCCTCGGTGTGCGAGGCGCCGAGCACCTCGGCGATCGGCGAGACGATCTCCTCGCCGGAGGCCGAGACGATCACCACGTCGTGGCCGCGGATCTTGTGATCGGCGATCAGATCGGCCGCCTCGGCGTAGATCAGCGGGTCGACGAGATCGTGAAGCGTCTCGGCCACAATCGATTTCACCTGCTCGACATCCCAGCCGGCGCACATGTTGGCGAGGTTTGCCCGCATTCGTTCCATCTGGTCGTGATCGGCACCCGAGAGCAGGAACAAAAAGTGTGCGTAGCTGCTCTCCAGCACGGCTCGGCGGTTGAGCAGACCCTGCGCGTAGAACGGTTTGCTGAACACGAACGCGCTCGACTTGGCGATGACCGTCTTGTCGAGATCGAAGAAGGCCGCGACGCGTCCGCCCGGCACCGGCGCGCGGCCCGAAGGGGCGAGTCTCGGTTCCGTAGGCGGAGTCTGGTCGCGTTCGGCCGTCACGCCAACAGGATAGGCATCCCGGGCGCGCAGTGCAGGAAGCACCTCGTCCGACGCGTCAGTGAGGTTTGCCGCGGGGACGCCGGAGGGCGCGAATCGCCGGAAGATGGTGGCGAACGCTACTTGCGCCCTCGCCGGGGGATGGGTGTAGTATTGCTGGCACCTGGACATGGTCCAGGCGCGTTCAGCCCGACCCCCCGGGGCTGAACCCGACGGCCCCAGCCTCCTCCCCCCCGGCTGGGGCCGTCCTCTATTTCCGGGACGTTCGTCGAAGTTCTCCACAGCCCCGAGTTATCCACAACCGGGCTGTTCGGCCTTTCCGCTCGGTCGTGGCTGGACAACGCTGAACTGCATGAACCGCCTCGCCTCCGCGCCCGCCGTCGGTCTCGCTCCGGCTCTGGTCCTCGTACGCGATCACCGATTGCGCGCCGAAGTGCGCCGCGTGGCGGCCGCCGCGGAACGCCACACCGACGAGCGCTCCATGCCGGTCGGCAGACACGCGTGGTCGGGTGCCGGGCTGGTGATCCTCGATACAGCGGCGGCCGTCACAGCGGCCGGCGCCGGGTGCCCACGGCGGCCGGGGATCGTGCTCGTCACCGAGGGCGAACCCGCGGTGTCCGACTGGCAAGCCGCGACAGCGGTCGGAGCCGAGCGGGTGGTCGCACTGCCGGGCGGCGCGGTCGACCTGGTCGAACAGTTCGCCGTCCACGCCGAGGCGCGGACCGGTGCGGGCGTGGTGGTCGCGGTCGCCGGTGCGGGTGGTGGCGCGGGCGCGTCGACGTTGGCCGCCGCGATCGCCCTGCGCGGGGCCGCGCGCGGGGTGCGTCACGAGACCGTGCTGATCGACGGTGCGCCCCTGGACGGCGGCATCGATCTGGTGCTCGGCATGGAGAACGTCGCGGGGCTGCGGTGGCCGGATCTCGTCATCGAGGACGGCCGGGTGTCGGCGACGGCGCTGCACAGCGCCCTGCCTGCCGCCGCGGCGGGGCTGGCGGTGCTCTCGTGTGGCCGCCACCACGCGGACCGCCCACCGGTCGAGCTGACTCCGGCGGCCGTGCGCGCCGTCATCGAATCCGGCAGAGCGGCAGGGGATCTCGTCGTCTGCGATGTCTCCGGCGAGCGCGGTCCCGCGGCCGACGCGATGGTCGACGCGGCCGACCTCGTCGTTCTCGTCGTCCCGGCTCGACTGCGCGCGGTGGCCGCCGCCGAGGTGCTGGCCGCGTATCTCGGCGCGCGGAATCCCAACCGTGGCCTGGTGGTTCGCGGTCCTGCCCCCGGCGGCCTGCGCGGTGCCGAGGTGGCCGAGGTCCTGGGATTGCCGCTGCTGGCGGCCGTGCGTGGACAGGCCGGACTGGCGGCCCGGCTCGAACGCGGCGGCTTGAGCGTGCGCAGGCGCGGCCCGCTGCGCGATGCCGCCGACGCGGTCCTCACCATGGTCGGCGCTGATCCGCGATGACCACCTTCGTCACCGCCGAGCTGCTCGAGCGCGTCCGGGAACGGCTCGCCGAGCACGCCGCTGCGCCCGACGCCGCCCAGCTCGCCGCCGCCATCCGAGCGGAAGCGGGCGGCGTCCTCGCCGACACCGACCTGCTGCGCGCGCTGCGCCTGCTGCAGACCGAGATGACCGGCGCCGGCCTGCTCGAACCACTGCTGCACGACCCACGGGTGGCCGACGTGCTGGTCACCGGACCCGACGCGGTGTGGATCGATCGGGGGCAAGGGCTGGAGCGGACCGATGTACGGTTCGCCGACGAGGCCGCCGTGCGCAGGCTCGCCCAACGCCTGGCCCTGGCCGCGGGGCGCAGACTCGATGACGCCCAGCCCTGGGTCGACGGCAAGCTCACCGGCGTCGAAGCGACGCTCGGCGACGCGTTCGGCGTCCGTCTGCACGCCGTGCTGGCGCCCGTCGCCCACGACGGCACCTGCCTGTCGCTGCGTGTCCTGCGGCCCGCGACGCAGGGCCTCGATGCCCTCGCCGCCGCCGGCTCGGTGCCCACCGGGGCGCATGCCCTGCTCGCCGACATCGTCCGCGCCCGGCTCGCGTTCCTCGTCGTCGGCGGTACCGGGGCAGGCAAGACCACGCTCCTGTCCGCGCTGCTCGCCGCCGTCGATCCGGCCGAACGGATCATCTGCGTCGAGGACGCCGCCGAGTTGGCGCCCGTGCACCCGCATGTGGTGCGGCTGGTGGCTCGTACCGCCAATGTCGAGGGCGTCGGCGCTGTCACGGTGCGCGACCTGGTCCGCCAAGCCTTGCGCATGCGCCCCGATCGCATCGTGGTCGGCGAGGTCCGCGGCGCGGAGGTCGCCGACCTGCTCACGGCACTCAACACCGGCCATGACGGCGGTGCGGGCACCGTCCACGCCAATTCACCGCAGGAAGTCCCGGCCCGCCTGGAAGCCCTGGCCGCGCTCGGCGGGATGGACCGCGCCGCCCTGCACAGCCAGCTGACCGCCGCCGTCCAGGTGGTGCTGCATGTGCACCGCCGCTCCGACGGCAGCAGAGGTCTACGCGAAATCGGCGTCCTGGAACGCGATCCCACCGGAGTCCGGGTCACTCCGGCCTGGCGCTCCGACGCGACCCCGACCCCGGCCGCCGCCACCCTCACCCACCTCATCGAAAGGCGACTCCGATGAACACCACCGTTGCGGGCGCCTGGCCCATCCGCACCGAACCCCACACCCCGACCTCGCACCGCGCGGCCCGTCCACTCCGCCTGCGCCACTGGACAACACGCCAAGCGCACCGGGTGACAGCCGCACTCACCGCGCCCCTGCCCGTCCACACGCCGAACACCCGGCACATCCAAGGCCAGGGACCCTTGGCGGCCGGCACCTCTGCGGTCGGCGCCTCGACCACGAACCCGGCCCTGGACCCGCCACCCCGCTACGAGATGGCCGTCGCCGTCTTCACGACAAGTCCCTCCGGCCTTCCGGCGATCCCCGGCGGAGTCATCCTGCCGAGCGATTCCAGCCGGCCCTCGCCTGTTCCACAGAACGCGAGCCCTGCCGATGAATCGGTGCGCGGCGCATCGGCTACGGCCATCGGACGAGGATCATCGCCCGCGCGGGCGGTATCCACCTCCGCGCCGGTCTCGGAGGTCACAACCGCCGGCCCGTCCGCCTCAGCCACCGATGCGCTCAGCACGGGTACGCCAGGTGGCGCTGTCTGCGAGATAGATAGCGATCGCACGGTCGGCGGTTCGGCTGGCTGCCGTGGCGCAGGCGGATCGGAGGCGAACGGGCTGTGTCGCAATAAGTCTGATCGGGACTGGTGGGGTGGCGATGGTTCTCGGGATGGTCGTTTGTGCGATGGCTGTCGTGCTACTGCCGTCGGCGGGTGGTCGGCGTCGGTTCAGCCGGGTGTTCGCTGTGGACAGTGCGCAGGTGCGACGGAGGGTTCCTGTGGAGTGGTGTGCAGGAATCGGACTGGGCTGCACGGCTTTCGGGTTCGGCATCGGGACGGGGGCGGCGGTGCTGATTGTGGGGGTCACCCTCGTGGTGCGGAATCGACGTGTTCGTGGTGACCGGGCTCGGCGTGCGGAGTGCGCGCATCTGCTGGCCGGGCTCGAGGCTGTGGTCGGGGAGCTGCGTGTCGGCGCGCATCCCAGCGCGGCCGCGGAGGCTGCCGCAGCCGAGTCGCGGGGCGAGGCGGCGCGGGTGCTGGCGATCAGCGCGGGGCGGAGCAGGCTCGGCGGCTCGGGCGCTGACGGCTGGGTGCAGCCGGATTCGGTTGTCGCCGAGGAACTGTCCCGCATCGCCACCGCGTGGCGCGTCGCCGAGACACACGGCCTCGCACTGGCGGAACTCCTCGCGGCGGCCAGGACCGACCTGCTCGGCCGTACCCGCTTCCGCGATCGGACCGAGGCGGCGCTCGCCGGCGCCCGTGCCTCGGCCACCGTCCTCGCGGGCCTCCCCTTGGTCGGCATCGCCCTGGGCCAGCTGATGGGTGCGGACCCCCTCACCATCCTGTTCACCTCCCCCGCAGGCGAATTCCTCCTCCCACTCGGAGCGGCCCTGGCTTCCTGTGGACTCCTGTGGACAGACGTCATCACCCGCCGAGGCACCACCTGAACACTCGATAGCGGGTCTGCACGAGATGCGATCGTGGCGGCCGGGGTCCGAGCGAATCTCGACCGCGCTGCTGAGCCGGCGTGCTACGGAGTGCCTGCAGACATCGCGGTCTTTCCATCGACAGAGGCTCGCATTGCTGGGCGGGTTGAGGTCGAGCTCGTGGCGATGCGAGTCGCGCGGCCTCCGCTGATACATGCGCCCGTGGCTGGCCGGACACGTGTCACCAGCTAGGCGTGCGCAGTTCTCGGGGGCCGCCAACCAACCTATGGCGGCGGAATGGCGCAGGAATGGTCGCGGTGGAGGGGTGGTCGCGTGGTGGCCGCCGAATCGTGTGGTGCGGAAGCGATGTCGGGCAATGCGCTCGCGCGCGTACAGGTCTTGGTCGGTTCGAGCGTAGGGGAGGGATTGCAGTGGGGGACATCGCTGGTTCGGCGACGCCGACTGCGCTGCTGGTCATGGCTGTGGCCGTGGTGTCGATACCGGCGCGGGTGGCGGTCAGCAGGCGCATGCGGTCGATCGGCACGGTTCGAGGTGACCCGCCAGATGCGGGAACGGGGTCAGGAAAGGTGGATCCGCTCGGTTCGGCGTCGGCATTCGATCTGCTGGCCGCGTGCCTGCGGGCCGGCCTGCCGATGGCGGCCTCCGCACGGGCCAGTGCGCCGACCGCGCCGCCGGTCCTGCGCGCGGCGTTGCTGCGAGCCGCGGACCTGCTGGCGCTCGGCGCGGACGCGGCGACGGCGTGGGAGCGCGCGTCCGCTGATGCCGCGGGGTCGGCGGGTGCTGAGGAGGTGGAGTCGCTGGCCAGGATGGCGCGGCGCTCGGCCCGCTCGGGCGCTTCGCTGGCCGCCGCGGTGAGCGAACTCGCCGCCCAACGGCGCGAAGCGGTGGAGGACGCGGCGGTCGCGCGCGCCGAGCGCGCGGGCGTGCTGATCGGCGGCCCGCTCGGCCTGTGCTTCCTCCCGGCGTTCGTCTGCCTCGGCATCGTCCCGGTCGTGATCGGCCTGGCCGACCGGGTCCTCGGCGACGGTGGCCTGCTGTGACGGCCCTCAGCGAGGCCATCGAGACGTCATCGCGCGGATCGGCCGCGCGATGTGGAAGGAGAGGGGATCACGATGACATTCGTACGCGTCGTATATATAGGAGCGCGGACCCGGCTCACCCGCCTGCTCATCGACGACGACGGCATGTCGACCGCGGAGTACGCGATCGGCACGATCGCGGCGGCCGCGTTCGGTGCGGTGCTGTACGGCGTGGTGACGGGCGACAGCATCGTCAACGCCTTGACGCAGATCATCGACAAGGCACTCGCCACGAGTGTGTAAATCGTTGCCGCACAGGTATTCTCGGTGACGACGTAGGTGCGGTGACGGTCGAGGCCGCCATCGCCCTCGCCGCGCTGGTGTGCGCGGTGGGCCTCTGCGTCGGAGCTCTGCTCGCCGCGTCGACCCAGGTGCGCTGGGTCGACGCGGCCCGCGAAGCGGCGCGGCTGGCCGCGCGCGGTGACACCACGCGTGCCGTCGCCGCGGCGCGGGCTGTCGCTCCCGCCGGGGCGGCGGTCGAGGTCCGGGGCGAGGGTGACCGCGTGGTGGCCACCGTCGCCGCGGCCACTCCGCTGCTTCCCGGCTTGCGACTGCGAGCCGAGGCGGTGGCGGTCACCGAGCCGGGCGTCGACCGATGACCAGCGCGCGGAAACGGCGGACGAACGACGAAGGTGGCGCCACGGCGTTCGCCTGCATCGCGCTGGCGGGACTGATCGTCCTGACGCTGGTGATCGCTCAGGTCGGCGCGGTGGTGGTCGCCCGGCACCGCGCGCAGGCGGCCGCGGACCTCGGTGCGCTCGCGGCGGCGAGTCTGTTGACCGAAGGGGTCGAGGCGGGCTGCGCGGAAGCCGGAACGCTCGGCCGGCGGATGGGCATGGGTGTGCGGCGGTGCGTCGTCGAGCAGTGGGACGTGGTTGTCGTGGTGGAGGCGGACGTGTCGTTCGGGGTGTTCGGTGCGCGCACCGTCTCGGCCGCCGCGCGCGCCGGACCGGTGGCGGAGAGTGGGTGACGCGGAAGTGTCAACACTGGTCGGTGGTTGTTCCGTACCGAACTAATACGGAATTCGCCAAGTGCCATTCTCGGTAATTGCATGCACATTCTTTTATGGGGGGAGAACTAAACGAAATCAATGTTCCGCGGGTTGGCCGCATGCCAGTTGGCAATGAGCCAGTTAACAGAAGAGTTGTCCTTTTTATTCATCGGGCCGAGGGTTGGCGTCCCGTCGGTGCTGGTCAGCGGAAAATAGGTCGAGCGACCAGCATTCCGGGGGGTGAGGTGTAGCGCCGGTCACATGTCCGCCGCGATGGCATCACGAAACGGCTGCCGTCCGCAGTTCGTCCAGCACGGCGTCGAGCAGCCGCGCGGCGGCGTCCTTCTCCAGCGGGTTGTTGCCGTTGCCGCACTTGGGTGACTGGACGCAGGACGGACAGCCATCCAGACAGGTGCAGCTGCGGATCACGCTGAGGGTGGCGGTCAGCCAGTCCGTGAGCTGGGCGAATCCGCGTTCGGCGAAGCCCGCGCCGCCGGGCTGACCGTCGTAGACGAACACGGTCGGCGCGCCGGTGTCGGGGTGTTCGGCGATGGAGACGCCGCCGATATCCCAGCGATCGCAGCCGGCGACCAGCGGCAACATGCCGATGGCGGCGTGTTCGGCCGCGTGCAGGGCGCCGGGCAGCTCGTCGTCGGAGATCCCCGCCGCGGTGAGCAGCCGGGGCGTGACGGTATAGAGGACAGCCTTGGTGTGCAGTGTTTGGGCCGGCAGATCGAGTTCGACCTGGTCGAGCACCTCGCCGGTGACCAGCGTGCGCAGGTACCCGACGACCTGGTTCGTCACCGCGACCTGCGCGGACGCCGCGGTCACCGACCCGAAGACGCGCTCCTCGGTGACCGCTTCGATGCTGATCGAGGTGACCTGCCTGGCGCTGGTGGTGAAACCGGGGTCCACCTCGGTGACGAAGGCGACGCCACCGTCGAGATCGAGTTCCTCGACGAGGTAGGTCTCGCCCTGGTGCAGGTGTACCGCGCCCTCGTGCAGGGTGGCGGGCGCCCGGCCCGCGTCGGCCGTGCCGAGCAGGCGACCGGACTCGGCGTCGACGATGGCGACCGGTGTGCCGAGGCCGCCGCGCACGTCGACGGCGTCGTGCGGCTGGGTCCGCGCGGTGACATGCCAGCGCGGCGGGGTGCCGCGCAGGCCGGGGCGGCGCCGGATCAGACCCTGTTCGGCCAGGTCGGCGAGCACGTCAGCGGCCCTGAGCTCGGTGACCTCGGCGTCGGTGAGCGGCAGCTCCATGGCCGCGCACAGCAGTTGCGGGCCGAGAACGTACGGGTTGTAGGGGTCGGTGATGGTGGCCTCGATCGGCCGGTCGAGCAGCGCGGCGGGGTGATGGACGAGGTAGGTGTCGAGCGGATCGTCGGTGGCGACCAGCACCACCAGGGAGCCCTGTGAGCGTCTGCCCGCCCGTCCCGCCTGCTGCCAGAAAGATGCGACCGTGCCGGGAAAACCGGCGATGACCACGGCATCCAGCCCCGCGATATCGACACCGAGTTCGAGCGCGTTCGTGCTCGCCGCACCGAGCAGCGCGCCTTCCGACAGTGACCGCTCGAGCTCTCGCCGGTCCTCCGCGAGATATCCGGCCCGATAGGCCGCCACCCGTTCGCACAGTTCAGGGGCGCGTTCGGCGAGTACCCGGCGGGTGTCGAGCGCGATCAGCTCGGCGCCGCGCCGCGAGCGCACGAAGGTGAGCGTCCGCGCACCCTCGGCGACCAGCGCGGCCATGATCTTGGCGGCTTCGCCGGTCGCGGTGCGCCGGACCGGGGCGCCGTTCTCCCCGGTGAGTGCCGTACTCAACGGCGGTTCCCACAGCGCGACCGTCCTGGCGCCGCGCGGCGAGGCGTTTTCGGTGACCGCGGTGACCGGGGCGCCGATGAGCCTGCTCGCCGACGCGGCGGGGTCGGCGCTGGTGGCGGAGGAGAGGATGAAGACGGGGTCGGCGCCGTAGAACGCCGCCAAACGCCGCAGCCTGCGCAGCACCAGGGCGACATGGGAACCGAACACACCCCGGTAGGAATGGCATTCGTCGACGACCACGTACCGGAGATTGCGCAGCACCCGCGCCCAGCGCTGATGCGAGCGCAACACTCCGACGTGCAGCATGTCGGGATTGGTGAAGATCCAGCGCGCATTGGCCCGCACCCACTGGCGCACCTCGGCCGGGGTGTCGCCGTCGTAGCTCGCGGGATGCGCTTCGCGCAGCGGGTTGTCGTGGATCAGCCCGCCGACCGCGCGCAGCTGGTCGGCGCCGAGCGCCTTGGTGGGGGACAGATACAGGGCGGTGGCGCGCGGGTCGTCGTGCAGGGCCGTGAGCACCGGCAGCTGATAGCCGAGCGACTTCCCCGACGCGGTTCCGGTGCTGACGACGACATGATTGCCGGCCGCGGCGAGCTCGGCGGTCCGCGTCTGGTGTTCCCACGGACGCTCGATGCCGACCAGCTCCAGGGCTTTGACCAGCTCCGATGGCACCCAGTGCGGCCATTCGGTGGTGCGAGCGCGCTGGGCGGGCAGCTCGGCGACATGGGTCAACGGGTCGCCGCCCGCGGCCGCCTCCAGCAGGACACGATTCAGCAACGATCGCCCGTAGCTCTCGCTCCGCGCGGGCGGTCGTAGCTCGGTCCGGTCTGCCGGATTCATCCCATAGCCCTCTCGCGCCACGCCGGGAGTGTGAAACGTGTGTGTGCCCCGAGCGCTACCTGCGATTTCGTAACCCAATAGCGACCTGGGTCACAGGTGGTTTGCTGGAACCTCGCCCGGTTATCGAGAAGCAAACAGACTGAAAGTACGGATACACCCAATCTGTCCCTCACCTGCGCATTCGCAAGATCAAGAATTTTGCAAATTGTCGGTAACTCGACTGTTGAATTGCTCGGAGACATGGTTCACTGGGTCCTGGTCGCAAGCTTCTGTGTTCGAGGGGACGGATCGAAAGTCCAACCATCAGCAGGATCGATGTTGCGAACGCCGTGCTCAGGCTTTCCTTGCAGGGGGACCCACAGTACAGCGGTCGGAACGGACCCGGTGGACGAACCCAGTTGTCCGCCGTTCCGGTAAGAAAGAGAAGGAACAGAATGGCACAGGGAACTGTGAAGTGGTTCAACGCGGAGAAGGGGTTCGGCTTCATCGCGCCCGAGGACGGCTCCGCTGACGTCTTCGTCCACTACTCGGAGATCCAGGGCACGGGCTTCCGTACCCTCGAGGAAAACCAGAAGGTCGAGTTCGAGGTCGGCCAGGGCACCAAGGGCCCGCAGGCCACCGGCGTTCGCGCGCTCTCCTGAGCTGCGAATCGATACAACGCCCGTCCCCCCCCCCCCCCCGGGGGGGGGGGGGGGGGCCATTAAAGGGGTATGTAGGCCCCCAGATAACAGGCCACCCATGGCCGGGAACCCCCCCCCCCGCCCCCCGGGGCCCGACACCGAGCGCACCCTGATCACGCTGATCGAGGAACTGCTCGAGATCGACGACGTCACCGGCGAGGACAACTTCTTCGCGCTCGGTGGGGACAGCGTCATCTCCATCCAGTGGTCGGCCCGCGCCGCCAACTCGGCCTGCCGCTGTCCCCGCAGCTCGTGTTCGAGTGCGCGACGATCACCGAACA
>NZ_JARWOJ010000104.1 GCF_029868625.1 Nocardia neocaledoniensis | reverse complement strand
CCGCGGTGCCGACCGTCGGATGGACGGGCGGGGGCTCTGCGTCAGCGTGCTCGTGGCCCGCCGCTGCTCCCTGCTCGAGGACGGCGTGTGCTGCCAGGTAGCCTTTCGGGCCGCGCCCGCCGCGTGGGTGTATCCCGCGCGGCGGGGGCCCGCGCCCCCCGCGCGGGCCCGCCCCGGCGGCCGAAAACCGGTCTGCGGGGTTACCTCGCGCCCCTCGGCGGCGAGGCGGCCGAAAACCGGTCTGCGGAGTTACCTCGCGCCCCTCGGCGGCGAGGCGGCCGGAAATCCGGTCTGCGGGGTTACCTCTTGCCCCTCGGCGGCGAGGCGGCCGGAAATCCGGTCTGCGGCGTTACCTCTTGCCCCTCGGCGGCGAGGCGGCCGGAAATCCGGTCTGCGGCGTTACCTCTTGCCCCTCGGCGGCGAGGCGGCCGAAAACCGGTCTGTGGCGTTACCTCTTGCTTCTTGGTGGTGAGGCGGCCGGAAAACCGGTCTGCGGCGTTACCTCTCGCCTCTTGGCGGTGCGGGGGCCGACAACGTCTCGGTGAGTTGGGGCGGTTTGATCGGTCGGTGTGACCGCTGCGGTTTCCCGGCAGGGCGCGCCGCTACGGTGGGTGCGTGAGCGGAGGGGGAGTGGTGGAGTCCGACGGGGTCGAGGAGTACCTCCGGCATCGGCCGCGGTTGTTCGCGCTGGCGTATCGGATGCTCGGTGCCGCGAGCGAGGCCGAGGACGCGGTGCAGGAGGTCTACCTGCGCTGGGCCGCGGCCGACCGCGCCGCGATCGGCAATGTCGAGGCCTGGCTGACCACCGTCACCGTCAATCTCTGCCGCACGGCGCTGGTCTCGGCGCGGGCTCGCCGTGAGACCTATGTCGGCCCCTGGCTGCCCGAACCGGTGCCGACCGGGGCGGGCGCGCTCGGCCCGCTGGAGACCGTCGAGGAGCGCGAATCGGTGTCGCTCGCGCTGCTCACCGCGATGGAGCGGCTCAACCCGGTGGAGCGAGCGGTCTTCGTGCTGCGCGAGGCGTTCGGGTATCCGCACGCGGAGATCGCCGCGATGCTCGAGCTCTCCGAAGCCAACTCCCAGCAGATCCTGCACCGCGCGAGTGGCCGGGTGCGCGCCGACAAACCGCGCTTCACGGTGCCCGCCGCCGAGGCGCGTACCCTCATCGAACGCTTCCTGCTGGCGGCGGCGACCGGCGACCTCGACGGCCTGCGGGCGCTGCTCGCCGAGGACATCGTGTCGATGGCCGATGGCGGCGGCCAGGTCACCGCGGCCAGGCGCCCGGTCACCGGCGCCGACCAGGTCGCGCGCTACCTGCTCGGCCTCACCAAATTCCTCACCCCGGCGAGCACATTCGACTTCGCCGAGGTCAACGGCGAACTGGCGCTGATCGTGCGCGAGGACGGTGTGGTGGCGAGTTCGGTGATGTTCTTCGATGTCGACGGCGCCGGGCTGGTCGACGCGGTGCGCATCGTGGTGAACCCGGACAAGCTCGGTTTCCTGGTGGCCGCCGAGGCGTGAGCTGGATCACCGTCGCGGGCTGTCAGGAATCCGGCGGCCACGCGGTCTGGTCGGTGTCGGCAATATCGAGAGGAGCCACACATGACCGGGCAGCAGCGAATCGTCGTCCTCGGTGCGGGGTACGCGGGGCTCAGTGCCGCGCGCCGCTTGGCGAAGACACGCGACACCACGGTCACCGTGGTCGACACGCGCGCGGAGTTCGTCGAACGGGTGCGTCTGCACCAGGCGGCGGCGGGCCAGTCGATCCGGCACTGGGACCTGCGGGAGATGCTGGAGCGCAAGGGCATCGAATACATCCGCGCGCGAGTCACAGCGCTCGACCCGGCCGCGAAGCGCGTCGACCTCGACGGTGAATGGTCCATCGGTTACGACACTCTCGTCTACGCGCTCGGCAGCGCGGCCGACCGGTCGAGCGTGCCGGGCATCGCCGAATACGCGCACTCCGTCGCGACTCCCGAAGACCTGCGTGCGCTGCCGTCGGGCCGGGTGATCGTCGTCGGAGCCGGATCCACCGGCATCGAACTCGCGGCCGAACTCGCCGAAGCAGGCGGTGATTCGGCGACTCGGGTCACCCTGCTCGGGTCGGAGGAGCCGGGCTCCTGGCTCTCCGCGCGCGCCGTCGAGCACATCCGCACCACGTTGACCCGTCTCGGGGTCGAGATCCGTTCCGGCGTCAAGGTCGCCGAGGTGCTGCCCGACGGTGTACGGCTCGTCGACGGCGCCGTGTTGCCCGCCACCGCTGTGGTCTGGACCGCCGGTTTCACCGTCCCCGACCTGGCACGTACAGCCGGTCTCGACGTGGACGAGCACGGTCGCATCCGCACCGACGAAACCCTGCGCTCGCTCTCACGCCCGGACATCTACGCCGTCGGTGATGCCGCCCTGGTCACCGTCCCCGGCGACCGCCCCCTCCGAATGGCCTGCGCGACAGCACTTCCCACCGGCAGCTACGCCGCGAAAGCAATCGGGGCGCGCGCACGCGGCACGGAACCGAAGCCGATGACCTTCCGCTACCACCTCCAATGCCTCAGCCTCGGCCGCCACGACGCCGTCATCCAGTTCCTGAACCCAGATGACACCCCGGCAGAGCGCGTCCTCCGTGGCCGCACCGGCGCATGGGTGAAGGAGAACATCGTGCGCTTCGCGGGCCGGGCCGCAGGCCTGCGCTGAGGCGGATCGGCGACGGCGCGGACGGGCGGCGGCACACCAGCGTCACGAAGACCCCCACGCCGCGCACTGCCCACCGGGCCGCGCTCCGATCTCTCCCCATGCCGACAACTCTGCCACGACATGATCGTCAACTAATGGTTGACGATCATGCGTCGTCAACTTAGAGTTGACGCTATGAGCACTCCGAACTTCCGCCTCGACGATCTGATCGACGGCATCAAGAAGGCCCGTCCCGACAACGTCCTCGACCAGCTCTCCGACGCCGTGGTCGCCGCCAATCACCTCGGCGAGACCGCCGACCACCTCATCGGCCACTTCGTCGACCAGGCCCGCCGCTCCGGCGCGTCCTGGACCGATATCGGCGCCAGCATGGGCGTCAGCAAGCAAGCCGTGCAGAAGCGGTTCGTCCCCAAGGGGCCCAGCGATACCGCCGCCATGGATCCGCAGGCCGGGTTCGCCAAGTTCACCGATCGCGCCAGGCAGGTGGTCGTCGGCGCGCAGGAGGAGGCCAGGAAGACCGACAGCAGCCAGATCGCGCTCGGTCACCTGATCCTCGGCCTGATCGGTCAGGCGGAAGGGCTGGCCGCGCGCGAAATCGTGGCGCGCGGTGTCTCGCTCGATGCCGTGCGCGCGGCCGCCGTCGCCTCGCTGCCCGCCACCGACGGCGAGGTGCCCGCCCTCATCCCGTTCGACGGCGACACGAAGAAGGTCCTCGAACTGACCTTTCGGGAGGCGCTGCGCCTCGGCCACAACTACATCGGCACCGAGCACATCCTGCTCGCGCTGCTCGAGCAGGAGAACGGGACGGGCGTGCTCAGCGGCCTCGGTCTGGACAAGGCTGTCGTAGAGGCCGAACTCGTCGAGTTGCTGAATCAGTTCCTGGCCGCCCAGGAGAAGCAGCCCTGAGGTCCGGGCCGCGCCCGGCCGTGCCGGGCGCGACCTTGCACTCTCACCACCCGAGTGCTAAAAATGGCTTGGCACTCGCATCTGTTGAGTGCCAGGTCGGGACGGTGAGACCGGGTTCCATCGACACCCTCGGTCGTCCGTCGCGGGCACCGCACCTGGCCAGCGTACTTTGGGGCGATCCAACCTGTGGTCGTCTCGTGTGTCAGCCATAGACATGTGGAGGATCTCAACGCAATGGCCAAGACAATTGCGTACGACGAAGAGGCCCGTCGCGGTCTCGAGCGGGGTCTGAACGCCCTCGCCGACGCTGTCAAGGTGACGCTGGGCCCGAAGGGTCGCAACGTCGTGCTCGAGAAGAAGTGGGGCGCCCCCACGATCACCAACGATGGTGTGTCCATCGCCAAGGAGATCGACCTCGAGGACCCGTACGAGAAGATCGGCGCCGAGCTGGTCAAGGAAGTCGCCAAGAAGACCGACGACGTCGCGGGCGACGGCACCACCACCGCCACCGTGCTCGCCCAGGCGCTCGTGCGTGAGGGTCTGCGCAACGTCGCGGCCGGCGCCAACCCGCTGGGCCTGAAGCGCGGCATCGAGAAGGCCGTCGAGGCCGTCACCGCCAAGCTGCTCGACACCGCCAAGGAGGTCGAGACCAAGGAGCAGATCGCTGCCACCGCAGGTATCTCGGCCGGCGACCCGTCCATCGGTGAGCTGATCGCCGAGGCCATGGACAAGGTCGGCAAGGAAGGCGTCATCACCGTCGAGGAGAGCAACACCTTCGGGCTCCAGCTGGAGCTCACCGAGGGCATGCGCTTCGACAAGGGCTACATCTCCGGTTACTTCGTGACCGACCCCGAGCGTCAGGAAGCGGTCCTCGAGGACCCGTACATCCTGCTGGTGTCGTCGAAGATCTCGACCGTCAAGGACCTGCTGCCGCTGCTGGAGAAGGTCATCCAGGCCGGCAAGCCGCTGCTGATCATCGCCGAGGACGTCGAGGGCGAGGCCCTGTCGACCCTGGTCGTGAACAAGATCCGTGGCACCTTCAAGTCCGTCGCCGTCAAGGCGCCCGGCTTCGGTGACCGCCGCAAGGCGCAGCTCGCCGACATCGCCATCCTCACCGGTGGCGAGGTCATCAGCGAAGAGGTCGGCCTCTCCCTGGAGACCGCCGGTCTGGAGCTGCTGGGCCAGGCCCGCAAGGTCGTCGTCACCAAGGACGAGACCACCATCGTCGAGGGCGCGGGCGACGCGGAGGCCATCAAGGGCCGCGTGGCGCAGATCCGCAGCGAGATCGAGAACTCGGACTCCGACTACGACCGTGAGAAGCTGCAGGAGCGTCTGGCCAAGCTGGCCGGCGGTGTCGCGGTCATCAAGGCCGGCGCCGCGACCGAGGTCGAGCTCAAGGAGCGCAAGCACCGCATCGAGGACGCCGTCCGCAACGCGAAGGCTGCCGTCGAAGAGGGCATCGTCGCCGGTGGTGGCGTGGCCCTGCTGCAGTCGGCCCCCGCGCTGGACGAGCTGAAGCTCGAGGGCGACGAGGCCACCGGTGCCAACATCGTCCGCGTGGCGCTGTCGGCTCCGCTGAAGCAGATCGCCTTCAACGCCGGCCTCGAGCCCGGCGTGGTCGCCGAGAAGGTTTCCAACCTGCCCGCCGGTCAGGGCCTCAACGCCCAGACCAACGAGTACGAGGACCTGCTGGCCGCCGGCGTCGCCGACCCGGTCAAGGTCACCCGCTCGGCCCTGCAGAACGCGGCCTCCATCGCGGCCCTGTTCCTCACCACCGAGGCCGTCGTCGCCGACAAGCCGGAGAAGGCCGCCCCCGCGGGCGACCCGACCGGTGGCATGGGCGGCATGGACTTCTGATCCCCCGGATCAGCTGGTCCCCGCAAGTCCCCGAAGGCCGGTCCACCCACGGTGGACCGGCCTTCGGTCTGTCTTTCTCGGCCTGGAAACATCTGCGTCCTGGCAGATCAGACCAGCCACGACCGCCCTTCGTCGGGATACTCGTCGAGGTCATCAGGCCAGTCACTGGGGCCGACAACACCGGGATCATGTTTTGCCCGCGGCGGGAACGACGGTTCCGGTGGCGCCGGACGATCCCACGGCCAAACGAACCGCGGTGAGTTCTTCAGTTCGTCGACCTCGGGCGGTACCGGTCTGGCGGCGAACTCGATCTCACTCCAAGCGCATTCGCCCTCCGACACTCGTGCGGCAAAGGCGACCAGTGCGGGTGATGCCTCGTCGGCTGCTGCCATAGCCGACATGAAGGCGGCGTCCACGGTCGTCGGTTCCGCCATCACCGCATCAACGTCCAGGTTCTCCAATTGGATGCGTGCGGTTCGTAGATCATCGACAGCGCCCATCACCTCGCGCACGAGCGCTTCGACGCCGGAGTCGAGATTCGGCTCGGATCTACCCCGCCATTGTGGTGAGGCCATCATTTCCTTCCGGTATGTGACTACTTCGAATCCAGGCTGGTGGCCAGTGCCGGAGCGATCTTGCGCACGTGGTCACAAGGTCCGACGGAATCCGCTGCGACAGGCATGTATGTCATCCGAAGCATGCCTTCGTCGGTGGCGACTGCTGCGGTGCACGTTCCAGGCAGCGCTTTGAGCATGTACAGGACAGCGCTTCGGCCATTGATTTCGTACTTGTCCACGACATCCTGGAACTCTGAGCTGGTCTCGACTTCGGCGAACTTCGAGTTTGTTGCTTGAACGGTGAGGCCGGCGAGAATCGCCTCCTCGCGATCGACTGTCGCCACGCGGTAGAACGAACATCCGATGACTACCAGCGTGTCCGTGGCGGATTCGCCCGCGGACCGTGCACGGGTGGCCGGAGAAAATCCGGTCTCGGTGACGAGGTCATCGCCGATTCGGACGCACGGATCGAAGGTCACCGGGTTCTTCAATCCAGTTTGTGACGGCCCGGGCGGCACTGGTTTGGCGAACGTGGTACTCGATGGTGGCGGCGGAGCCGGAGTTGGACCGGTCCCTTCACCTGTTCCGCACGCGGCCGTCGCCACAGCCAGCGCGGCGATAGCGCCTGCGGCAAGTCGACTCGCACGAACGCGTGAACCGATCAGCTGGTTCATGCGTCCGCCCATGGCTGTGTACCGGATCCGATCTCGTATCCGGTATCAGGACTGTTGAGGGTGTCGTTTACCTGCGATATCTTCGCGAGATCTTGCGCTATCGCGGCCTTGTGCGTTGCGTCAGCGACCTTGTCCATCACCGGTGCCATGTAGTCGTCCACCATCTGCTTCCCTCCCTCAACCGGATCCTTGAGGAAATCGAGCAGCTTGATCACCTTGTCGACAAGTTCTTTGATCTTCTTGACCGCATCGACGGCGAATTGGACGATCTCGGCAAATTTCAAACCCAGTGAGACCAATTCATAGGTTGTGCCGACTATTGGCACCTTTCGAAACACCGTCTTGAAAGCGCCCTTCAGGTCGGAAAAATCGACCTGGCTCTCGATGACGTCCCACAGTTTGGTGAGAACAACTCGGATCGCTTCTCTGATCTCGTTTGCCACGACACCGAAAGCGTCACTGACCACACGTCCGACAGGCCCCTCCCACTTCATTGCGGGAATCTGCTTGTTGGCCCAGTCGTTGAAGGAAAGCGCTGCCTTGCCATTCCAGGACCGATCAACCTGTTTCATCCCGGACTCGAGGTTGTCGCCGCATGCTTCCATGCCGTTTCCGGCAGCTTTGTGAGCCTCTCCGATTCGTCGGATTTCGCTCCAGTTCCCCGGTATCTTGTCGAGGCACATTCCCAGCGGATCGATGTCCTTGCCCGCCATACGTGCGACATCTTTGATGGTGTCGTTGACGTCCTTGAGTGTCGGTGCTATCTGACCGATCAGCTCCGCGGTGTCTTCCTTGTTGGCCTGTGGCTCCTTCAGCTCGAATTTCTTGGGCTTGTTGTAGGTGGCCGCACCATCGTATTGTTGGGTGATTCCTGAACGCTCGACTCCACTACTCGACGGCTGTCCGTCGTCGAGGTACATGGTGTGGCTGTTGAGTGCGTCGTAATTCTGCTGGTCTTGGTCGTGGTACATCCAGGCAGCCTTATTGAGCTCCGTGCCTGTATCCTGCGTGGTGCGGGCTGCCAGCGCCATCCGTACCTTGGTGGCGTTGGCGACTTCGATGAATGGTCGGATCAAGTCATCGATGATCGGTCCGTGCAGCCAATCGGCGGGTTGGCCGTGCTGGCCGATAAAATTTGCCGCGTTGTTGGCGTCCGCACCGACCTCGTTGGTGAGATTCCCCAGACCAGCGATCTCGCTGGGCACAGCAAGTAAGGTCTCGCCCATTTTTCTCCCCTCTCCTTCGAACCGAACCTATCAGTCTGCAGTGAAACGCGCCCCAGCCCGTGGCGCGGGCGGGGTCTCTGGCAGCATGTCTATCGGTCGCCCTGGTATCCGGCGGCCGCGGAAGGGTAGCGGGGGCAGGCCGATCGTCGGGCAACAGGCCCTCGCCGTAATCGGGGAGCTGGCATGGCGATCGTCCGAACGGTGCGCAAGTACTGGGTGTTCAGTGTGATACTCGCTGGTATCTGCGGCTGGCTGGTGCTGTCCGGGGTGTTCGGTCTGCTCAATGACGTGGTCACCTGCCCGACCTGGAACATCTTCGTCCTCGACTTCTCGGGCTACGACCTGAAACCGGGCGAAACGTGCGCCACTGCGAAATCCGGAGGCGGCTACGAGGACGTGAGGTTCGCCAACAACGCGATCGACTGGGCGAAGATCGGAATCGGGGCCATGTTGCTCTGGGCGGGCATCGGTAGCCTGATCCGCCTGTCGAAGAAGAAGGAGCCCGGAGAAACTCCTGTGTAGGTGCTGATTTCAGCCCACCGGCGTCAGCCGCAGACGTTCGGCGAGTTCGTTGAAGATATAGAAGTTGGGGATGGTGCTCACGGGGGTGAGGGAGAGCCAGGTGCCCGCGTGTTTGACACGGATGTGGCCGCTGCGGGCGTCGATGAGCTGGATGTTCTCCCAGGGGAAGGACTCGCCGCGCCAGGTGAGGGCGTCCAGGGAGAGGCCGAGGTCGCCGAAGGTGACGGTTTCGCCGTTGTCGATGGCGGCGACGGCGAGGGGGAGTTGCGTTGCGGTGACGGCGGATTGGATGGCGCGGGCCCATTCGCGGGCGCGGGCGAAACCCTCTTCGTCGATGGTGGTCTCGGCGCTGCCGGGCCCGGTGAGGTCGAGGACGTAGGACACGGCCGCGGTGTCGTGGAAGGGGATCATCTGCTGCCGCACTTCGGTGCTGTCCCAACGGAATCCGGCGACCCGCTGACCGGAACGGTAGACCGTCACCCCGTGGTCGAACAGGTCGATCCGCGCGGCTCGGTTCTGCCGGTTGAGGATTCCGCGGCGCAGCGCGAGCAGGACGGGGACGGCGGCGATCACGAGCAGTGACACCCCGCCCTGCCAGGAGCCGACGGCGGCGGTGATCACGCCGATGGTCGCGATGGTGCCCGCGATGATGCCGCAGCCGCGCACGAAGGTGTCGTCGGCGGGCGTGGCGAGGAAGGTGTCACGGTGTGCGCCGAGCTGCTGATACTCCGCCATGAGGTGTATCAGCTGGGTCAATGGCACGGTATGCCGGGCTTCGGCCACGTCCTCCGGCCTGTGCGGAGTGATCACTCGTCCCTCCATGAGGCGTCTTCATCCGCGGCGAAGCGTATTCGACGCGCCCCGTTACCGCCACTGCTAGGCGGCGAATGATACCTGCCCGCAGAGAATCCGCAGCTGAGCTGCTGTCAATGGGTGTTCAACCGGGCGGGCTACGGTGGGCGACATGTCGATTTCCTCCTCGGCGCCGCTCGCGCACGCGGCCATCGCCGACCCCGACTATGTCGACGCCTACTCCGTGTCTGTGCCGCCCGGCGCCGGCACCGACCCCGCCGCCTGGACGCACGCCATCTTCGGCCGGAACGCCTTTCCCGACCTGGCGAGCTCGGACACCGAACACCTCACCGGCAAGACCATGCCGATGCTCGAGTTCGTCGCCTCGGTTCGCGTCACAAACGGCACGGTGACCCTGACGACCGTTGTGCGCTACCGCAATCGGCTCGGCAGGGCGTACTTCGCACTGGCCGGCCTCGCGCACCGCAGACTCGTACCGCGCATGATGACGCGCGCGCGACGCCGCATGACCCGCTGACTCACCCCAGCGCGAAGGCGACGAAGAACCCCGCGGCCGTGGCGATCCCCACCCACCAGCCGCCCTCGCGGTAGGC
>NZ_JARWOJ010000103.1 GCF_029868625.1 Nocardia neocaledoniensis | reverse complement strand
CTGACGTCGGTCGCGGGCTTCGTCGCGACGGCCTGATCGAGCTCGCGGCTAGCCCCGCCGCCGCTCGATCCACAGGGCAGCGCGCGGCAGCACCGCTCCCCCTGCATTGATCGCCAGGTGCAGCAAGGCGGGCGCGGCCGCGACCGCGACGCAGGTCAGGCCGACCCAGCGCCTGCCGTCGGGCGCCGTGGTCACCGCGCCGCGGCCGATGGCAAGCGGGTCGGGCACGCCGAGTGAGGCGAAGCCGAGCGTGCCGTCGAGCACGGAGGTGAGCACGGTCCGGTCCGGTTCGCGCACCCCCGGATCGAGCGGGATCTCGCCCCGGTAGCGGTGCACGGCCAGCCAGCCGTCGTCGGGTTCGGCCGCGATCCGCACCATCGACGGCCCTTGCGGCAGGACGAGATTGGCGATGTCGAGACCGAGGACGACCGTCTCGTTCCAGGTGCTCCAGCCGGGCGGGACCGGGGCGAGGCGATCGGGCAGCTGCAACAGCAGCGGCAGGCCGCGCTCGGTGTACCAGTCCGCGATGCGGCGGATGGTGTCGATCGAGAGCACCGCGGGCACGCCGGACTCGCCGAGCGGCACCGCGGAATTCGCGCGACCCGTGTACCCGTTGCCGGCGCGTGCCAGCCAGCCGTCGATCCACAGGTGCTCGGCGCCGGGCCACGCGCCCGCCGCCGCGGTCTCCAGCGAGCGGATCTCCTTGGTTCGAATCGGCCTCGGCCCCAGTGCCTTCAGCGCGACCACGCGGTCCGGCGCCACCGAGACCAGCTCGCCCTCGGCGGTACGCACCGTCGGCGGATCCACCGACACCAGCTCGCCGATCACATCGGTGAGCGGCTGGGGATAACCCTCGGGCAGTTGGTACCGCATCACCACGCGGCGACCGAGGGGGATCACAGTTCTCGGCCGCCTCGATCTGGACTGACCAGAGGGTGCGACGAAGGAGTGCCCGGCGGGAGGGAAGATCGAGGGAACAGGCCGAGAACTTGCGGCGCCAGCCGCCGTGATTCAGTCGTCATGACCGAACGGGTCGGGCACGGTGCCCGGGATCCAGCTCAGACCCGGTGTGCCCCAGCCGTTGCGCTTGATCGCCTTCTTCGCCGCGCGGGCGTTGCGGCCGATCAGCACGTCGACGTAGAGGAAGCCGTCGAGGTGGCCCACCTCGTGCTGCAGCATGCGGGCGAAGAAGCCGGTGCCCTCGATGTCGACCGGTTCGCCGTGCTCGTCGGTGCCGGTGACCCTGGCCCAGTCGGCCCGGCCGGTCGGGAACTGCTCGCCCGGCACGGACAGGCAGCCCTCCTCGTCGTCGTCGGGGTCGGGCATGGTCTCCGGGATCGCGGAGGTCTCCAGCACGGGGTTGATCACTGTGCCCTTGCGGCGCACCGGCTTGCCGGCGGCGTCGACATCGGGGCAGTCGTAGACGAACAGCCGCTTGCCGACGCCGACCTGGTTGGCCGCCAGGCCGACACCCTTGGACTCGGCGAGGGTGTCGTACATGTCCGCGATCAGCTCGGCCAGCTCGGCCGGCGTCTCCGTCACCGGCGCGGTGGGGGTGTGGAGGACGGGGTCACCGACGATCACGATCGGGAGAATTGCCATGGCCGCCATTATCGCCGGACCCGCGCGCCGGGTAGCGGCGACCCCTGTGGCCGAGACGACACCTACTGGCGCTGGGTCCATGGCGCAGACCCCGAGGGCCCTGCGTGGTTACACTGCGCTACCGCCTCCGGGCCCGCCGGGGTCGCCGCGGTCAACACGCCGAGACATGGCTCGGACGATCCGGCGCACCCGTGGTTCAATGATCCGCGACGTGCAAGCGTCATTTTCATCTCGTGATACTCGGCGAGGGAGCAAGATGGACGGCGCAGCAGCTCGCAACATCGAGGCTGGGAATTCGCACGACGCGACCATCGACGAGTCCGGCGGTCTGAGTCGCCGTGAACTCGAGATCCTCGACTTCGAACGGAAATGGTGGAAGTACGCGGGCGCCAAGGAAGACGCGATCCGTGAACTGTTCGCCATGTCGGCCACCAGGTACTACCAGGTGCTCAACGCGGTCGTCGACAAGGAAGAAGCGCTGGCGGCCGACCCGATGCTGGTCAAACGCCTGCGTCGGCTGCGGGCCAGCAGGCAGAAGGCCCGCGCGGCTCGCCGACTCGGTTTCCAGGTCTGACTGTGTACACGGCGCCGCTCACAGGCCCTCCGTGGTTACGCAGGCTGCCTCCTCCGGGCCGTGAGTTCGCGGCGCGGACAGCCACACTCGCCTCGTTGCGACTAGGGTTGCGCGGGTGAGCAACCCGAATCCCACCCCCGGCGGCCCACCGCTGCGCGCGCTGGCGATGGTGTTGATCGCGCTGGCCATCGTCTTCGCCGGCCTGGGTGCGATGTCGCTGTCGAACTCCGGCGCCGAGGCGTCCGACCCGGCCGAACAGACCGAGACCACGAGTTCCAGCGCGGTCGCGCAGGCGCCGGCCACCACGGCCGCGCCGACCACGACCAGCGCCACCGCGGCGCCGACCACCACGACGGTCGCGCCGACCACGACCACCACCGCGCCGACGACCACCGCGTCCGCGAGCGCCGTGGATCAGAGTGTGCCGGTACGGGTGCTGAACAACAGCTTGGTCGCCGGACTGGCCGCGCGCACCGCGAGCCAGCTGACCTCCTCGGGCTGGAGCAACGTCAGCACCGGCAACTACTCCGGCGCGAATCTCACCGCGACGACGGTGTTCTACGGCGGCGGCGCGGGCGACAAGGCCGCGGCCACCGAGATCGCCGCCGAGATCGGCGGAACGGTCGCGCCGAAGACCGGCGACACCTCGCCGGGCGTCGTGGTCGTGCTGACCGGCAGCTGACAGCGGGCGCGGCACGCCGTGCCGTGCGCGGTGAACGCGCTGTGGCATCATCTTGAGCGGTACAGCCCCTGCACTGAAGGAGTTCCCTGATGGCCACGTCGACAACCCGTCGCCCGTCCTGGCGCACCGTCACCCCGGTGCTCGCGGTTGCCGTGTTCGGACTCGCTGCGTGCACCAACAGCCAGGAGTCGAGTGACGTCAAGGGGACCACACCGCCGGTGTGGACCAGCTCGCCCGCGCCCGGTGGCGAGGGCCACGGCGGCAGCGGCGGCCACGCCGCGCCGACGACGGCCGACAGCCACGGCGGCAGCGGCGATCACGGTACCCCGGCGGCCGGCGGCCTGAAGGCGGAACTGAAGAACGGCTCCGGCGGCGGCGTCGGCACCGCGACCATCGCCGCCGAGGGTGGCCACCTCGTCATCACCGTCGAGGCGCGCGGCCTGACCCCCGGCTTCCACGGCCTGCACTTCCACCAGAACGGCACCTGCGAGGGCGATTTCACCTCCGCGGGCGGGCACCTGCAGGTCGGCGCGGCCAACGCGCACCCGGCCAGCGGTGACCTCTCCTCCCTGCAGGTCGGCGCCGACGGCACCGCCAAGTTGGTGACCACCACCGACAGCGTCACCCTGGACCAGGTCAAGGGCAAGGCGCTGATCGTGCACTCCGGCGCCGACAACTTCGGCAACATCCCGCCCCGCTACTCGCGTGAGGGTGGCACCGGCCCCGACGAGGCCACGCTGTCCACGGGCGACGCGGGTAGCCGGGTCGCCTGCGGCGTGGTCGGTTAGCGAGACGCGCATGGCCGGGGCAGCCCAGTCGGTACCGTTCCCCGGCTCACCGCGGCCGACCATCGGTATCGAATGGGAGATCGCGCTCGTCGACAAGGTGACGCGCGATCTGTCCAACACCGCCGCCGCGGTGTTCGACGCCGTCGGTGACCGGCGTGCCCACGACGGCACGCCCCAGGTCACCAAGGAATTGCTGCGCAACACCGTCGAATTGGTGACCGGCGTGCACGACACGGTCGGCGGCGCGGTCGAGGATCTGCGCGACACCATGGCCGCGGTGCGTCGCGCGGCCGATCCGCTCGGCGTCGACCTGTTCTGCGCGGGCACCCACCCGTTCGCCCAGTGGTCGGCCCAACAGCTCACGCGCTCACCGCATTACGACGAGCTGATCGAGCGCACCCAGTGGTGGGGCAGGCAGATGCTGATCTGGGGCGTGCACGTGCACGTCGGAGTCTCGCACCGGGACAAGGTCTTTCCGATCCTGAACTCGCTGCTGCTGTCGTATCCGCATCTGCTCGCGCTCTCGGCGTCCTCGCCCATGTGGTCCGGCGACGACACCGGCTACGCCAGCAACCGGGCGCTGATGTTCCAGCAGCTGCCGACCGCCGGGCTGCCTTTCCAGTTCGAGAACTGGGGCCAGTTCGAGGGTTTCGTGCACGATCAGCTCAAAACCGGTGTGTTCGAACAGCTCGGCGGCATGCACTGGGACATCCGGCCCGCGCCGAAGTGGGGCACGATCGAGATCAGGGTGTGCGACGGGCTGTCCAGCCGGGCCGAGCTGGCCTCGGTGGCCGCGCTGATCCACTGCCTGGTCGTCGATCTCGAGCGCAGGCTCGACAACGGCGAGGACCTGCCGACGCTGCCGCCGTGGCACGTGCAGGAGAACAAATGGCGGGCCGCGCGCTACGGGCTCGACGCCATCGTGATCGTCGACGACGCGAGTAATGAGCGTTTGGTCACAGACGACCTGATGGATCTGCTGAACAGGTTGGAACCGACAGCCGCCCGCCTCGGGTGCGCCGACGAGCTGGCCGCGGTGGCCGAGATTCCCCGGCACGGTGCCTCCTACCAGCGGCAACGCCGGGTGGCGGCGCAATCGCAGGGCGACCTCGTCGCCGTGGTCGACGCGCTGGTGCGCGAGCTGGATCAGTAGCGTTCAGCTGTCCGGCGGGGTGGCGTTCACCCGCCGTTTACGATGTTTGGATGCTTGTCGAACATCCGCGTTCAGCGGCGGGGGGTGTCGCCGCCGGGGACCGCCTCCGCGAACCACGCGTGCTCGCCGCCGTCGGGGTGTCGGCGGTGCTCGCGCTGCTCATCGGTCTGCAGGTGGCCGCCTCGCTCAACGACTTCGAGGGGCCGCTGGCGAGCTTGGCCCGCGACTACCTCGGAACCCCGAAATCGATGTCGGTGCCGTGGGCAGGACTGGTGCTTGCGCTGGTCGGCGTCAACGCGCGCAGGCGCGTGTACGCGGTGTCCGCCGCCGTGGCGATCGACGCGGTGTACGCCTCGCTGCGGATGCTCGACGGCAAGCCGTTCACGGTCGGCAACGGGCCGACGATCGTGCTGACCGTGCTCGCCGTCGTCGCCCTGCTGCGCTGGCACGGCCGGGAGCGCACCGACGCGCTGAAGGCGGCCGCGCTCGGCGCGCTGCTGATCCTGGCCACCAAGGTCGGTGACGTGTGGTTGCACGTCACCTCGGCGGCGCGGCCCTCGGTGTTCGACGAATACCTGCTGCTGGCCGATCACGCCCTCGGTGACCCGTCGTGGGTGCTCGGCCGGGTGGTCGACGCGCTCGGGCCCGAGGTGTACGCGGTGCTGCACTGGGTCTACATCGAATTGCCGGTGGCGGCGATCGTCGTCGCGATCTGGCAGTTGCGACGGGTGGTGCCGACCGGACAGTGGCCGTCGCACTATCTGGTGCGCACCTTCCTGGTGCTCGGGCTGGTCGGGCCCGCGTTCTACGTGCTCTTCCCGGTCGTCGGGCCGATGTTCGCCTACGGTGCGGACGGCCACGGTTTCCAGGTGGGTGACTTCTGGCCGATGGCCCTGCCGCCGCTGGATCACAGCCCGGCCGCGCTGCCGTTCGACGAGTTCACCCCGCGCAACTGCATGCCTTCGATGCACACCGCGTGGGCGCTGTCGCTGTTCATCCACACCCGCCGTGACATCGATGGGACGCGCGCGCCCGCGTGGCTGCGCTGGGGAGGTGCGTTCTGGCTGACCGCGACCGTGGCCGCGACGCTCGGCTTCGGCTACCACTACGGCGTCGACCTGATCGCGGGCGCGGTGCTGTGCCTGACGGTGGAGTCGGCGTTGCGGGCACCCGAGCGTGGCTGGGGCGCGTTCCGGTGGCGGATGGTCGGTTTCGGGTCGGCGGTGTTCGCGGGGCTGCTGCTCTCGTACCGGTACCTCGCGGTGCCGATGGCCGAGTATCCGGTGCTCGCGGGCGCGTTGGTCATCGGGGCGGCCGCCGGGGTGGCGATCGCGTTCCACGCCACCTGGTTCGCGGCGGCGCCCGCGCGGGTCGCGGCGCCGGCGCGGGTCGCCGGTTAGTCGTCGAATTCGTTGATCCGCAGCAGGCCGTCGCGATGGCGCTGCTCCCGATAGGCGGTGCGGCCGAGCAGGTGCGCGATGACGGGCGCCGTGATGATCGTGAACAGGCCGGTGAGCACGAGCATCCACACGTTGACGTCGTGCCTGATGTCGATGCCGGTGCCGAACAGCACCAGGATCAGCCCGACGACCTGGGGTTTGGTCGCCGCGTGCATTCGGGTCATGGTGTCGGGGAAGCGCACGATGCCGAGCGACGCGGTCAACGCCAGCGCGCAGCCGGTCAGGATCAGGACCGCGGACACCCACTCCCAGCCGGTCATCGGTCGTCCCGCACGCGAAAACGGGAGACCGCGGCCGAGCCGAGGAACCCGACCAGGGCCAGCGCGACGATCGCCGGGATGACGGTGGTGTCGTCGCTGTAGGCGGCCCAGACCGCGAGGCCGGAGGCAGCGATGGCCATCAGCGAGTCGATCCCGACGACCCGGTCGAGGGTGCTCGGTCCGGCCAGCACGCGATAGCTGGTGATCACGGCCGCGGCGGTGAGCAGGATTCCGGCGATCACGGCGACGACGGTCACGACAGCACCTCCGGCTCGCGGCCGAGGCGGCGACGTTCACTGGGTCGTTCGAAGGCGTTGATCAGCAGATGCTCCAATCGCCGGGTGGTGGCGTAGAACTTCACCACCGACTTCTCGCTGCCCACGTCGAGCACGTGGACGTAGATCACGCAGCGCGCCCGGTCCACCTCGAGCACCATGGTGCCGGGGATGAGGTTGAAGATGTCGGTCGCTATCACCAGCACCAGGTCGGACTGGATGCCCAGGTGCACCCGCAGCACGCCCGAGACCGGTGGCCCGGCGGGCCGGATCGCGAACCAGGCCACCTGCAGGCTCGACTCCAGGGCGTAATACGCGCTGGTGCCGATCAATTGGAGGAACGAGAGCGGGTGGAAGCGCCCGGCCACGGGGACCAGCGGCAGCGGTAGCGCGAACACCACGATGAGTGCCACCGCGAAACCGGCGAGGACGTTCGCGGCGCTCAGGTCACCCCACAGCGCCACCCAGACGGCGGTGAGCCAGCCGAGCACGCTGACCCGGAGGATGTTGTCGCGGTTCACCAGCCGGCTCATCGCGCCTCCGAGCCGAGCACCGAGCCGATGTAGACCGAGGGATCGTCGAGGTCGTCGGCCGCGCGCTCGGCGATGCCGAGGATCGGCCCAGCGAACACGGTGAGCGCCAGGCCTGCGACGACGAGGCCGGTGGTGGCGAGCACCATCAGCACCGGCATCCGGCCGGGGTCGGTGCGGTCCTCGTAGTAGACGTCGGTCGAATCCTCCACCAGGGTGGGCGGTTTCGCGGCGGAGAGGTGGCCCTCGGGCGCGTCCTCGCGCGAGCGCCAGAACGCCTTGCTCCACACCCTGGCCACGGCGTAGAGCGTGAGCAGGCTCGTCACCACCGAGCCGCCGACCAGCACCCAGGCCAGCACGCTGCCGTCGGCGGCGCCCGCCTCCAGCAGCGCGACCTTGCCGATGAAGCCCGAGAAGGGCGGGATACCACCGAGATTCAGGGCGGGCACCAGGAACAGGATGGCCAGCAGCGGGCTCGCGGCGGCCAGCCCGCCGAGGCGGCGCAACGACACCGACCCGGCCTGCCGTTCGATGAGTCCGACGGCGAGAAACAGGGCGGTCTGCACCAGGATGTGGTGCGCGACGTAGAAGATCGCGCCGGTGAGACCGGCTTTGGTGGCGAGGCCGATGCCGAACACCATGTAGCCGATGTGGCTGACCAGCGTGAACGACAGCAGACGGCGGATGTCGTTCTGCGCGATCGCGCCGAGGATGCCGATCAGCATCGTCGCGAGCCCGCAGATCAGCAGGATGTTGTCGAAGGCGCCGTCGGGGAACCACAGCGTGTGCGTGCGGATGATCGCGTACACACCGACCTTGGTGAGCAGACCGGCGAACACGGCGGTCACCGGCGCGGGTGCGGTGGGGTAGGAGTCGGGCAGCCAGCTCGACAGCGGGAACACCGCCGCCTTGATCCCGAACGCCACCAGCAGCACCGCGTAACAGGCCGTGCGCACCCCGCTCGGCGTGGCCTCGAGCCGCACCGCGAGTTGCGCGAGATTCAGGGTGCCGGTGGCGGCGTAGGTGAGGCCGATGCCGATCAGGAAGATCAGCGACGACACCATCGACACCATCACGTACGCGATGCCGGTGCGGATGCGTTCCTCGGTGGCGCCGACGGTGAGCAGCACGAACGAGGCGGCGAGCAGGATCTCGAAGGCGACGAACAGGTTGAACAGGTCACCGGCCAGGAACGCGGCCGAGACGCCGGCGGTGAGCACGAGGTAGGTCGGCCGGTAGATCGAGGTGGGCTGGTGTTCGTCGCCGTCGGAGATGTTCTGGCCCGCACCGTAGATCGACACGACGAGCAGCACGAACGCCGACACCAGCAGCATCGCGGCGGAGAGCCGGTCGACCACCAGGGTGATCCCGATCGGCGACGGCCAGCCGCCGACCTGCACGGCGGTCGTGCCGTCGCGGTCGGCCAGGTAGAGCAGGAATCCGCTGATCACCAGCACCGCCGAGAGCGCGGCCAGTGAGATCATCGCCTGGATCCGCGGCCTGCGGCCGAACACCAGCGTGCCCGCGGCGCCGAGCATGGGGACCAGCACCGGCAGGGCGGCGATGGCGGGCAGGAGGTCGGGGGACAGGGTCATTCTTCCGGGTCCTCCTGCTCCCTGGTGGCCGCGATCTGCTGGTCCTCGGGGTCGTTGCGCACGTCTTCGGAGGTGGTCAGCATGTAGGAGCGGTAGGCCAGGGCGAGGACGAAGGCGGCCAGGCCCATGGTGATCACGATGGCGGTGAGCACCATCGCCTGGGCCAGCGGGTCGGCCATGCCCTCGGGGGAGGTGTCGGAGCTGCCGAGGATCGGCGGCTTGCCGTCGGGACCGCCGCCCACGGTGAGGATCAGCAGGTTCACCGCGTTGCTGAGCAGGATCATGCCGAGCAACATTTTCGAGACGACCCGCTCGAGCAGCAGATACACCCCGCACGCGGTGAGCGCGCCGATGACGATGAGCAGAACGAGGTTGCCACTCATACGAGTTCCTTGTCCAAGCGGGCGCCCAGGCTGCGCAGGACGTCGAGGGCGAGGCCGACGACGACCAGGTACACACCGAGATCGAAGAACAGCGCGGTGACGAGCTTGATGTGGCCGAGGACCGGCAGGGTCACCTCGATGATCGCCGAGGACAGCGGCGGGGCGCCGAGCAGCAGCGAGGCCGTCGCGGTGCCCGCGGCCAGGGTGAGCCCGGCGCCGAGCAGATGCCCCGCGTCCACGGGCAGCGCCTCGCCGAGTTCGTAGCGACCGCCGGCCAGATAGCGCAGGGTGAGCGCGAGTCCGGCGATCAGGCCGCCGGCGAAGCCGCCGCCCGGCGCGTTGTGGCCGGAGAAGAAGAAGTACACGGACAGCATCATGATGGTGGGGAAGATCAGCCTGGTGGTGATCTGCAGGACCATCGAACGTTCGCGGCGGTCGTCGAGCCGGGCCGCGGGCAGCCAGCTCACCTTGTCGGGGTCGTAGCCCGGTGCGTCGGCGGCCCTGGGCGCGCTGCCGAAGCGACGGCTGCGGAACACCAGCGAGGCGACGCCGGTGGCGGCGACGACGAGCACCGAGATCTCGCCGAGGGTGTCCCAGGCGCGGATGTCGACGAGCAGCACGTTGACCGCGTTCTTGCCCGCGCCGATCGTGTAGGCCGCGTCGGGGATGGCCGTCCAGATCGGTTCGCTGTGCCGGGCGGCGGCGGCGAACGCGGCCAGCACGGCGACCGCGACACCGACGCCGATCGCGAGCAGGGCGCGCCGCACCTTGAACGCCGTCGCCTGGTTCTCGGCGATCTCGGCCGGGAAGGCCCGCAGCACGAGCACGAAGATCACCAGCGTCAGCGTCTCGACCAGGAACTGGGTGAGGGCGAGGTCGGGGGCGCCGTGCAGCGCGAAGATCACGCCGCAGCCGTATCCGGTCACGCCGACGACGAGCACGCTGGCCAAGCGGTTGCGCAGCACCGTCGCCGCCAGCGCCATGGCGACCATGATCGCCCCGATCGCGGCCTGCAACGGCGAATCCCACAGGCGCAGTTCCACTCCCGTGCGGGTACCGACCGCGAGCAGGACGGTCGGCAGCACGATCAGCGTGCCGAGGATCATGGCCTGGCTGACCGGCAGCGAACCGGACTGCACCGTACCGGTGATGCGCAGCGAGAGCTTGTCCATCGCGCGCAGGGCCGCGTCGTAGTTGCGGTCGGCGTTGCCGAGGCGGGGGTGCACCGGCTCGCCGATCCGGCTGCGGATCAGGAACAGCGCCAGACCGGCGGCGACGACGAACACCGTCAGCAGGAGCGGGCCGTTGACGCCGTGCCAGAGCGCGAGATGGGTATCGAGGACGCCGGGCAGGGTCGCGGCGTAGGGGCTGAGCCAGCCGTCGATCGCGGGCGCCCCGAGTCCACCCGCGAGTCCGGCCACCGCGAGCACCGCGGGCGGCCCGAGCAGCAGTGGGCCCGGCGCGTGCCAGCGCATCGACGGGTCGGGCTCGGCGGTGACGCCGAACGCGCCCCAGACGAAGCGGACGCTGTAGGCCACGGTGAACGCCGACCCGATCGCCACGCCGGCCAGCATCGCCACCCGCACCGGATCGCTGAGCACCTCGGCCGACCACAGCGCGCCCAGCGCCGACTCCTTGCCGACGAATCCGAGCAGCGGCGGCAGCCCGGCCATGCTCAGCGCGGATGTCACCGCGATCGCGCACAGCCACGGCGCCCGCCTGCCGAGCCCGGAGAGCCTGCGCAGGTCCCGAGTTCCGGTGCCGTGGTCGATGATGCCGACGACCATGAACAGGCTCGCCTTGAACAGGCCGTGCGCCACCAGCAGCGTCAGCCCGGCCAGCGCCGCGTCCGGGGTGCCCACCGCCATCATCGTGATGAGCAGGCCCAGCTGGCTGACGGTGCCGAAGGCCAGCACCAGTTTCAGATCGTGCACCTGCATCGCCCGCCAGCCGGCGAGCAACAGCGTCGCGATGCCGAGCGGCAGCAACACCACGTGCCACGGCGGCGTCTGCGCGAACGCGGGCGCGAGCCGCGCCACCAGGTAGATGCCCGCCTTCACCATCGCGGCGGCGTGCAGGTACGCGCTGACCGGTGTCGGCGCCGCCATCGCGCCGGGGAGCCAGAAATGCAGCGGCACGATGGCCGATTTACTGATCGCGCCGACCAGGACGAGCACGATGCCGACCGAGACCGCCGCGCCGGCCGGTGGCGTGGTCGCGAGCAGATCGGAGAGCAGGAAGCTGCCGTAGCGCAGGCCGAGGATCACGATGCCGACCAGCATCGTCAGCCCGCCGGCCCCGGTCACCAGCAGCGCCTGGATCGCGGCCCGCCTGCTGATCGCGCGCTCGGCGTAGTGCCCGACGAGCAGGAACGACAGCACCGTCGTGATCTCCCAGAACACGTAGAGCAGCAGCATGTTGTCGCTGCTGACCAGCCCGAACATGGCCCCGGCGAAGGCGATGAGCTCGGCGGCGAACACCCCGAGCCTGGCCTCGTCGCGCTCGAAGTAACGGCCGCAATAAGCCAGGATCAGCGCGCCGACACCGAGGACGAGCACCGACATCACGGCGGCGAGGGAGTCGAAACGCAGATCGATGTCCATCGAGATCTGCGGCGCCCACGCGGTGTGCGAGCGCACGGTCGTGCCCCAGTGCGCGAGCACCCAGCCGAGACTGCCCAGCGGAACCAGCGCGAACAGATAGAAGGCGTTTCGCCCGAGCAGCCGGACGCCGACCGGCGCCAGTGCGGCGGCCAGCGCGTGGGCGAGGAGGATGACGAGCACAATCCTCCTTCGTCAGGTCGAGAACGATCCGGTCAGGCGTCTGCGATCCTACGGGCGATGACGGCCCGTTCCCCGGTACCGGGGCTGTCGCGTCGGCCATGTCGACCGGGGCGCGGCTATTGTTCGAGCGCCTCGGACCGCTGTCGTGGGCGGATCCGGAACAGCAGCGCCAGCGCGAGGGCGACGCCGATCGTGATGGCCAGTCCGGCGCGGCCGGGCAGGCTCTCGGCGGCCGGGGTGCCCGCGGTCGGCCAGTCGCGGTGCCGGGTCGGGATCGACCACAGGATCGACGGCAGATAGAGCGCGCCGAGGCCGAGGACGGCGCTGGGCAGGTACTCGAACCGGACCGACCCCGCGAAGTAGCCGGCCAGGCAAGCCAGCGCGAGGGCGCCGATCGGCCAGGCCAGCGACCATGGGAGGCGCGGCGCCACGGTGGCGAAGACGCACAGCGCGGCGGCACCGAGCAGCACCACCCACGGCGCCGACCCGCGGAGTCCGGCCAGCACGGCGCCCGTGCCGAGGACGACGACGAGCGGCAGGTACCAGCCCAGCCGCGCGGCGTCACCGAGCGAGTCACCCGCCGCGGCCACGCCGATCGCGAGCAGCGGCCAGACGCCGTCCCGGCCGGGGAGCAGGACGGCCGCGATGAACGCCGCGACCACGGTGACCGCCACCGCGACCACGATCTGCCAGGTGTTCCCGCGCCGCCCGTCCCATTCCCGCGCGAGCCATTCGGTGGCGAGCAGCACCGACAGTGACAGCACCGTGGCGGCGATGATCGGGGTGATCGGCAGATCGGCGGCCAGCCGTGGGACAGCGGGCAGCATCACGCCGTGCCTGCGCCGCAGCGCGTTGAGCGCGAGCAGCACCACGGCCGTGCCGACCAGCCAGGCGGGCGAATAGGACGCCTCGAACGACGAATCGGTCGAGCTGAACACCCCGACGACCTCGCCGTAGACGAGCACCACCACGGTGCCGAGCGAGAAGCCGACAGCCGACCAGCGCCGCCGCAGCGCGACGATGCCGAGCGAGCCGAACAGCACGCCACCACACAGCGAGTCGAGGTAGTTCTGCGTGGTGAGCACATCGGCCGAGTGCATCGCGGTGCCGATGAAGTAGTTCAGCGCCAGCGCGGCCGCGGCGAGCGCCGCGGTGAGCCAGATCAGCCCAGGCCGGTTGATGGGTCTGGCCAGCACGGCCACGACGACGGCGACGATGAGCCCGAGCGCCGCCGCCCTCGGCACGCTGTTGAGCAGGCTGGTGACGTGGAAGGCCGAGTGGACCTCCGACCGCGCGCCGAAGGTGAACGGCAAGAACAGCGCGATCCCCGCCGAGGCGGCCCCGGCGAAGGCCGCGACCGCGTCCAGCAGATCATCGCCGATCCGGGGCACCCTGTCGACGATACTGTGTTTGTTGGAGCGCTGGTGCGCTCGAGTCGCGGCCCCCTTGTGTCCCGGGCCGCGACCCCCCCGGCGCGGGGGGGGCCCGCCGGGGGGGGGGGGGGGTGGGGGGGGGTGTTGTGGGGGGGGGGGGCCGCGGGGGTGAGGGGGGGGGG
>NZ_JARWOJ010000102.1 GCF_029868625.1 Nocardia neocaledoniensis | reverse complement strand
GGCTACATCTGCGGCCTCATCGGCACGATCCTGCTGGCCGTGATGGTGCTCTTCGGCCTCGGCGGGCTCATCCTCTTCCTGATCGTGGGGGCGGCCGAGTCTTCGGCCTGACCGGCCCGGGCGTGGTCGCGGTGTTGGGGGCGCCCCGGGGGCGCCGGGCGCGCGGCCGCGGCCGCGCTGACGATGTCGTCGACGGGCAGCGAGGACTCACCGTCCTCCGCGTCGAGCCGGCGGAAGGCGCCGCCGGTGCGCTCCTGGTGCGAGGGGATGCGCAGCACCGGAGTGGCGCCGGTGCGGTCGAGGACCGCCCACAGCATCGGATGCTGGTTCATCACCGCGGTCGCCACCTCGGCGACCGCGTCGTCGGGGCAGTCGGCGGGCACGTCGAGCAGCACGGCGCGCGGTTCGACCGCGCTCTCCCCCGCCTCGATCAGCTGCGCCGCCGTCGCGGTGAGCGGCAGCGCGGCGGGCTGGGCGCCGACGTCGGTGGTGACCTCGGCGCGACCGGCCAGCGCGGCCACGGTGCGGGCGTCGAACAGGTCGCGTGGGCGCAGCACCACCCCGGCCGCCGCCGCGCGGGAGACGACCTGGATGGCGGTGATGCTGTCGCCGCCGAGGGCGAAGAAGTCGTCGTCGAGGCCGACCCGCTCGTGCCCGACGACCTCGCCGATCACCCGGGCGATGACGCGCTCGGCGGTGGTCTGCGGCGCGCGGTACTCCTCGCGCGCGGTGACCGGATCCGGCAGCGCGGCGCGGTCGAGCTTGCCGACCGGGGTCAGCGGCAGCTCGTCGAGGACGACGATCGTCGCGGGCACCATGTAGTCGGGCAGCTTCGTCGCGGCCAGCGCGGTCAGCTCGGCGGGGTCGAGCCGCTCGCCCATGACGTAGGAGACCAGCATGGTCGACCCGGCGCCGTTGTCGCGGCCGAGGGTGGTGACCCAGGAGACGCCGGGCGCGGCGGCCAGCACCGCGTCGATCTCGCCGAGTTCGATCCGCAGGCCGCGGATCTTCACCTGGAAGTCGTTGCGGCCGACGAACTCCAGCACGTCGCCGTGGCGCCGGACCAGGTCACCGGTGCGGTAGAGCCGGGCGCCGTCCCCGCCGAACGGGTCGGCGACGAAGCGGGCGGCCGTGAGGCCGGTGCGCCGGTGGTAGCCGCGGGCCAGCTGGATGCCGCCCAGGTAGAGCTCACCGGTGACGCCCTCGGGAACCGGACGCAACTGCCCGTCCAGCACGAGCGCCGTGGTGCCGCGGATGGGACCGCCCATGTGCGTCGCGTCGCCTGGCCACAGCGGGTCGCTGATGCAGGTCATGACGGTGGTCTCGGTGGGCCCGTAACCGTTGTGGAACGCGCGCTGCGGCAGCGTGTTCCAGCGGGCGACGAGGTCGGCGGGCACGTGCTCGCCACCCACCACCAGCGCGCGCAGGCCCGGCACGCTCGCCGGGTCGAGCGTGGCGAGGACCGAGGGCGTGAGGAAGGCGTGGGTGACCTCCTCGGACCGGATCAGTTCGGCGAGTTCGGCACCGCCGACCGTGCCGGGCGGCGCGACGACCAGCGTGCCGGGGCCACCGAGCGCGAGCAGCAGTTCCAGCATCGACGCGTCGAACGACGGCGAGGCGAAAGCCAATGCGCGACTCGTGGAATCGAGTCCGTACCGCTGCTTCTGCTCGGCGCGGAAATTGCCGAGGCCGGCATGGGTCACGAGCACGCCCTTGGGCAGACCCGTGGACCCGGAGGTGTAGATCATGTACGCGCCGTTGCCGGGACGCGGCACGGCGCGAAGTTCGATCTCGCGCAGCGCGATCGAGGCCTGGCCCGCGATCTCGGCGGTGAACTCCGGCTCGTCGAGGGCGATCCAGCCCTGCTCCGCCAGCGGCGGCAATCCGGCCAGTTCGGCGGTGAGCGTGACACCGATGACCGCGCCCGAATCGGCCACCATGTGGCTGATCCGTTCGGCCGGGTAGCCGGGGTCGATCGGCACGATCACCGCGCCGGTGCGGGCGATGGCCCAGACCGCGAGCACCGATTCGATCGAGCGCCGGATGGCCACGGCCACCGCGACTTCCGGTCCGGCGCCGCATGCGACGAGGCCCCGGGCCAGCTGGTTGGCGGCCGCGTCGAGCGCGAGATAGGTGAAGCCGCGGCCGTCGCCGCGCACGGCCAGACCCGACGGGTTGGCGCGCACCGCCTCGTCCATCAGCTGGCCCAGTGTGCGTTCCGGTTCGGCGGGCGGGCCCGCGAAGGTGGTCTGGGCGCGGAACTCGGCCTCGTCGAGCAGCGGCACCCGGCCGACCGCGCGTTCGGGCTCGGCGACCACTTCGGCGAGCACCCTGGCGAATCGCCTGCCGAAGGCCTGGACCGTCGGCTCGTCGAAAAGATCCGTGGCGTAGGTGAATTCGGCTTGCATGCCGCCGTGGTCGGGCAATTCGCGCACGGTGAGCAGCAGGTCGAACTTGGCCTCGGCGGTGCGGGCGTCCAGCGCGCTCACCGCGATGCCGGGCAGTTCGACGGCGACCGGGGCGAGGTTCTCGAACGACAGCGCCACCTGGAACAGCGGATGTCTGCCCGCCGACCTGGCCGGTTGCACGGCGTCGACGACCCGTTCGAACGGCACGTCGGCATGGGCGAAGGCCCGCAGATCGGTGTCCCTGGTCTGCCGCAGCAGGGCGGTGAACGGCTCGTCGGCGGTGACGCGGCTGCGCAGCACCAGCGTGTTGACGAACATGCCGACGAGGTCGTCGAGTTCACGGGCACCACGACCGGCGATCGGGGTGCCGATCGCCACGTCGTCGGTGCCGCTGGTGCGGGCGAGCAGCAGCGCCAGCGCCGCCTGCACGACCATGAACACGGTGACGCCCTGCGCGCGGGCGAGCGCGGCCAGGTCGGCGTGCAACGCCGCATCGATCTCGACGGTGCTCAGGGCCCCCGCGAACGACTGCACGGGCGGACGCGGCCGATCCGCGGGCAGCGCGATCTCCTCGGGCAGCCCGGCGAGTTCGGCGCTCCAATACGCCAGCTGGGCCGCCGCAGTGGACGCGGGGTCCCGCTCGTCGCCGAGCGATTCCCGTTGCCACACCGCGTAATCCGCGTACTGCAGGGCCAACGGCGTCCACGCGGGCTCGACGCCCTCGGTGCGCGCGGTGTAGGCCAGCACCAGGTCGCGGGTGAGCGGACCCATGGAGAAACCGTCGGCCGCGATGTGGTGGACCACGAACACCAGCACGTGCTCGTCCTCGGCCAGCCGCAGCAGCCGCAACCGCACCGGCGGTGCGGCGGTGACATCGAATCCGACGGCGACGGTGCGGCGCACTTCGTCGGCCAGATCCGCGGGGGCGACGGGGACCGGCGTCACATCGACCCGGATCGCTCCAGGGGCGAGCACCTCCTGCACGGGCCGGAAGGACACCCTGCCGTGCGCACCGCGCGTGTCGATGGGCGGTGGCGGCGCGATGTCGCCGTCGGCCTGTGGGGCCGGGCTCGGCCCTTCGACCACCGGGTAGCGGGTGCGCAGGATCTCGTGCCGGGCGAACAGGTCGGTGACGGCGACGCGCAGGGCGGCGAGGTCGAGGGCGCCGGTGAGGCGCAGGGCCGCGGGGATGTTGTAGACGGTGGCCTCGGGGTCGAGGCGGTTGAGCAGCCACATGCGCTGCTGGGCCAGCGAGAGCGGGAGCCGCTCGGGGCGGGGTCCGGCGACGAGCGGGAGTGTCGCGAGTCCCTCGGACCTGGTGACGCGCACCGCGAGGTCGGTGACGGTCGGCGCCTCGAACAGCAGCCGCACGCCCACCGTGCGGTCGAGCGCCGCGCCGATCCGGGCGGCCGCCCTGGTCGCCAGCAGCGAGTTGCCGCCGAGACCGAAGAAGTCGTCGTCGGCGCCGACGGATTCCACGCCGAGGATCTCGGCGTACACGTCGGCGACGAGCTGTTCGGTGGGCGTCGCAGGCGCGCGGAACGCCGCGGCCTCGAAGACCGGCGCGGGCAGCGCTGCCCGGTCCAGCTTGCCGTTGACCGTGCGCGGCAGATCGTCGAGCACGACGAACGCCTCCGGCACCAGATAGCCGGGGAGCCGATCGCGCAGTGCCGATTTCACCTGTGCCACATCGATATCCGTGCGGCCTCGGGTGGACACGGCGCGGGATTCCCCGGTGTCATCGGCGGCATCGCCACGCGATCCGGTCCCGACGAGATAGGCGACCAGCCGGTCACCGAAGTGCCGATCGTGTCGTGCGAGTACGGCGGCCTTGGCGATTCCCGGCAGACCGAGCAGCGCCGTCTCCACCTCGCCCGGCTCCACCCGGAAGCCACGGATCTTCACCTGGAAGTCGGTGCGGCCCAGATAGATCAGCGCACCATCGGCGGCGCGGGCGACCAGGTCGCCGGTGCGGTACATGCGGGCGCCGGGTTCGAACGGGTCGGCGAGGAAACGTTCGGCGGTCAGCGCCGCCTTGCGCAGGTAGCCGCGCGCCAGCTGGACGCCGCCGAGGTACAGCTCACCCCGGACACCGGGCGGGACGGGGCGGAGCCGCTCGTCGAGCACGTAGACGCGGCAGTTCCATTCGGGCAGGCCGATCGGCACGGTCAGCACGTCGGCTGTGGTCACCCGATGGTCGGTGATCGACACGGCCGCCTCGGTGGGGCCGTACAGGTTGTCGACGCGGGTCTCGGGCAGCGCGGCGAGCAGACGCTGCGCGAGCTGCGCGGGCAGCGCCTCACCGATCGCGAGGATGCGCGCCAGCGGAGACCGCGGCTGCGACTCGCGGGACCGGGGTGCGTGCGGCTGCGGCGACTCGGGTACCGGTCGAGCCGGTGCGGACTGCGCCCGCGGTTCCCAATAGCCGACGAGCGCGTCCAGCAGGGCGGGGACGGCGGTGAGCGTGGTGACGCCCGCGTCGGTGATCAGGGCATCGAGGTAGGCCGGATCGCGGTGGCCGTCGGGGGCGGCGATCACCAGGCGGCCACCACAGGCGGCGGCGGACCAGAACTCCCAGACCGAGAGGTCGAAGGTGGCCGGCGTCTTCAGCAGGAAGGCATCGGTGGGCCCGGTGCCGAATTCACCGTGCAGCCACTGCAATTGGTTGACCACAGCGGCGTGCGGAACGGCGACGCCCTTGGGGCGGCCGGTGGACCCGGAGGTGAAGATGACATACGCCGTGTTCTCCGGACGCAGCGGCGCCCGGCGATCCGCGTCGGTGATCGGCGACGGATCGGCCGAGGCCACCGCCGGATGGTCGACGCGGACCACCGGCGAGACATCCGTGCGGAAACCCTTGCTGAGCACACAGATCGGCGCCGCGGTCCCGAGGATGTAGTCGGTGCGCTCGGCGGGCTGATCGGGGTCGATCGGTACGTACGCGCCACCCGACCTGGTCACCGCGAACATGGCCACGACCAGGTCGATCGAGCGGGGCAGCGCCAGCGCGACCAGGGATTCGGGTCCGACGCCCATCGAGATCAGGTGCCGGGCGAGCCGATTCACCCTGGACTCGAACTCGGCGTAGGTGAGTTCCAGCCTGCCCTCGGGCAGGTCGGCGACCACCGCGATCGCCTCCGGCCGAGCGCGCGCGGGCAGATCGGCCAGGGTGCCGCCGAACGCGGCGAGATCGGCCGCGCCCGCGGTGATCTCGGCGGCGCGTTCCCGGCCGGTACGCAGGTCGACATCGCCGACGACCACACCGGGCTCGGCGACGACCGCGTCGAGCAGCAGCGTCAGCCGGTCGGCGAAGGCCCGCACGGTGGGCTCGTCGAACAGGTCGGTGGCGTAGGTGAAGAAGCCCTCGATGCCGGTGGGCGCGCCGTCGGCGTCGTAGCCGTCGCCGACGATCAGGTGCAGGTCGAACTGCGAGACCGCCAGGTCGGCCGCGACCGGCGCGATCCGCAGACCGGGCAGCTCGAGCGCGGCCCGATCCATGTTCTGGAACGACAGGCCCACCTGGAACAGCGGATGCCGCGCGGTGGAGCGCGGCGGATCGAGCACCTCGACGAGCCGCTCGAACGGCACGTCGGCCGCGGCGAAGGCCGCCAGATCACTCGCCCGCTGCGCGGCGAGGAGTTCGGCGAAGGTCGCGCCGCCGTCGTAACGGGTGCGCAGCACGACGGTGTTGACGAACATGCCGATCAGGTCGTCGAGCTCGCGCTCGCCACGCCCGGCCACCGGGGTACCGACGGTGACATCGGTGGTCGCGGCGAGCCGGGCCAGCAGCACGGCGAAGGCGGTGTGCAGCACCATGAAGACGGTGGCGCCGCTGTCCTGCGCGATCCGGGTGAGCCCGGCGTGGGTGGCGGCGTCGATACTGACCGGCACCCGTCCACCGGCCAGCGAGGCCACCGCGGGGCGCGGCCGGTCGGCGGGCAGTTCCAGCAGGTCGGGCACGCCGGACAGTTCCGCGCGCCAGAACGAGACCTGCTCGGCGGCGACGGAAGCGGGGTCGTCCTCGGAGCCGAGCCGGTCCACCTGCCACAGCGCGTAGTCCGCGTACTGCACGGGCAGCGGCGCCCAGCCCGGGGCCTGGCCCGCCGTGCGCGCCAGGTAGGCGGTGGTCACGTCGCGCACCAGCGGCGCCATCGACGATGCGTCGGCCGCGATGTGGTGCACGACGACGGCGAGGACGTACTCGGCGGGCGCGTCGGGCCCTTCTCCGGTGACGTCGAACAGCCGGACCCGAAGGGGAACCTCGGTGGTCACATCGAAGGCCGTGGCGGCGACGGCGGCGATCCGCTCGACCAGCTCCGCGGCCACCTCTGGCCCGGCCGCCGATGTCCGCGATGCCCGTTCGCCCCCACGGGAATTCGGTGCGATCCGGTGCACGGCGAAGTCGAGCGACACGTCGTCGGCCGCGAGGATCCGCTGGACCGGGCCCGTGGGAGTGTCGGGGTAGATCGTGCGCAGTACCTCGTGCCGGGCGAGGACATCGCGCAGCGCCGCGGTGAGGGCGGGGACGTCGAGGGTGCCGGTGAGGCGCAGGGCGAACGGCAGGTTGTAGGCGGCGGCACCGTCGGTGGCCACGCCCTGGTCGAAGCGGTTGAGGAACCACATGCGCCGCTGGGCGGGCGAGAGCGGCAGCTCGGCGGGGCGCGTCAGCGTGCCGAGTCCGCCGGCAGGCCCCGGCTCGGCGCCCTCCCCCCGGGGGGGGGGGGGGGGGGGGGGGGGGGGGGGGGGGGGGGGGGGGGGGGGGGGGGCCGGCGGCCGCCGGGCGCCGCGCGGCGGGGGCGGGGGCGCGCCCGGGGCCGCGACGGTCGGGCTCTCGAACAGGGTGCGCACCGCCACGCGGGAACCCGTGGCGGAACTGAGGCGGGCCGCCAGCTTGGTGGCGATCAGGGAGTTGCCACCGAGGGCGAAGAAGTCGTCGTCGGCGCCGACATCGGTGCGGCCGAGCACTTCCCCGAACAACGCGGCGACGAGTCGCTCCTGCTCGGTGCCGGGCGCACGGAAGGCGCGGGTGGTGAACCGCGGGGCGGGCAGCGCCTTGCGGTCGAGCTTGCCGCTGGCGTTGAGCGGCAGCGCGTCCAGCACGGTGATCGCGGCCGGAACCATATAGGCGGGCAGGGTTTTCGACGCCACGGCGCGGAGGCGGTCCGGATCCGCGGCCCGTCCCGGTGTCGGCACGACGTAGGCCACCAGCTGGTCCCCGAGCTCGCTCGGCGCCACCAGTGCGACCGCCTGGCTGACGGATTCGTGCCCGAGCAGCGCGGTCTCAATCTCGCCGAGCTCGATGCGCTGACCACGGAACTTCACCTGGAAGTCGATGCGCCCCAGGTAGTCCAGGCGATGCGGCGCGGTCGCGGTCGGCGGGCGCCACACCACGAGGTCACCGGTGCGGTACATCCGCCTGCCCGCGTCGAACGGGTCGGCCACGAAGCGGTCGGCGGTCAGTCCCGGCCGCGCGACATACCCGCGCGCCAGCTGATCGCCCGCGAGATACAGCTCACCCGCGATACCGGGCGGCACCGGCCGCAGTCGCGAATCCAGCACGTAGACACGGGTGTTCCACTCGGGTAGTCCGATGGGCACGGTGCGCTCGCCCGCGCGGGCGGGCCAGTAGGTCACCGAGACCGCGGCCTCGGTCGGCCCGTACAGGTTGTGCAGGCGCGCCGGACACACCGCCGCCATCGCGTCCACCGTCTCGGGCGGCAGCGCCTCGCCGATCACGAACACATCCCGCAGCGAGGCCAGCGCAGCCGCGTCCAGCGAGGCTGCCTGAGCCGCGAACACGGTCAGCATGGATGGCACGAAGTCGGTGACGGTGACGCCGTGCCGTTCGATCAGATCGATCAGGTACGCCGGATCGCGGTGACCGTCCGGCGTCGCGAGCACCAGCGTCGCGCCGACGCGCAGCGGCAGGAAGTAGCCCCACAGCGACACGTCGAAGGTGGTCGCGGTCTTCTGGAGATACACATCGCCGAGGGCCAGCGGGTATTTCGCCAGCATCCACACGAGCTGGTTGTGGATGGCGGCGTGGGAGACGGCCACGCCCTTGGGTTTTCCGGTGGAACCGGAGGTGAAGATGACGTACGCGGGATGGTCGGGGCGCACGGGTGCGCGCAGTTCCGCCGGACGCACCGGATCGACGGGCACGCCACGGGTGTCGAGTTCGCCGAGGAGCAGCAGCGCGGTGCCCGCGGGCACGGCGATCGGCTCGGCGCTGAGAACGGCGGCGGGCCGGGCGGTTTCGAGGATGTGGGCGATGCGTTCGGCCGGATGGTCCGGGTCGAGCGGCACATAGGCCCCGCCCGCGATGAGCACGGCGTACATCGCGATCACCAGTTCCGGCGAGCGCCGGATCGCCAGGCCGACCAGCTCCTCCGGACCGACGCCGGTCCGGATCAGCAGCCGGGCCAGCGCGTTGACCCGCTCGTCGAACTGCCGGTAGCTCAGCTCCGCGCCCTCGTACACCAGCGCGGTGGCGTCCGGATGCGCCTGTACCGCACGGCGATACGCGTCGAGCATGAGCTCGGGCGGCACCGGGTGGCTGGTGTCGTTCCAGGCGACGACGGTCGTCTCGCGCTCGGCCGCGGTGAGCAAGTCGATGTCGGCGACCGCCATTTCGGCGTCGGCGGCCACCGCACCGAGCAGGTGGGTGAAGCGCGCGGCCATCGTCTCGATCGACCCGGCGTCGAACAGATCGGTGGCGTAGGTGAAGGAGGCGCCCATCGGTTCGGTCGGCGCGGCGCCGGGCACGATGGTCAGCTGCAGGTCGAAACGGGCGACGGTGCCGCCGAATTCGACCGGGGTGGCGTCGAGCCCGGGCAGGCGCAGGTTGGGCAGGTCCAGATTCTGGAAGAACAGGGCCACCTGGAACAGCGGGTGGTGCGCCTGCGAACGGACCGGGTCCAGCAGCTCGACGAGCCGCTCGAACGGCAGGTCGGCGTGTCCGAACGCGGCGAGGTCGGTGCGCTTGGTCTCGCGCAGCAGCTCGGCGAAACTCGCCCGCTCGTCGACACGGGTGCGCAGCACGAGCGTGTTGACGAACATGCCGATCAGGTCGTCGAGCTCCCGCGCGCCGCGGCCGGCGACGGGCGTGCCGATAGCGATGTCGTCGGTGTGCGCGAGCCTGCTCAACAGCACCGCGAAGGCTGCGTGCACGACCATGAACTCCGAGGCGCCGCTGCGCTGGGCGAGGTCGGCCAGCGCGGTGTGTACCGGCGCGGGGATCTGGAACGCGAATTCGGCGCCGCGCCCGGTGAACACCGGCGGACGCGGCCGGTCGGTGGGCAGGTCGAGCCGGTCCGGCAGCCCGGCCAGCGCGGTGCGCCAGTGCGCGAGCTGAGCGGAGGCCAGCGAGTTCGGATCGTCCTCGGCGCCGAGCAGCTCGCGATGCCAGAGGGTGTAGTCGGCGTACTGCACCGGCAGCGGGCTCCAGCTGGGCCGCGACCGGTTGCGCCGCGCCAGGTAGGCGCCGAGCAGGTCGCGCAGCAGCGGTGCGATGGACGCGCCGTCGGCGGTGATGTGGTGCAGCGCCACCGCGAGCACGTGGTCGTGCGGGCCCAGCTCGGCCAGCGCCACCCGCAGCGGCACCTCGGCGGCCACATCGAAGCCGGTGGCGGCGAATTCGCCCAGCCACAGCGGCAATTCGTCCTCGCTGAGCGTGTCGACGAGCACATCGGGGACGGCCTCGGCGAGCGGCAGCACCACCTGGTGGCCGACACCGTCGGTCACTGCGGCGGGCTCGGTGGGGTCGGAGGCGGTAGCGGAGCGTGACCACGCGGGCCCCTCGTGCCCGCCGCCATCGAACACCGGGTAGTAGGTGCGCAGGGATTCGTGCCGCTGCACCAGGTCGGTGAGCGCCGCGTGCAGCGCGCGCGGGTCGAACGGTCCGGCAAGCCGCAGCGCGAACGGAATGGTCTCAGCGGTCGAGGCCGGATCGAACTGGTTGAGGAACCACATCCGCTGCTGCGCGGACGAGAGCGGCAGGATTTCGGGCCGCTCGCGCCGCGTGAGCTCGGCGTGCCCGCCCGCGCCCTTGAGCGGCTCGAGCAGTTCCGCCAGCCCGGCCACCGTCGGGCTCTCGAAGAGGTGGCCCGCCGGGACCCGCGCGGACAGTTCGGCGCCGAGGCGGGCCGCGGCCTGGGTCGCCAGCAGCGAGTTGCCGCCGAGGGCGAAGAAGTCGTCGTCGGCGCCGATCGGCCGTTCCGGTGCGAGCAGTTCGGTGAAGACGTGCGCGACCAGTTCCTCCATGGCGCCCGACGGCGCGCGGAATTCCTTGGCGCGCAGGGTCGGCGCGGGCAGGGCGGCGCGGTCGAGCTTACCGACGGGAGTCAGCGGGATCGCGTCGAGCACGGTCAGGGCGGTCGGCACCATGTGCGCGGGCAGCCCGGACCTGGCGTGGGCGAGCAGCTTGTCGGTGTCGACCTCCGAGCCAGGGGCCGCGTGCACGTACGAGGCGAGAATGGTGGTGCCGGTGTCGAGCTGGTGTCCCACGGTGACCGCGAAGTCGACGGTGTCGTGGGCGGAGAGCACCGCGTCGATCTCCCCGAGTTCGATCCGGAACCCGCGCACCTTCACCTGGAAGTCGTTGCGGCCCAAGAATTCCACCGCGCCGTCGGTGCGCCTGCGCACCAGGTCGCCGGTGCGGTACATCCGGCCACCGGCGGGATCGAACGGATCGGTGACGAAGCGGGACGCCGTCAGCGCCGGTCGCCCGTGATAGCCGCGGGCCAGCTCGTTGCCCGCGATGTACAGTTCGCCGATCATCCCGTCCGGCACCCGGACCAGGCGTTCGTCGAGCACGTACTCGGTGACCCCGCGCAGCGGCGGGCCGAAGTTCACGGCCGCGCCCGGCGCCAGCGCGGCGCTGATGTTGGTCATGATGGTGGTCTCGGTCGGCCCGTAGCCGTTGTGGAAACGCCGTGTACCCGAGGGCAATTCGACGGCCCAGCGGCGGATCATCCCGGGCGGGACGTCCTCGCCGCCACTGGCGACCACGACCAGGTCGTCCAGGCCGGCCGGGTCGAGCGAGGCGAGCGCGGCGGCCGTGATGAACATGTGCGTCACCGACTCGCGGCGCAGCACCTCGGCGAGCTCGGCCCCGCCGAGGATCCCGGCGGGCGCGACCACCATGGTCGCCGCGGCGCCGACCGCCATCAGCAGTTCGAGCACGGCGCCGTCGAAGGAGGGCGAGGCGAAGTGCAGGGTCCGCGAGGTGGGCTCGACGGCGTAGAGCGCGCGCTGTTCGGCGCAGAAGCCGGCCAGGCCGGCGTGGGTCACCACCACGCCCTTGGGCAGGCCGGTGGAGCCCGAGGTGTAGGTGATGTAGGCCGGGTGGGTCAGCCGCAGCGGGCGCACCCGGTCGGCGAAGGTCACCGGGTCGCCCGGCTGCTCCTCGGCGGCGCGGCGCACGGCCGGATCGTCGAGGCACAGCCAGTCGACGGTGCCGGGCAGCCGGTCCAGCGCGGTACCGACAGCCAGCCCGAGGACCGCACCGGAGTCGGCGAGCATGTGGGTCACGCGGGCGGGCGGATAGTTCGGGTCGACCGGCAGGAACGCCGCGCCCGCCTTGGTGACCGCCCACATGGCCAGCACCGAGGCGGCCGAGCGCGGGATGCCGATGGCGACGATGTCCTCGGGTCCGACCCCGCGCGCGATCAGCAGGCGAGCCAGCCGGTTGGCGCGTTCGTCGAGCTCGGCGTAGGTCAGGCGCACCGGCGCCGCCACGCCGTCGTCCCAGGTCAGCGCGAGGCCGCCCGGATTCGACTCCACGGCTACGGACAGCAACTGCGGCAGCGTCTTGCCGCGCTGCCTACCCCTGGCACCCGATGCCCTGCCGGCCCGGGTCACGCCAGGTCCCTCCGCTCGACGGAGCCGACCAGCCGTTGCCCAGTCATGCGCACCTGCACCTATCCATCCATCCCCGCCGCCGTGCGCCGCTGCTGCGGCACCCCGGCGTTGCCGATCATCTCACTCAACGCCACGATCGTCGCACCGGTGCCGTCACCGGGTGCGGCCACCGCGACCGCCGACTCGGTGAACACATGGCTCACCTCGTCCTCGCCGCCGTCGTCCGGCGCCATCACCAACGTCGCGCCCGCGATACCGGTCGCGACGATCTCCAGTACGCCCGCCACCGAATCCGGTCGGCCCGCCGCCCTGGTCCGCGATTCGAAGCTGAGTCCGGTGCGCTGGGCCACCGCCTCGGCGGCACCGGCCAGTTCGTCGTAGGACAGGGTGCGGCCACCGCCGACGAAGGCCACGTCGTCGCCGCGCAGGGCCCTGGTGCGGTGCGCGTAGCCGATCGGCCGCGGCGATTCCGCGGCCAGCTCCGCGATCAGCGCCGGATCGGCGAGGTCGTACCAGTCCAGGCCGTCGGGCGGGTCGAGGATGTCGAGGGCGAGGCCGAGCTTCACCTCGAGCCGATCGGTCAGCGCGGCGTCCATGGTCATCATGGGCACCACCGCCGCGCCCGCCTTCAGTACGGCCCACGTCGCGACGGCCGCGTGCTGCCCGCGCTCGAGCCGGACCGCGACCCCGGTGCCGGGACCGGCGCCGCGCGCGATGAGCGAACGCGCCAGCCGAGAGGAGGCGGCGTCGAATTCGTGGTAGGTGAGCTCGGTGTCGCCCAGGTCGATGGCGGGCGCTTCCGGGTCCTCCTCCACGGCGGAGGCGAGTTCCTGCGCCAGCGCGGCGCCGTTGGCCGACGGCGCGGGCGCGTAGGCCGCCGCGGTCAGTTCGCGCTCGCGCTCCCTGGCATCGCGCAGGTCGATGTCACCGATGCGCACCGTCGGATCGGCGGCGACGGCGGTGACGATCTCGGCCAGCCCGCGCGCGAACGCGGCGACGGTCTGCTCGTCGAACAGATCGGTGGCGTAGGTGAGGACCACGCCGAGCTCGTCGGGCTCACCGGTGGCCGTGAGCCGCGGTTCCACGTTCACCTGCAGGTCGAACTTGGCGGGCCGGGCGGCCAGGTCCATCGCCTCGATGGTGAGGCCGGGCAGCCGCAGCACCGGGGTCTCGGTGTTGTGGAACGAGAGCACCACCTGGAACAGCGGATTGTGCGAGACGGTGCCGCTGGGCGCGACCTCGTCGACGATCCGCTCGAACGGCAGGTCGGCGTTGGCGAACGCGGCCAGGTCGACCTCGCGAGCCGCGGTGACCAGCTCCGCGAAGCCGCGGGTCGGCGCCACCTCGGTGCGCAGCGGCAGCGTGTTGACGAACATGCCGACCAGGTCGTCGAGTTCGGGCTCGCCGCGCCCCGCGATCGGGGTGCCGATGACGATGTCGGTGCTGCCCGACACTCTGGCCAACAGGACGGCCAGGGCGGCATGCACGACCATGAACAGCGACGCGTTGTGCCGGCGGGCGATCTCGGTCAGCCGGGCGTGCACGTCGGCGGGCAGGGTGGTGCTCACATCGGCGCCGCGCAGCGAGGCATGCGGCGGGCGCGGATGATCGTGCGGCAGTTCGACGGTGCCGGAGTAGCCGTCCAGGGTGTGCCGCCAGAAGGCGAGTTGCCGTGCGGCGGTGGAGTTCTCGTCGCTCTCCTCGCCGAGCACGGCGCGCTGCCACAGCGCGTAGTCGGCGTACTGCACCGGCAACGGCGCCCAGCTCGGCGACCGGCCCTCCACCCGGGCGCGATAGGCGATCACCAGGTCACGGGCCAGCGGCGCCAGCGAGGCGCCGTCGGCGAGGATGTGCTGCACCACCACGGCCAGCACGTGCTCTTCCTCGGCCAGCGGGTCGGTGTCGGGGATCGTGAACAGCCCGGCGCGCAAGGGAACTCGCTCGGCGACGTCGAATCCGCCTGCCAGCAGCCACATCACGCGTTCGAGCGGGTCGTCGGTCTCCTCGATCGGCAGCCCGGCCGGCAGCACCGCGCTGACCGGCATGATCTCCTGGTACGGCACGGCGTCGGGGCCGTCGGCGGGGAAGCGGGTGCGCAGCGCCTCGTGCCGTTCCAGCACATCGGCCACGGCGTAGCGCAGCGCGGAGGTGTCCAGCGCGCCGCGCAGCCGCAGCGCCAGCGGGATGTTGTAGGCGGGCGAATCGGGGTCGATCCGGTTGAGCAGCCACATCCGCTGTTGCGCGGGCGAGAGCGGGATGACGCCGCGATCCTGCGCCGGGGTCAGCGGCGGGCGCGGTGCGGCGACGGCGCCGGGGCGCACCCGGGCGGCCAGCGTGGCGACCGTCGGCGCCTCGAACAGGTCGCGGACCACCAGATCGGTGCCGAGCGCCTGGTCGATGCGGGCGATGGCCCTGGTGGCCAGCAGCGAGTTGCCACCGCGATCGAAGAAGTCGTCGTCGAGGCCGACCTCGGGCACCCCGAGCAGCGTCGCGAAGACCTCGGCGACCGCGAGTTCGATCGGCGTCGTCGGCGCGCGGAACGGACCGACCGAGGTGAATTCGGGCGCGGGCAGCGCGGCCCGGTCGAGCTTGCCGTTGGTGGTCAGCGGCAGGGCGTCGAGCACGACCACGGCGTCGGGAACCATGTAGCCGGTGAGGAATTCGCCGACGGCGGCCCGGACACCCGCGGGATCGAGCGCCGCGCCGTCGACGCCGACGACGTAGCCGATCAGCCGGTCGCCCGCGTGCTCGTCGGCCCGCACGACGACCGCGGCCTGGCCGACACCGGGCACGCCGAGCAGCGCCGCCTCGATCTCGCCCGGCTCGATCCGGAACCCGCGCAACTGCACCTGCTGATCGCCGCGACCGCCGTATTCCAGCACCGGTGTGCCACGGAAGCCGATCCAGCGACCGAGGTCACCGGAGCGGTAGCGCCGCGATCCGGGCGGGCCGAACGGGTCGGCGACGAACCGCGTGGCGGTCAGGCCGGGCTTGCCGAGATAGCCGCGCGAGACCTGCTGGCCCGCGATGTAGAGCTCACCGGCGACGCCGAACGGCACCGGCCGCAACCGGTCGTCGAGCACGGCGACCGACAGACCGGGCAGCGCGCGGCCGATCAGGCTGCTCGGCAGCTCGATCGCACCCGCGGCGGTGTTCGATGGCGCCGCGCCCGAGGGGCCTACGTGGTCACGCTCCGCTACCGCCTCCGGCCCCGCCGGGCGCGGCGCGGTGTTCATGTGCGAGACGTGCACCGTGGTCTCGGTGATGCCGTACATGTTCACCAATTGCGGTGCGCCGGGCCCGGTTCCGTACCTGGCGTACCAGCGGCTGAGCTTGCGCGGGTCGAGCGCCTCACCGCCGAAGACGATGTAGCGCAGCGACAGCGGCGCGGCCCCGGCGGCCTGCGCGGCGCGGTCGGCCTCGTCGAGCTGGGCGAAGGCCGTGGGGGTCTGGCTGAGCACCGTCACCCGTTCGCGTTCGAGCAGCTCGCGGAACTGGATCGGCGAGCGCGAGGTGAGATGGTCGACGACCACCACCGACGCGCCACCGGCCAGGGCACACCACAGCTCCCAGACCGAGAAGTCGAAGGCGAAGGAGTGGAACACCGACCACACGTCGTCGACGTCGAACTCGAACAGCAGCTGGGTGTTCGCGAACAGCTCCAGCACATTGCGGTGGCTGACGCCGACGCCCTTGGGCAGGCCGGTCGACCCCGAGGTGTAGATGACGTAGGCCAGGTGGTCCGGCCGCAGCGGCGCGCGCCGTTCGGCGGGCCGCAGCGGGGTGCTGGGGTACGCGGGCGCGGCGTCGACGAGGACCACCGGCAGTTCGGGCGCGGGCACCAGACCACGTTCGGCCGAGGTGGTGAGCAGCACAGCGGGTTTCGCGTCGGCGAGCACGTACTCCAGCCGCTGGGCCGGGTAGCTGGTGTCGATCGGCAGGTAGCCCGCGCCGGCCAGCAGCACGGCGAACAGCGCGACCGGCAGCTCCTCGGTGCGCGGAACAGCCACGGCCACCAGGGTTTCCGGGCCCGCCCCGTGCGCGATGAGGGCGCGGGCCAGCGCCGAGGCGCGGCCGAGCAGGTCGCCGAAGGTGAGCGAGTACTCCCCCGCCCGCACCGCGAGCGCGTCGGGACGCTGCTGCGCCTGCGCGCAGATCAGGTCGGCGAGGGTCACCTCCGGTACCTCGATGCCCGGCGAATCCCCTTCCCGCAGCACGAGTTCGCGTTCGCCAGGGGCGAGGACGTCGATGTCGCCGACCGGTACCGACGGGTCGGCGACCACCGCGGCCAGCACCCGCGTCCAGCGGTCGGCGAAATCGGCGACGGTCGCGTGGTCGAACAGATCGGTGGCGTAGACGAAGGTCGCGGCCATGCCCTGCGGCGCGCCGTCGGCGCCGATCCGCTCGGCCAGCTCCACCTGCAGGTCGAACTTCGCCAGCGGCACGGTGAAGTCCGCGGCCGACACCGCCAGACCCGGCAGGGCCAGGTCGGTGCGGGCCAGGTTCTGGAAGGTCAGCATCACCTGGAACAGCGGGTGCCGCGCGGTCGAGCGCACGGGCTGCAGCAGGTCGACGAGTCGTTCGAACGGTACGTCGGCATGGCCGAACGCGGCGAGGTCGCGGGTCCGGACCTCGGTGAGCAGGTCGCTGAAGCTCAGCGCGGGATCGACCTCGGTGCGCAGGACGAGGGTGTTGACGAACATGCCGATCAGCTCGTCGAGCGCCTGTTCACCACGGCCCGCGACGGGGGTACCGATCGCGATGTCGCGGGTGCCGGACAGCCGCGCCAGCAGCAGCGCCAGCGCCGTGTGCACGACCATGAACAGCGTCGCGTTGTGCTCGCGCGAGAGCGCGGTCAGACCCGCGTGCACCGAGGCGGGCACCTGGATGGGCAGGGTACCGCCGGCCCGGCTGGCGACGGCGGGGCGCGGGCGGTCGGCGGGCAGTTCCAGCTGTTCGGGCAGGCCGGACAGGGTCTGCCGCCAGAAGGCGACCTGCGCGGCGAGCAGCGAGTTCGGGTCGTCCTCGGCGCCGAGCAGCGCCCGCTGCCACAGCGTGTAGTCGACGTACTGCACGGGCAGCGGCGGCCAGTGCGGCGCGCCGCCGCCACGCCGTTCGGCGTAGGCGGCCAGCAGGTCCCTGGTCAGCGGTGCGAAGGAGAATCCGTCGGCGGCGATGTGGTGCACCACGCAGACCACGACGTGCTCGGTCGCCACGGACTCACCGTCGATGTCGGTACGCGATTCGGCGATCGCCAGGACCCGCACGCGAATCGGCGGGGCGGCGGTGACATCGAAGCCGGTCAGCGCGGCATCGGCGATCGCGTCGCCCAGCTCGCTCTCGGTGACCTCGCGCACCTCGAATTCCGGCGCCGCGGCCGGGTCGCCCGGTGCGAGGACCACCTGGTGGCCTTCGCCGTCGAGCACCAGCGCGTCGGGGCGGGCCCACGCCTCGCCGGTACCGCTGTCGCGCGCCGGGTAGACGGTGCGCAGCACCTCGTGCCGGGTGACCAGGTCGGTGACCGCCGCGCGCAGCGCGGGCAGATCCAGCCGGCCCGACAGCCGCACCGCCACGGGAATGTTGTCGACCGCGGAATCGGGGTCGAAGCGGTTCAGGAACCACATCCGCTGCTGGGCGTAGGACAGCGGGACCAGCTCGGGCCGGTGCTGTCTGGTCAGCGGCAGCGTGTGGGCCGACAGCCGCTGCTGTTCGGCCTTGTTGGCCAGCGCGGCGACGGTCGGCGCCTCGAAGACCGCCTGCACGGGCACGCGCACGTCCAGCGCGGCGCCGATCCTGGCGACGGCCTGGGCGGCCAGCAGCGAGTCACCGCCGAGTTCGAAGAAGTCGTCGTCCGCGCCCACGCGGCCGGCGCCGTCCCGCAGCAACAGCGCGGCGAATACGTCGGCGACCACCTGTTCGGCGGGCGTGGCCGGGGCGCGGAAGCCGCGCGCGGTGAACACCGGGGTCGGCAGGGCGGCCCGGTCGAGCTTGCCGACCGGGGTCAGCGGCAGCTCGTCGAGCACCATCATGACGGCCGGGATCATGTACGCGGGCAGCGAACCCGACAGGAATTCCGCCAGTTCCCCGGTGTCGACCGTGCGCCCGACGCGGGGCAGCACGTACGACACCAGCGCGGTGGCCCCCGAGGGCATCGTCTTGCCGACGGTCACCGCGTAGTCGAGGTCGGGGTGCGCGGTGAGGGCGTTGTCGATCTCGCCGAGCTCGATCCGGAAACCGCGCACCTTCACCTGGAAATCGGTGCGGCCCAGGTATTCCAGGGTGCCGTCGGACTCGAGCCTGCGCACGAGGTCACCGGTCCGGTAGAGCCTGCCCTCGCCGAACGGGGAGGCGACGAAACGTTCGGCGGTGAGCCCCGGCCTGCCCAGATAGCCCTGCGCCAGCGCGGGACCGGACAGATACAGCTCGCCGACGACACCGGCGGGCACCGGCCGCAAACGGGCGTCGAGCACGTACAGCCCCATGCCGGGCACGGCGCCGCCGAGGGTGATCGGCGCGTGCGGGTGCAGCGGGCCGGTGCTGGTGGCGAGGATCGTCGCCTCGGTCGGCCCGTACCCGTTGTGGAAGGTGCGGCCCTCGGTGGCCCAGCGGCCGACCAGTTCCGGCCCGAACCGGTCACCGGCGACCACGACGACCCGCAGCTCCGGCAGCCCGGCCGGGTCCACCGATTCCAGCGCGCCCGGCGTGATCAGCAGATGCGTGATGCTTTCGCGGCGCAGCAGATCCGACAGCTCGAAGCCGCCGAAGATCCGCGGCGGCGAGATCACCAGGGTCGCGCCCGCGGTGAACGCCAGCAGCAGTTCCAGGACGGACACGTCGAAGTTCGGCGAGCAAACGTGGAGCACGCGCGAATCCGGTCGCACGTCGAAGTGTTCGCGCTCGGCGCCCGCGAGCGAGGCGAGCCCGGCATGGGTGACGACGACGCCCTTGGGCCTGCCGGTGGAACCGGAGGTGTAGATGACGTAGGCGGGGTGCCGGTCGTCGATCTGGCGCACCCGGTCGGCGTAGCTCACCGCGTGCGCGGGCCGGGCGCAGATGCGCTGGGCGACCACCGGATCGTCGAGTTCGATCCAGTACAGGCCGGTACCGAGGGTGGGCCGGTGCGTGGCGACGGTCAGGCCGAGCACCGCGCCGGAGTCGGCGACGATGTGCGCGATGCGCTCGCGCGGATAGGCCGGGTCGACGGGCACGTAGGCGGCGCCGGTCTTGGCGACCGCCCAGACCGCGAGCACCGACTCGATGGACCGCGCGATCGCGATGGCGACCACGTCGCCCGCGCCGACGCCGCGATCGATGAGTTCCCTGGCCAGGCGCGAGGATTGCTCGTCGAGTTCACGGTAGGTGAGCTGGCGCTCGGCGCCCGGCATCCCCGTCGGGTTGTAGCGGACAGCTATCGACTCGGCCGCGGATTCGACCGCTGCCGTGAGCAACTGACCGAACAAGGGCGCGCCGGCGATGCGTCGTCGGCCGGCACGGCCAGTGCGGCGGGGGGTTTCCACAGACCAATACACCTCTCGCGTCCGGCGGCGGAGTCGGACACAGCATAGTCACACCTAACTGCTGTCGCCGCTCGTCGCCGAGGTGTGCGCCACGACACACCGACTCTGTAGCAACAGAATCGTAATCTGCGCGAGGCCTGTTACGCGGAGCTTCGGCCCTACCCGCCCGAGATGCCGGTGACCTGCGCGGTTACCGGTCCGACAGTGGCGAGGGCCACCGGAGCCAGCATCTGTTGATGACTGGTGTCGACCGGATGATCGGCGATGATCCCGCTGACGTACGGCCGCCACCTGGAGGCGCCACCAGGCGCATCGCCCGTCGTCCGCAGGGCGGTGAAATAGGTGAGATCACCCACGAAACGATCGGGCGTCAGTTGGGTAACCAGACCGACCGTGTGCAGCGCACCCCGGTACATGCCGACGAAGCGCGCCAAGGAGATCGGGGTCGACCCGGCCAGCGCCGCGTGCAGGGCGGCGAGCGCGTCGTCGCCCAGCGCACCGAGGCGCTCGGGCGGCGGGAGCTGCTGGTCGGGGATGCCGAGCTCGCGGAAGGCGTCGCGCAGTTCGGCGCCGAAGTCGGCCAGGTCGGCGCCGGGCAGGCTGTCGAGCATGGTCAGTGTCGCCACCTGTTCGCCCGCGGCTTGCAGCCTGGTCGCCACGGCCTGGGCGAGCACGCCGCCCAGCGACCAGCCGAGCAGGTGGTACGGGCCGTGCGGCTGGGCCGCCCTGATCTCGGCGAGATAGTGCTCGATCAGCTCGTCGACCGTGGCGGGCCGGAAGTCCGGATCGCGCAGGGCCGGTGACTGGATGCCGATGATCGGCCGATCATCGGGCAGGTACGGGGCCAGACCCGCGTAGGCCCACGCCAGGCCGGACACCGGATGCAGACAGAACAGCGGTTCCCCGCCCGCGCCACGGCGCAGCGGGAGGGTGGTCGCCAGCGCCGCGTCGAGGTCGCCGCCGAGCGCCGCCGACCCGGCGACGAGCCGGTCGGCGAGCCCGGTGACCGTCGGGTCGGCGAAGAAGGCGGCCACCGTGAGCTCGGTTCCGGTGCGCTCGCGCAGCCGGTGCACGACCCGGGTGGCCAGCAGCGAGTTGCCGCCGAGGGAGAAGAAGTCGTCGTCGCGGCCGGGCCGCTGGACCCCGAGGACCTCGCCGAACACCTCGGCCACGGCGATCTCGTTCTCCCCCACCGGTTCGCGGTAGGTGCGCGGCTCGATCGCCGGCGCGGGCAGGGCGGCCCGGTCGAGCTTGCCGTTCGCGTTCAGCGGCAGCCGGTCGAGCACGACGAAGGCGGCGGGCACCATGTACGACGGCAGCACCTGCGCCACGGCGGCTTTCACACTCGCGCCGGTGATCTCGGCATCCTGGGCCGGGACCACGTAGGCCACCAGCCGGTCGCCCAGGCGCGGGTCGGACTGCGCCAGCACGGCGGCGTTGGCCACCGCGGGCACGGCCAGTAGCGCCGCTTCGATCTCGCCCAGTTCGATGCGGAACCCGCGGATCTTCACCTGGAAGTCGGTGCGGCCGCGGTATTCCAGCTCGCCGTCGGCCGTCCAGGCCACCAGGTCGCCGGTGCGGTACATCCTGGCGCCGTGCGGACGGGTCGGCTCGCCGTGGCCGCCGCCGAGCGGTTCAGCGCGATCAACGGAGCCACCGGGTCCGGCGAGCGCGTCCACACCGGGACGCTCGGCGGACGTGTCGGCTCCGGCGAGCGCGTCGACACCGGGACGGTCGGCGGACCAGCCCGCGCCGGCGAAGGGGTCGGCGACGAAGCGGTCGGCGGTGAGGTCGGGGCGCGCGAAGTACCCGCGGGCCAGTTGCGCGCCCGCGAGGTACAGCTCGCCGGAGACACCGACCGGGACCGGGCGCAGCCGTGCGTCCAGCACGTAGACGCGGCTGTTCCACTCGGGCGCTCCGATCGGCACCGTGGTGCGGTCGGCGGTGGTGACGCGGTGGTCCGTGATGGAGACGGCGGCCTCGGTCGGGCCGTACAGGTTGTGCAGCGCCGCCTGATTGCCTGCGACGAAGCGCTGCGCCGTCGCGGCGGGAAGCGCCTCACCGATGGCGAGCACCCGGCGCAGCGTGCGCGGCAGCGTGCCGCCCGCTTCGGTGAGCAGCGCGTCGAGCATCGACGGCACGGCGTGCAACGTGGTCACCGAGCGCCGCGCGAGCACATCGAGTAGGTACGCGGGGTCGCGGTGCCCCTCGGGGTCGGCGATGACCAGAGTCCCGCCGCAGACCGCCGTGGACCAGAACTCCCACACCGACAGGTCGAAGGTCGCCGCGGTCTTCAGCAGCACCGAGTCGGCCCGGCCGAGCCCGAAAGCCTCGGTCTTCCACAGCAACTGGTTGACGATCGCCCCGTGCGAAACGGCGACGCCCTTCGGCACGCCGGTGGAACCGGACGTGAAGATCACGTACGCCGTGTTCTCCGGCCGCAGCACCCCTCGGCGCTCGTTCGCGGCGATGGGCGCGTCCGGGATCCCCGACACTTCGACGGCATCGATCGCGACGACCCGCGCCGCCGAACCCGGCTCAGCGGCACCGGTTCGGACAGCCGACCCAGCAGCCGGCATTGCACCGTGCTCGAAGCCGGAGTCCGTGGTCGTCAGCACCAGGGCCGGTGCGGCGGTGGTGAGGACGTGCCCGATGCGGTCGGCGGGCTGGGCGGGGTCGATCGGGACATAGGCCGCGCCGGTCTGGGCTACGGCGTACATGGCGACGACCAGGTCGACCGAACGCGGGATCGCCAGCGCGACACGGTCTTCCACGCCCACGCCCTGGGCGATCAGGTGCCGCGCGAGGCGGTGGACCCGAGCGGCGAACGCGCGGTAGGTCAGCGTGGTGCCGTCCGCCGCGAGCACCGCGATACCGTCCGGGTGCGCGGTGGCGGTCTCGGTGAACAGCGACGCGAGCGTCGCGGGCCGCACCGGATGACCGGTGGCGTTCCAGCCGTGCAGGATTCGGTCCCGCTCGGGCGCCGAGAGCAGCTCGAGCTCGTCGGCAGGGCGATGCGGCGCGGCGGCGACGGCCGTGAGGACGCGGGCGAAGCGGTCGGCGAAGTCACGCGCGGTGGTCTCGTCGAAAAGGTCGGTGGCGTAGGTGAAGACGCCGTTGATGCCCTGGGCGACACCGTCGGCGTCGTAGGTGTCGGCGATGATCGCGTGCAGGTCGAACTGCGAGACCGACAGGTCGACATCCACGGCGTCGACGGCGAGTTCACCGAGTTCGAGGCCGGTACGGGTGAGGTTCTGGAACGACAGGCCCACCTGGAACAGCGGGTGCCGCGCGGTCGAGCGGGCCGGGTTGATCGCCTCGACGAGGCGCTCGAACGGCAGGTCGGCGTGGGCGAAGACCTGGAGATCGGTGTCGCGCTGGCGGGCGAGCAGGTCGGTGAACGGCTCACCCGGGCGCAGGGTGGTGCGGAAGACCAGGGTGTTGACGAACATGCCGATCAGGTCGTCGAGCGCGGCCTCGCCGCGGCCCGCGATGGGCGTGCCGATCGCGAGGTCGTCGGTCCCGGCCAACCGCGCCAGCGTCACCGCCAGCGCGGTGTGCACCACCATGAACAGCGTCGCGCCCTGGCCGCGGGCCAGGGCGAGCAGCGCGCGATGGGTGTCGGCGTCGACCTCGATCGGCACCCGGCCACCGGCGAAGGACTGCACCGCGGGGCGCGGCCGGTCGGCGGGCAGGTCGAGCTGATCGGGCAGCCCGGCCAGCGCCGCGCGCCAGTAGGCGAGCTGCGCCGAGGCGAGCGAATCCGGGTCGTCCTCGCTGCCGAGCAGCGCGCGCTGCCACAGCGCGTAGTCGGCGTACTGCACCACCAGCGGCTCCCACGCGGGCGCCGAACCCGCCGAGCGGGCGGCGTAGGCGAGCATGAGATCCCGCGTCAGCGGGGTCAGCGAGGAACCGTCACCGGCGATGTGGTGCACCACCACGGCCAGCACCGACTCCTCGGGGCCGAGCTCGAACAGCGCGACCCGCAACGGCACCTGGGTGCGCACGTCGAACCCGGATGAACCGAGGGCATGCATGGCCGCGCTCAGCTCGGCGGCGTCCACGCGCCGCACCTCGAGCCGCGGCGTGGCCGCCGACTCCGGCAGCACCTGCTGGATCGGACCGTCGTCGGTCTCGGGGTAGATCGTGCGCAGCGTCTCGTGCCGGGCGACCAGATCGCCGACGGCGGCCCGCAACGCCTCGACATCGATGGCGCCGCCGAGTCGCACCGCCATCGGGATGTTGTAGGCGACCGACTCGGGGTCGAACTGATTGAGGAACCACATGCGCTGCTGGGCCAGCGACAGCGGGATCCGCTCCGGCCGCTCCCCCGCCACCAGCGCGGGCCGCGCACCGGCACCGGCCGACTCGGCGAGCCTGCGCGCGAGTTCCTCGACCGTTGGGGCCTCGAACAGCAGGCGCACCGGGAAATCGGTGTCGAGCGCGGCGCCGAGCCGGGCCGCGACCTGGGTGGCGAGCAGGGAGTTGCCGCCGAGGGCGAAGAAGTCGTCGTCCAGCCCGAGCTGGGTGTCGGCGCCGACATCGAGCACCTGGGCGAAGGTCCCCGCGACGATCTGTTCCACCGGCGTCGCGGGAGCGCGGAATTCGGCGTGCTCGAGCACCGGCGCCGGCAGCGCGCGACGGTCCAGCTTGCCGACGGGCGTCAGCGGGATGGTGTCGAGCTCCATCACCACCGTCGGCACCATGTGCGCGGGCAGACTGCGCTCGGCGAACTCCGTGAGCGCGGCGGGGTCGATCCGCGCGCCGGGCGCGGCGTGCACGTAGGACACCAGAATCGTGGCGCCACTGTCGAGTTCGTGGCCGACGGTGGCGGCGAAGTCGAGACTCTCGTGCGCGGAGAGCACGGCGTCGATCTCGCCCAGTTCGATCCGGAAACCGCGGATCTTCACCTGGAAGTCGTTGCGGCCCACATAGTCCAGCGCACCATCGGCGGTCCAGCGGACGAGGTCGCCGGTGCGGTAGAGCCGGGAACCGGCCGGGTCGAACGGATTCGAGACATAGCGCGAGGCGGTGAGTCCCGGCCTGGCGTGGTAGCCGCGGGTGAGCTGGGCGCCGGTGATGTACAGCTCGCCGGTGACGCCGGGCGGCACCGGCCGTAGCCGGTCGTCGAGGACGTATTCGGCGACGCCGCGTAGCGGTCCGCCGATGGTGAGCGGGTCACCGGGCTTCAGCGGCACACTGATATTGGTGACGATGGTGGTCTCGGTGGGGCCGTACACATTGTGGAACTGCCGCAGGGACCCGTCGGCGAGCGAAATCGCCCAGCGCCGCAGCAGATCCGGCGGACACGCCTCACCACCGACGGCCACCACCCGGAAGTCGTCGAGTCCGGCGGGGTCGATCGAGGCGAGCGCGGCCGGGGTGATGAACGCGTGACTCACCCGTTCCCGGCGCAGCAACGCGGCCAGGTCGTCACCGCCGTACACACTCGGGTCGACGATCACCATGGTGGCGCCCGCGCCGACCGCCAGCAGCAGCTCCAGCACCGAGGCGTCGAACGACGGCGAGGCGAAATGCAGGGTGCGGGAATCGGATTCGACGCCGTAGTGCAGCCGCTGTTCGGCGCAGAAACCGGCGAGCCCGGCCTGCGAGACGGCCACGCCCTTGGGCAGACCGGTCGAGCCGGAGGTGTAGATGACGTAGGCGAGATCCTCGGCGCGGATCTGGCGCACCCGATCGGCGTTGGTGACCGGATCACCGGCGAACTCGTCGGCCATGGCGTCGTCGTCGATGGCCAGCCAGTCCACCCGCGCGGGTAGCTGCCCGGCGACCCTGGACACGGTCAGGCCGAAGACCGCGCCGGAGTCGGAGACCATGTGCGCCACGCGATCCGGCGGATAGTTCGGGTCCACCGGCACGAAACCGGCGCCGGTCTTGGCGACGGCCCACACCGCGAGCACCGACTCGATCGAGCGCGGGATGCCGATCGTCACCAGGTCGCCCGCGCCGATGCCACGGGCGATGAGCAGCCGCGCGACGCGGCTCGAGCGCTCGTCGAGTTCGGCATAGCTGAGGCTGCCGAGGGCGCGCGTGGCGTCGGCGAGGACCACCGCCACGCCGTCGGGATTGGTCTCCACGGCGGTCGCCAGCAGCTGCGGCAGCGCGGTCACCCGTGTGGGGCGGGTGCGCACCGGGCGGGTCCGTACCGGTCGTGTCATCGCGATTCCACCTCACCCATCACCGAACATCGTTGTGTCGCTGTCGAAGACACGACTCAGACCGCCGAGGTACGCAGGTCCCCGAGTACCAGCACGACCTCGGCCCGGCCGGTCTCGGCGGGCGCGGCGTCGTCGGCGATCACCGCGCGCAGGTCCTCTAGCCCGGCGGTCTCGACCGTGTCAAGCCCCGCCCGATCACCGAACAGGTGGCTCACCCACTCGTCGGCGAGCGCCCCGGACAGATCGGGCCCGGCCGGAACCAGCACCATGGACGCACCAGCCACACCCGCCGCTACCGGCTCCACCAGCGCGGCGAAGCTGTCCGCTGCGCCGTTGGCGAAGGTCCGCGACTCGAACGTCAGCTCGGCACCGGTGCGCACCCTGGCGCCCGCGGTGGCGAGTTCGTCGTAGCTGCGGACACCGTCGGCGGCGACGAAGGCCGGGTCGGTGCCGCGCAGCGCCCTGGTGCGGTCGGCGTAGGTCACCGGACGGGCCGACTGCGTGGACAGCTCCGTGCGGATGGCTGGCTCGTCGAGCAGGAGCCAGTCGAGATCGCCCGAACCGGGTGTGCCCGTGGTGATCCCGATCTTGGCGGTCGGCTCGCCGGACAGCGGACCGGCGACCGGCACCACCGCGGCACCGGCCTTGAGCACCGCCCAGATCGCGACGGCCCAGTCGACACCGCGCGGAAGATCGACGGCCACACCGGCTCCCGGCCCGAAGCCACGGCCGATCAGCAGGCGTGCCAGGCGCGAGGAGCGGGCGTCGAGCTGCTCGTAGGTGAGCGACTCCTCGCCCCAGACCAGCGCCGGGCCGTCCGGGTCGTCCTCGGCGGCGGCCGTGAACGCCTGGGCGAGCGTGGTTCCCCCGGTCGGGGCCGTCGGCGCGGGCGCCTGGGCGGCACCGGCGAGCAGCCGGGCCCGCTCCTGCTCGTCGAGGATGTCGATATCGCCCACGCGCTGCTGCGGGTCGGCGGCGACCGCGGTCAGGATGCGGGCGAACCGCTCGCCGAGGGTGCGCACCGTCGACTCGTCGAACAGGTCGGTGGCGTAGTTGAACAGGGCGACGAGTTCGTCCGGCGCGCCCTCCGCGGTGAACCGGGGCTCCACGTCGACCTGCAGGTCGAACTTCGCCGCCACCGCGGTCTCCAGGGCCGCCACGGTGAGACCGGGCAGTTCGAGGGCGGCCACCTCGTTGTTGCTGAAGGTCAGCGCGACCTGGAACAGCGGATTGTGCGCGCTGCCCTTACCCGGCGCGACGACCTCGACGACCCGCTCGAACGGCAGGTCGGCGTGCGCGAAGGCGCCGAGATCGGTCTCGCGGGCCAGGTCGACGGCCTCGTCGAAGGACCCGGCCGGGTCGAGCGGGGTGCGCAGGGTCAGCGTGTTGACGAACATGCCGACCAGCTCGTCGAGCGCCCGCTCACCGCGCCCGGCGACCGCGGTGCCGATGGCGATGTCGGTGGTACCCGACAGCCGGGCCAGCAGCACCGCCAGCGCCGCGTGCACGACCATGAACAGCGACGACTTGTGTTCGCGCGCAATATGGTTGAGCTGAGCGTGCACCTCGGCGGGCAGGCGCAGTTCGGTGGTGGCGCCGCGCAGCGTCGGCACCGCGGGGCGCGGGCGGTCCTGCGGCAGTTCCAGCAGCGGCGGTACGCCGGCCAGCTGGTTCCGCCAGTACGCGAGCTGGGCGGCCGCGACCGAGCCCGGCTCGTCGTCGGACCCGACCACGTCGCGCTGCCACAGCGCGAAGTCGGCGTACTGCACCGGCAGTGGCGTCCAGGCCGGGCTCTGCTCACCGGACCTGGCGACGTAGGCCGTCATCAGGTCGCGGGCCAGCGGCGCCAGCGAGGCACCGTCACCGGAGATGTGGTGCACCACGAACACGAGCAGCCAGTCGGCCGTCGCGCCGTCGGTGAGCAGCCGGGCGCGCACCGGGACCTCGCGGGTGACGTCGAATCCGGCGCCGGTCAGCGCGGCGGCGCGGCCGAGCACGTCATCGGTGGTCTCCACCTCGAGCCCGTTCGGCAGGACGGCGCCCACCGGCAGGATCTCCTGTGTGGGCGTACCGTCCACCGACGGGAAGCGGGTGCGCAGGGATTCGTGTCTGCCGAGCACATCGGTCACGGCGGCGTCCAGCGCGGCCACGTCGAGCGCGCCGGTGAGACGGATCGCGAACGGCAGGTTGTAGGAGGCCGAGGCCGGGTCGAGCTGGTTGAGCACCCACATGCGCTGCTGGGCCAGCGACAGCGGAATCCGTTGCGGCCGTTCGGCGGCGACCAGTGCGGGCCGCGTCGCCGCGCCGCCGAGGGCGCCGACACGCGCCGCAAGCGCGGTGACGGTAGGCGCCTCGAACAGGTCGCGGATGGTGATGTCGGCGTCCAGCGCCTCGTTGATCCTGGCGACGGCGCGGGTGGCCAGCAGCGAGTTGCCGCCGAGGGCGAAGTAGTCGTCGTCGGCGCCGACGCGGCCCATGCCGAGCAGTTCGGCGTAGACACCGGCCACGATCTCCTCGACGGGAGTCGCCGGAGCACGGAACTCGCCCGCGGTGAAGGTCGGCGCGGGCAGTGCCTTGCGGTCGAGCTTGCCGCTGGGATTGAGCGGGAACGCCGCCAGCGCGACGAGCGCGGCGGGAATCATGTACGTGGGCAACGAATCACCGATGCCGGCCAGCAGCGCGGCCTGATCGATCTCGGCGCCGGGCTTGGGCACCACATAGGCGACCAGCTGTTCACCGGCGGGCGAATCGGCGACGAGCGCGACGGCCTGACTCACCGTCGGCTGGGCCAGCAACGCGGTCTCGATTTCGCCGAGCTCGATGCGCTGACCACGGAACTTCACCTGGAAGTCGGTGCGGCCCAGGTATTCCAGCGCGCCGCTGCCGTCCTCCTGGGTCCGCCACACCACGAGGTCGCCGGTGCGGTACATCCGCAGACCGGGCGCGAACGGGTTGGCGACGAACCGGTCGGCGGTGATGTCGGGCCTGGCGACGTAGCCGCGCGCGAGCTGGTCACCGGCCAGGTACAGCTCACCGACCACGCCGGCGGGCACCGGGCGCAGGCGCGAATCCAGCACGTACACCTGGGTGTTCCACTCGGGCACACCGATCGGCACCGAGCCCCGGCCCGTTCGTTCGGCGGGCCAGTAGGTCACCGAGACCGCGGCCTCGGTCGGCCCGTACAGGTTGTGCACCCGCGCCGTGGACACCGCGTTCATCGCCGCGACCGTCTCCGGCGGCAGCGCCTCGCCGACGACGAAGACGTCGCGCAGGGTGGGAATGGCACCGGGGATGGTGTGCGCGGCGAACACGGTGAGCATCGACGGCACGAAATCCGTCACCGTGACGCCCTGCGCCGCAATGGTTTCGGCGATGTAGGCCGGATCACGATGACCGTCGTGGGTGGCCACGACCAGCTTCGCGCCGGTGCGCAACGGCATGAAGTAGCCCCACAGCGACACATCGAAGGTGGTCGCGGTCTTCTGCAGGTACACGTCATCGGGGCCGAGTGGGTACTCGGCGAGCATCCAGCTGGTCTGGTTCTCGATCGCCGCGTGCGAGACCGCGACACCCTTGGGCCTGCCGGTCGAACCGGAGGTGAAGATGACGTAGGCCGGATGCGCGGGCAGCAGGGGACGCACCAACTCGGTCTGTGCCACCGGATCGCCCGAGAAGTCTTGCAGCGCCACGGTATCGAGCAGGACGACCGGCGTGTGCGCGGGCACCTCGACCGCGTCGGCGGTGGTGGTGAGCACGCACACCGGCGCCGCCGTCTCGAGGATGTGCGCGATGCGCTCGGCCGGATGATCCGGGTCAAGCGGGACGTACGCGCCACCGGCGGTGACGATCGCGTACATGCCGACCACCAGATCGAGCGAACGCCGCACCGCGAGACCGACATACGATTCCGGGCCGACACCGTCGGCGATCAGCCGCCGAGCCAGCCGGTTGACCCGCTCGTCGAATTCCCGGTACGTCAGCTCGGCGCCCTCGTAGGCCACCGCGACCGCGTCGGGGTGCGCGGCGACGGCGCGCCGGTAGCCGTCGAGCAGCAGCGCGGGCGCGAGTTCGTGCGCGGTGTCGTTCCAGCGCACCAGGATTCGATCCAGCTCGGCCGGATCCATCAGCTCGTGCCCGCCGAGCGGCGCGGCCGGATCGGCCACGATCGCGGCCAGCAGGCGCACGAACCGAGCGGCGACGCCCTCGACGGTGGCCGCGTCGAACAAATCGGTCGAATAGGTGAGGCCCACCGCGATCCCGTTCGGCACGCCGTGCCGGTCGGTGTCCTCGACCATCTCGAACTGCAGGTCGAACTTGGCGAACGGAATGCTCAGGTCGACGCCGCTGACCGTCATGCCGGGCAGCTCGAGCGCGGTGCGCGCCATGTTCTGGAACGCGAGCATCACCTGGAACAGCGGATGCCGCGACGTGGAACGGGCCGGGTCGAGCAGTTCGACGAGGCGCTCGAAGGGCACGTCGGAGTGGCCGAAGGCCGCGATATCGGTGCCGCGCGTGTGCGCGAGCAGCTCCTCGAACGTGGCCGCCGGGTCCACCTCGGTGCGCAGCACCAGGGTGTTGACGAACATGCCGATCAGATCGTCGAGGGCGGCGTCACCGCGACCGGCCACCGGCGTGCCGACGGCGATGTCGGTGCTGCCCGAGAGCCGGGCCAGCAGCGCCGACAGCGCCGCGTGCACGACCATGAACAGGGTCGAATTGTGCGTGTGCGCGAGCTTGTCGAGCCCGGCGTGCACCTCGGCGGGGATGCGGAAGTCGAGGGTGGCGCCACGGTAGGTGGCATCGGCCGGGCGCGGGCGATCGGTCGGCAGGTCGAGCTGGTCGGGCAGCCCGGCGAGCTGGGTGCGCCAGTAGTCGATCTGCTGGGCCAGCACCGAATCCGGATCGTCCTCGGTGCCGAGCACCGACCGCTGCCAGAGCGTGAAATCGGCGTACTGGACGGCGAGTTCGGGCAGGCGCGGTTCCCGGCCCGCGCTGCGCTGGACGTAGGCGCCCATCAGGTCGCGGGTGAGCGGGCCCATCGAGACACCGTCACCGGCGATGTGGTGCACCACGCACACCAGCACGTGCTCGTCCGCGCGCAGCCGCAGCAGGCGCAGCCGGATCGGCGGGGCGAGCGCGACGTCGAAGCCGACGCCCACCGTCTCGGCGACCAGCGCGGGCACCTGGTCCTCGGTGACCTGCTCGCACTCCAGGCCCGGCACCGCGCGCGGATCGCTCAGCGGCAGGATCAGCTGCTGGCCTGCGCCGTCGACCTGCGGGTACATGGTGCGCAGCACCTCGTGCCGCGCCACCAGATCGCGCACCGCCGCGCGCAACGCGTCGACATCGAGCGCACCGGACAGGCGCACCGCGATCGGCATGTTGTTGACCGCGCTGGTCGGATCGAACCGGTTGAGAAACCACATCCGCTGCTGCGCGAACGACAGCGGGATGATCTCGGGCCGCTCCTGCGGCAGCAGCTCCTGCCCGGAGCCGGTGCCGATGTGGCGTTCCACCCGCTCGGCCAGCGCGGCGACGGTGCTCGCCTCGAACAGCACCTGCACCGGCACCCTGGTGTCGAGCGCGGCGCCGATCCGGGTGGCGGCCTGCGCGGCGAGCAGCGAGTTGCCGCCCAGTTCGAAGAAGTCGTCGTCGGCGCCGACGCGGATCTCCTCGGCCCCGCCCGCGGTCAGCAGCGTCGCGAAGACCTCGGCGACGATCTCCTGCACGGGGGTCGAGGGCGCGCGGAACTCCCGTGCCGCGAAGACCGGTTCGGGCAGCGCCTTGCGATCCAGCTTGCCCACCGGCGTCAGCGGGATCTGGTCGAGCACCATGATCGAGGCCGGAATCATGTAGCCGGGCAACGATTCCGCGAGGAACGCGTCGAGCGCGCTCACCTCGACGGTGGCGCCCGCCCTCGGCAGCACGTACGACACCAGTGCCGTCACGCCGGAGGGCAGGGTCTTGCCGAGGGTCGCCGCGAAGTCGATGTCGGGATGCGCGGTGAGAGCGTTGTCGATCTCGCCCAGCTCGATCCGGAAGCCGCGGATCTTCACCTGGAAGTCCGAGCGGCCCATGTATTCGATGACGCCGTCACCGGATTCGGTGCGGCGCACCAGGTCACCTGTGCGGTACAGCCGGGCGGCGGCGTCGCCGCTCTGCGCGCCGAACGGGCTCGCGACGAACCGTTCCGCGGTCAGTCCGGGCCGGTTCAGGTAGCCCTGGGCCAGCGCGGGACCGGACAGGTACAGCTCGCCGATCACTCCGGCGGGCACCGGGCGCAGGCGCGAATCCAGGACGAAGGCACCGACACCCACGATCGCGGAGCCGATCGTCACCGGCGCGGCGGGGTCCATCGGAGGGGTGCTGGTGGCGAGGATGGTGGCCTCGGTCGGGCCGTAGCCGTTGTAGAACTCGCGCTCGCCGACCGCCCAGCGGCCGACCAGTTCGGGGCCGAACTTGTCACCGGCGACCACGACGACGCGCAGGTCGTCCAGGCCGGCCGGATCGACCGATTCCAGCGCGCCCGGGGTGATCAGCATGTGCGTCACCCGCTCGCGGCGCAGCAGATCGGCGAGTTCGAAACCGCCGAACACCTGCGGCGGCGCGATCACCAGGGTGGCGCCCGCGGCGAAGGTCAGCAGCAGCTCGAGCACCGACACGTCGAAGTTCGGCGAGCACACGTGCAGTACCCGCGCCTCGGCGGTGACGCGGTAGTGCTCGCGCTCGGCGGCCACCAGCGGCGCCAGACCGGTGTGGGTCACCACGACGCCCTTGGGCTTGCCGGTGGAGCCGGAGGTGTAGATCAGGTAGGCCGGGTGGCGCTCGTCGAGCGTGCGGACCCGATCCGCGTAGGAGACCGGGTGCGTGGGCTGGGTGGCGATGCGCGCCGCCGTCGCCGCGTCGTCGAGTTCGAGCCACGGCAGCGTGTCACCGAGGACACCGCGATGCGCGCCGGTGGTGAGACCGAGTACCGCGCCGGAGTCGGAGAGGATGTGGGCGATGCGGTCGGCCGGATAGTTCGGGTCGACGGGCACGTAGGCGGCGCCGGTCTTGGCGATGGCCCACACCGCGAGCACCGATTCGATGCTGCGGGCGATGCCGATGGCGACCACGTCGCCGGGGCCGATCCCGCGCCCGATCAGCTCCCTGGCCAGCTGCGCGGAGCGCTGATCGAACTCGGAATAGGTGAGCTGACGCTGATCGCCGGGCTCGCCGGTGGGGTTGAACCGGACGGCGACCCGATCGGCCGACGACTCGACCGCCCCGGTCAGTAACTGCCCGAATGTCGGACTGCTCGACCGGCGACGGCGGTTACCGCGGGCAGAACGACGGGCGGTTTCCATTCGAGTTCATTCACCTCTCATCGAGCCTGGACGCGCTGACGGCCGCCCGGTGCAGATCGAGCCATCATATCCAGCCCGGTTTCCGGGCCCCAGGTTCCATGGGCCCTGAGGATTATCGGCCCGCCGACCAGCGGCGTTGCCGCATCACACAGCAAAGTGACGGGGCTCATAGCGAACCACCGTCACTTTGGTTTCGCGGTGAAAACCGCGCGGGCGCTCAGTGCGCGGACGGACCCCACTCCATCGGCACGCCCTTCGAGGCGAGGTAGGGCAGCGGGTCGATCTTGGTGCCGCCCTGGTCCCAGATCTCGAGGTGCAGGTGCGGGCCGGTGGACTGGCCGCGGTTGCCGACGGTCGCGATGACATCGCCCGCGTTCACCCGCTGACCCTGGGTGACGAGCATGTCGTTGACGTGGCCGTAGACAGCGGTGGTGCCATCGTCCTGGAGCACGCGCACCCACAGGCCGAAGCCCGAGGCAGGGCCCGCCTCGACGACGGTGCCGCTCATGACGGAGTGGATCGGGGCGCCGAGCGAATCGGCGAAGTCGATGCCGCTGTGCATGGCGCCCCAGCGGGCGCCGAAGCCGGAGCTGATCGGGCCGGCGACCGGACGGGCGGCCTGCGGCGGCGCGACCTGGTGCTGGATGCCCTGGATGATGTCTTCGACCTGGGCGAGCGGCGCGGAGATCTCGGGCGGCAGGTTGCCGATGCCGAACGGCGCGGCCACGGGCGCGGCGATCGGCGCTGCGACGGCGTCGATCTGCGCGGGCGCCTCGGCGGCGGGGGCGGTGTGCTGCGCGGCGATCAGGCTGACCTCGGCCGCCTCGCGAGCGGAATCGGGGACGACGGAGGCCTCGACGTCGTCCTTCTGCGTCGGTAGCAGCGGGGCCGCGTAGGCGATGGTCGGGGCGACCTGGGCGGCGATGCCGACCAGCGCGCCGGTGGCGACCGCGGCGCTGGCGGCGACCCGCACCCGGTCGGTCCTGGACGGTTCGGCGCGGTGCCGGCTCGGGCGCCCGGCGCCTCCGTCACCCAGCAGGGCCTTGACGGAGATGGATTCGGGGCCCATACGGTGCTGCGACAAAGTTTCGTCCTAGCGTCCGGCGACAAAGGGAACGACACCGGCTCTGGCGACCCGGCCCGGAAGCCGCTCTCGCGGTTCCCGCTGCCGACTCGACGTAACGTTTCGGCATCCGTTGTGACGGGAACTCTACCCGGCCGTGACCATTCCGCAACCTTCCGGGAGGAAGTCGCAGGTAGGAGCCGTGTCGGACGGTAACAATCGCACCGTCGGGTCCGTTATCCGGGCAGTCGACGGACTCTGCCCGCACCCCGACAGGCCAGACTCGGACCATGGTGATCGAGAGCTTGCGTGTCCCCATCGTCGCCGCGCCCATGGCGGGCGGCCCCACCACCCCGGAACTGGTCGCCGCCGTCTCGGCGGCGGGCGGCTTCGGCCAACTGGCCGCGGGATACCTGGCCGCCGACGCGATGGCCGCCCAGATCGCGGCCACCAGGGCCACCACCACGGCACCGTTCGGGATGAACCTGTTCGCGCCCGGCCCGGTGGCCGAGCCCGCGGCCTACGCCGCCTACCTCGCCGAACTGGGCGTTGACCATCCACTCGGCACGCCGAGGCACGACACCGACGCCTGGGCCGACAAGCTCGACCTGCTGGTCGCCGACCCGATCGCGGTGGTCTCGACGACCTTCGGCTGCCCGACCGCCGTCGAGGTCGACCGGCTGCACGCCGTCGGCACCGAGGTCTGGGTGACGGTCACCTCCCCCGCCGAAGCGCTGATCGCCCTCGACGCGGGCGCCGACGCGCTCATCGCGCAGGGCGCCGAGGCGGGCGGCCACCGCGCGAGCTTCCTCGACGATCCGGCCGAGGACATCGTCGACCCGCCCGGCCTGCTCACGCTGATCCAGCTGCTCACCGCCGTCACCGCGCGGCCGATCATCGCGGCCGGTGGGATCGCCACCGGCGCCGGGCTGGCCGCGGTACTGGCCGCGGGCGCCGCGGCCGGACAGCTCGGCACCGCGTTCCTGCGCTGTCCCGAGGCCGGGACCAACGCCGTGCATCGCGCCGCGATCGGGTCGACGGAGCCGACGATGCTCACCCGCGCCTTCACCGGACGGCGCGCCCGCGGGATCCGCAACAGTTTTCTGGAGGCGCACACCGCGACGGCGCCCGCCGCGTACCCCGAAATTCATTACGCCACCGCCCCGTTGCGAGCGGCGGCCAGGTCGACGGGCAACTCCGACGATGTGAATCTGTGGGCGGGGCAAGCGCATTCACTGACCGGCGAGCAACCCGCGGGCGAACTCGTCGCGGAGCTGGTCGCGGATGCGAAAAACGCACTCCGAAAAGCACTTTCGGAATGAATCCAGGGTTATTGACAACGGATTTCGTTTAGACTCGTAGGGGCATCGCATCCCGCCGACCACCCCCAAGCAGGAGGAGAGCGCCATGTCCCTCGATGTTCCCGCCGCATTGCTCGAGCGCGCCGAACAGGGCGATATCGACGACGCGGAATTCGTCGAATGCGTCCGTACGTCACTGCCCTACGCCTGGGAGGTCGTGAGCCGCGTCGCCGGTGAACTGCGGGCGGGCGACGCGGAATTCGCCGACAACGTGGTGCCGCCGCCGGACGAGGTGGCCCGCGGTCAGCTGCTGCGCGCACTGGCCTCCGACGCCATCCGCGGCGGCCTGGAACGCCACTTCGGCGTGAAGCTGGCCTTCCAGAACTGCCACCGGGTCGCGGCCTTCCCGCTCTCGGCGGTCGGCGGCGAGACCTACTCCCGCTACATCAGCCCGCGCGCCCAGCTGCTCAACCAGAGCCCCGAACTGCGCAACTGCTGACAGGCAGACGAAAGGCGGGGGGGGGGGGCCGTGCCCCCCCGCCGTTGTGGTGGGTGAGGACGCGGGGTCCACCGGGAGGTTGGCCCGGTTCTTCTCCAGGCCCTGTGACATCGTGTTCAGGCTGTGGATGAGCGGGCCGAGCCTGCCGCCGTTGTCGACGCCCATCTCCTGCAGGACCTTCGACGCGGCGGCGACATTGTCGAGC
>NZ_JARWOJ010000101.1 GCF_029868625.1 Nocardia neocaledoniensis | reverse complement strand
GTGGACGAGCCCGACTACGGTCACCTGCTCGCCGAGATGGAAGTCTTCGAAGACGTCCCCGTCGACACCTCGAAATACCTGTTGCCGCGGGTGGAGGTCGAGGTCGGGTTCGTCCTCGGCGCGGACCTGCCCGGGCAGGATTGCACCGAGGAAGACGTGCTCGCCGCGACCGTGGCCTACGCGCCCTCGATCGAGTTGATCGATTCCCGGATCACGGACTGGAAGATCGGGTTGGCCGACACCATCTCCGACAACGCGTCCTCGGCCGGTTTCGTGCTCGGTGAGCAGCGCGTCGCCCCGGCCGATATCGACATCAAGGCCATCGATGCCGTGCTCACCCGCAACGGTGAGGTGATCGCCGAGGGCCGCAGCGACGCGGTGCTGGGTGATCCGGTGATCGCGGTGGCGTGGCTGGCGCGCAAGGTCGCCACGTTCGGGGTGCGGTTGCGCAAGGGCGACATCGTGTTGCCCGGTTCCTGCACGCGTGCCATCGATGCCAGGGCCGGGGACGAGTTCCATGCCGAGTTCTCCGGGCTCGGTTCTGTCCGTTTGCGTTTCAGCTGAACCCAGACTTTCTAGGAGTACCACTGTGACCAGCAAAGTCACCGCCGCGATCGTGGGGTCGGGCAATATCAGCACCGACCTGCTCTACAAGCTGCTGCGTTCGGACAAGATCGAGCCGCGCTGGATGATCGGGATCGACCCCGAGTCCGAAGGGCTCAAGCGGGCCCGTGGGCTGGGTTTGGAAACCTCGGCCGAGGGCGCGGACTGGCTGCTGGGTCTGGAGGAGAAGCCGGACCTGCTGTTCGAAGCCACGTCCGCCTACGTCCACCGCGAATACGCCCCCAAATACGAAGCCGCCGGTATCCGGGCGGTGGATCTGACTCCGGCCGCGGTGGGTCCGGCGGTGATTCCGCCGGTGAACCTGGACTCGCTGCGTGATGCGATGAACGTCAACATGATCACCTGTGGTGGTCAGGCCACCATCCCGATGGTCGCGGCGGTCTCGCGGGTGGTGCCGGTGGCCTACGCCGAGATCGTCGCCTCGGTGTCGTCGGTGTCGGCCGGTCCCGGTACCCGCGCCAATATCGACGAGTTCACCAAGACCACGTCCAAGGGGGTCGAGACCATCGGTGGCGCGCAGCGGGGTAAGGCGATCATCATCTTGAACCCGGCCGAGCCGCCGATGATCATGCGCGACACCATCTTCTGCGCCATTCCCGAAGACGCCGACCGCGACGCGATCGCGGACAGTATTTTCGCGATGGAGAAGTCGATCCAGGAATACGTGCCCGGGTACCGGTTGCTCAACGATCCGCAGTTCGATGATCCGTCGGTGGTTTCCGGGGGGATGGCGAAGGTGTCGATCTTCGTCGAGGTCGAAGGCGCGGGTGATTTCCTGCCGCCGTATGCGGGCAATCTCGACATCATGACCGCCGCCGCCACCCGTGTGGGTGATGTGCTGGCCGACCAGATCATCTCGGCTCGGGTGTAAGGAGATTCGACCATGAACAACATCCTGAAGCCCTACTCGGGCGAACTCGATGTGCGTGTCACCGACACCTCGCTGCGTGACGGTTCGCATCACAAGCGCCACCAGTTCACCGCGGACGAGGTGCGCAATATCGTTGCCGCTCTTGACGGTTCGGGTGTCCCGGTCATCGAGGTGACCCACGGTGACGGACTGGGTGGTTCCTCGTTCAACTACGGGTTCTCGAAAACCCCTGAGCAGGAACTGATCA
>NZ_JARWOJ010000100.1 GCF_029868625.1 Nocardia neocaledoniensis | reverse complement strand
TCGGCCACCCCATCCTCGGCGACCCGCTGTTCGACCGCACCGCCGCCTTCCCCCGCACCCACCTGCACTCCTGGCAGCTGCGCTTGGACGCCGACTGGCTCACCCCACCGGTCCTCGACGTCCGGGCCACCCCCGGCCCCGCCCCGCGCCCGCGGGGGCCCCCGCCCCACTTTGTTTTTCCCCCCCTCGCCCGGCCCCCCCCCGGGGGGGGGGGCCCCCCCCCCGCGTGCGCGATTCACTGACGCGCCAGCCACTCCGCGAGCGTGGTGGACGCGAGTTGGGCACCCGCGCCGGGCAGCAGGCTGTCCGGCCCCAGGATCGCCCCGAAGTACCGGGCCTGGGGATCGGTGACCACCTCGCGCGGATCGGATCGGGCGGTCAGCACGGTGCGGATCCACTCGTCGAGACCGAACGCCTCCGGTCCGCCGATCTCGAGGGTCCCGCCGACCGGCTCGCCCACGGACGTGCGGCCCACGACCGCCGCGACGTCGTCGGCGGCGATCGGTTGCACACCTCCGTGCGAGAGCCGCACCACACCGTCGGTGGTCGCCGCGTCGGCGATACCTCCGGCGAACTCGAAGAACTGCGTCGCGTGCACGAGCGAGTAGGGCAGGCCGGAGTCCTTGATCAGGCTCTCCTGCGCCACCTTGGCCCGCAGGTAGCCCGACTCCGGCAGCCGCTCGGTGCCCACCACCGACAGCGCGACATAGTGGCCGACGCCCGCACCGTTCGCGGCGTCGATCAGGTTGGTGGTCGACGTGCGGAAGAAGGCCATCACATCGTCGTCGGCGAACGACGGCGAGTTGGAGACGTCGATGACGACATCCGCGCCCTGCAGCACCTCCTTCACGCCCTCGCCGGTCAGCGTGTTCACACCCGTGTTGGGCGAGGCCGCGACCGCCTCGTGACCGTGCTCGCCCAGACGGGTGACGACCTTGGCGCCGATGAGCCCGGTACCACCGATAACGACGATCTTCATCTACTTCCCTTTCCGTTGTGGTGCTGTTGCGGGGCGACGAGCCTCCCCTGTAAGGAGGACAGGACAGACCGCGAATTCGTGACGCGCTCGTGCGCGGCGGCCGTGTCCCGCCACGACGACCTCATTCCCGCTGTTCGGGGGGCACGTACTCGAAAGTCGGACCCGCGGTGGTGCGGCCGTCACCGCTCGGCATCGTCATCAGGGCCTGGGCCTGTGACTTCAGCGCGTACATCGCCCCGACGACCTCCCGCATCTGGGCGGGGTTGCCGTTGAAGGTGTCTTCCAGCAGGTACAGCAGCAGGCAGTAGGTGTTGTCGAACTCCTGCTGTGCCAGCCGCACCGGGCTGCCCTCCGGGTAGTCACCGCTGCGCGGGTTGGGGCGCATCGGCAGCACCCCGTCGAGATCCAGCGCGATCGGCTCGCCGGTCGGCCCGGTCTGCGGGGTGTCGCCGGGCTGGAACCGCCGACGTTCCGTCAGTTCGACGAACCGGTAGTAGTGGGCGACCTGATCACGCTCGGGGTGGAAGACGTCCTTGTCGCCGTCCCACACCTGGGTGTGGGCGGCACCCTCGCCCTGTTCGACGATCTCCGCCAGCGCGGCCAGCGCGGACTTCAGATCGTGCACCGGAATGACCTGTCCCCCACCACTGTTGAAGTGCATCTCCGCGAGCTGACGATGCGGATCGCCGCAGAAGACCGCGTCCTCGCCCAGCGTGTCGGTCAGGGTGCGCAGTCCCGATTCGATCGCCGCGTAGAACTGCCCGATCGTGTGGTAGCCCTGCGGTTCCGGCGGCGCCTCGACCGAGGCGGGCTTCTCGATGCGCGCGAACTGTTCCAGCGCCGCCGGCCCGAACGGCAACAGGCTGATGCGCACGGACGGGTCCCCGTGGGGCAGTGAATGCGGATACTCGGGCAACAGCTGCGGCGCGTCGAGCTGCGGTGCGCCGCCGACGGCGTTGAGCAGGTTGGCCGCCAACGCCAGGTGCAGCATCTCCTCGACGAATACACTGCTGATCACCTGTGCCGCTTCGGCATTGCGTCCCGGCACGAGCGAGTACAGCGCGCACAGGTAGGGCGGTATGGTCGCGTGCTCGAGCTCGATCGCCCACTGCAGGTGTCGGCGCAGATCATCGAGTGAATCGATGGCGGGCGTGCCTGTGTCCATACGGAACCTCGTCTCGGCAAAGTCGGCGGAGTCTGTCGGTAGCTAGGACAGGGCAGGTCGACGATTCGTGACGAGCGCTCACCGGCGAGGCCCTATGGGGTGGTCCGTGCTCCGCGGGATCGTTCGTAAGATCCTGCTGACATCTCGGTGAGGAGACAGCATGGCGGTCACACCCGGTCTCGGTCTGGCCCTGCTCTGCCTGGCGCTGGTAGCCGCCGCGGCCCTGCTCTACCGGCTGACCCATCTGGGCGCACCCACCGTGGTGCCCGCGGCGGCGGGTCGAGCCGTGCTGCAATTGGGTCTGATCGCGCTGGTCCTGGCCGCGGCGGTACGGCAGGTGTGGTCGGCGGCGTTCGTCCTGGTGGTCATGTTCGGGGCGGCGGCGTTCACCTCTGCCCGCCGCGCGGAGGCGGGGCGGTCGGGAGCGTGGCTGGCGCTGGCGATCGCCGCGGGTATCGGCGCGGTGCTGCCCGCGACCCTGCTCAGCGGAGTCGTCCCGATCGATGGGGTCGCGCTGGTGGCGATCGGCGGGATTCTGCTCGGCGGCACCATGACAGCGACCTCGCTGGCCGCGCGGCGCGGCCTGGACGCCATCACGCAGCGCCGGGGCGAGGTCGAGGCCGCGTTGAGCCTGGGATTCGGCGACCGGACCGCCCGGCTGCTGGTCCTCGACAACACCGCGACCGACGCGCTGATACCGGGCGTCGACCAAGCCCGCACGGTGGGATTGGTGACCCTCCCCGGCGCTTTCATCGGCGTACTGCTCACCAGTGGGTCGGCCCTTCAGGCCGGCGCGGTCCAGATCCTGGTCCTCATCGGCCTGATGCTGTCGCAGGCCTGCGCGGTCGCGGTGACGATCGAACTGGTCGCGCGATCACGAGTCCACCGTCCACGCTGAGTACCGCACTGGCACAGAGTGATACGAACGATGTCAGTCTGTCGTGGTGGCCGGTTCGAAGGTGGCGAGCAGCCGTTCGAGGGCTGCCTGGTCGGGGCCGAGGAAGCGGTCCGCGTCCGGTGCCGCGGCCAGCATGTCCAGGAATTCGGCCGTGCGGCCGAGCGCGGGTGGCAGGTGGGTGCCGAGGATCATGGCCGGGTCGAATGTCCGTACCGCGGCGAGGGTGTCGAGGTACTTCGCCGGGTCGACGGTGTGTACCCAGGGACTGTCCACGGTGGCCCACAGCAGCTGACGGTCGCGCAGTTCATTCTTGCCGACGTAGCCGACGTCGGGGCAGGTGGCGAGCTCAGCGGAGGGCATCGGCGCGCCGAAACAGTCCGAGCTGAAGTATGCACCGGTGTGCTCGTCGTAGCAGCCGGTGGTCGACGGGTTGTCGAACAGCGGTGGCCGGAACGCGGTCAGCGTGCGGTCGCCGACGTCGAGTGACTGCCCGGGATTGAGCAGGTAGACCCGGTCCATCGGCAGCGGATCCGCCATCGACATGATGCCCAGACCGAGGAATGTCGTGATCACCCGGGCGCGGGGCGCGGCGTCGAGCAGCTCCCGCAGCCCGCCGGTGTGATCGCGGTCCGGGTGGGTGATCCAGATCCACTCGACGTCGCTCGGGTCCAGCACCGAGTCGAGCGCGGTCAGAAAGCCGCGCCCGGGCAGGCTGAGCCCGGTATCGATGACGACAGGTTCGGTCGCGTGCAGGACGAACGCGTTGACCGGGACGAACCCGATTCCGGGAACCCGCTGACAGTCGGCCAGCACGCTGATGTCGGCTCCGATCTTGGTGATCTCCATGGGATCTCACTCCTCGTCAGCGAAGTCGATACGGATGCGCCAGCGCACGATGGCGGACAGATCCTCGACCGTCGGGGTATGGCCGCGGGCGACCTTCAGCCCGAGCTCGAACGGCGTCGCGCCGTTGTCCATGGCCTGCCGCAATGCCGTCCCCAGCTCCTGCGGCGTGGACCGCAGCAGGACGGCCCGACCGTGCCGGACGCGTCCCCGCGTGGTGACGGTGACCGGGACGGGATCGGTGAAGTTCAGCCGCCACCGCCGTTCGGTGAAGACCGTGGGCACGCCGTCGATGGTGTGCAGGCATACCGGCACGCGAAACGTCTTGCCGCTGTGTCTGCCGGGGAACTCCAGCAGCGCCTGCAGGGGAATGCGCCGACCCAGCCGGGGATTCGAGAGCACCCGCCGGACGAGCGGATTGATCATGCGCATGAGGGCAGGGGGTGGCGGGGCCAACCGGACCCTCGTCGTCGTTGTCGTCATCGCCGACTCCTTTGTGTCACCGACGACGTTAGGGAGGAGCGAACTGCCACGAAATACCAGAAAGCTGGCATTCCGCGGCGCGGCCGCCGGTCGTACCGTTGACTGATGAGCGCGGACACTTTCCAGCGGGCGGTCGAGAAGATCAGCCGGCTGTGCGCCGAGCCGCGTGATCTGGTGTCGCTGTGGCAGGAGTCGACCGAGGTCCTCGCCCGCGCGGTCCCGCACTTCTGGACTCCGTGCTTCTACACCCTCGACCCGGCCTCCCTGCTGATGACGAGCCACTACCATCACGGCCTCGACCAGTTTCCCAGCGAGTGGCTGGTCAGCGAGTACTACGCCGAGGACGTCAACCAACTCGCGGATGTGGCGCGCTCGAAGTCGGGCATGTCCACCCTCCACGAGCTGACCGGTGGCGACCCGTCGAACAGTCCCCGTTGGCACCGGAACATGACCATGGGCGGCGACCAGGAGCTCGTCACCCGCCTGCGCACCCGTTCCGGTGAGGTATGGGGTGCACTGGCGCTGTATCGAGAACCGCGGGCACCGATCTTCACCGATCCCGAGAAGGACTTCCTGCGCTCGATAGCGCCCCTGCTCGCCGAGGGCGCCCGCGCGGCATTGCTACTCGGGCAGGCGCGTCAGCCCGACTTCGCCGATTCCCCGGGGCTGCTCATCCTGGATCACCACGGGAACGTCGAGTCCAGCACACCCGGTGCCGCGCAGTGGCTTTCGGAACTGCCGGACGGCGATTGGGATGCCGGTCGACTGCCGTCGTCGGTACTCGCCCTCGCGGGCCGGACGCGGCGGGTGGCCGAACGCCCGCACGGCGGCGAGGTCACCGTGGTCCGAGTCCTCTCACGAACGGGCACCTGGGTCGTGCTCCACGGCGCCTGCCTGAACTCGACCGGGGATCCACGCACCGCCATCATCATCGAGCCCGCCAACCCGGGCCGCCTCTACCCCCTGCTCATGTCCGCCTACGGGCTGACCGAGCGCGAGAAGGACGTCACCCGTCTGGTCCTGCAGGGTGCGTCGACCTCGCAGATCGCCGCCGAACTGGTGCTCTCCGCACACACCGTTCAGCAACATCTCAAGAGCATCTTCGACAAGACCGGCGTGCACAGCCGCCGCGAACTCATCGGCAAGGTCTTCTTCGCACACTATGAGCCCCGCCTCCGCGACAACGAACACCGGGCGCGCGACGAACAGCCGCTGCGTGGAGAACCCTGGTCGAGATGATCGCGGGGACGGTGAGTCGTGGATCAGCTGGCGTTCGGTGTCACGAACCGTTCCACGTGCCGCGTTGCGCGTAGCCGGAGAGCGTGAACCGGTAGGTCGCCCGGTGGCGAGTCTCAGGCCGAGTCGAGGTCGATCCTGAAGCGGCGCGCAGGGCCATCCTCGACGTCGGTCTCGCTCGGCCGATTCGCTGTGCGTTGCCCACGGTGTCAGATCGCACTGACGAGGCAGTTCGGCTCAGCCTCGGGCAACGACCAGGCCACTCGCGGGCCGTGTGATCGAACAAGCACGAGCCCTCCGCGGCGCTCGAACGCCTATCCGTAAACATCGCCTGCCCGCGAACCGAGCGGGCGCCGATCGTCGCGGCGGAGACGAAAGCTGCAGCGGATACCGAGTGCGCCGCTGCGTCACCGTGTGCCGGACGTCCTGGACGATCCGTGCTCAGTCGGCTGCGCGGACAGTGTGTCCGATGCCCGCGGGAGGGCGGAGGACCCGATGACGGCTCGAACCGCGTTGGACAGGTGTTCGCGTCGGGCCTTCGGGGGATGTTCACCTTGTTGCAGATACCGCTTGGCGAAGCTGAACGGCATGTCGACGATAGCCAACACCAGCATGTCGACATCGTCGCGCTTTGCTCGACCCAGCAGCGCCTTGGCCAGTTGACACATCAGGTACGTGGTTTCCTGTTCGGCGTCGCGGATCTGGCCGACCATCTGTGCCGAAAGGCGCAGATTCAGTACATCTTCACGAGGCAGACGGTCCAGCAGAAGCGCGTCGTGAGGGTCTTCGACGCAGTGGTCGAACAGCGCCGACGCCAACTCGACGATGATCTCGATCGCCGGCGGATCGGCGGGCAAGGTCTTCGGCCACACCGCGTGGGTGCGGTAGATCGCACGCAGCCACGCCTGGGCCAGCATTTCATCGACGGAGTCGAAGCGGTGATAGATGGATCCGACCGGGGCACCGGCTCGAGCGGCGATCGCGGTGATCGTGGCCGCGCGCGGTCCGCGCTGAAGCACGACCTCGCGAGCGGCATCGAGCAGCGCGTCTATGGAAAACAGCGTTCTGGCCACGTGGGGAGTATCCCAGACCGCGGAGCTGGACAGGACCTCATATAGAGGATATTTTCTAGAAATGAATTTCGCACAATCGACAGTGGCGTCGGTGCCGACCCTCTCTCGACTCGACGACGTCGATGTCCTCGACCTGGGCAACGGCGAGAACGTGATCGGTCCGGGTTGGCTCGACGCCGTCGAAGCTCACCTCGACGTCGTCAGCGCCCGCAAAGGGCCTCGCGCGCTGGTTACCACGGCCAGCGGCAAGTTCTGGTCCAATGGCCTGGATCTGCAGTGGCTGATGTCCCACGGTGACCAGATTCCGGCGTTCAGCGCGCGGGTGCAGGCCCTGCTCGCACGGGTACTGACGTTGGACTTGCCGACAGTCGCGGCCATCCAGGGCCATGCGTTCGGCGCGGCGGCGATGCTGGCGCTAGCCCATGACCATCGGGTGATGCGCAGCGATCGCGGCTACGTGTGCTTCCCGGAGGTCGATATCCAGATCCCGTTCACCGACGGGATGTGCGACCTGATCACCGCGAAACTGACCCCGGCCGCCGCGCACGAATCGATGACCACCGCGCGGCGCTACGGCGGCCGAGACGCCGCAGCGGCCGGATTGGTCGACGCCGCGGTGCCGGAGAGTGAGTTGTTCGACGAGTCGCTCGCCCGCGCGCGAACGCTCGCTCCGAAGGCGGGGGCGACACTCGGTCTGATCAAGGCCAGGCTCTACCGGCACGCGGCCGCGTCGCTGACCGAACCGGGTGTTCGAGAATGACGCGCAGCGTGATGGCCTCGGACGGAGTTCGTCTGGCGATCTATGAACGCGGCGACCCCGCGGCACCGACGCTGCTGTGCGTGCACGGGTTCCCCGATGACCACAGCGTGTGGGACGGAATAGCACACGAGCTCGAGGCCACCTTTCACGTCGTGAGTTTCGATGTGCGCGGCTCGGGCGCTTCGGACGTACCGCCCCACATCAGCGCCTACAGGCTCGACCAGTTGGCCGACGACATCGACCGGATCATCGACGCGGTGGCCCCGGGCGAGCGCGTGCACCTGGTCGGCCACGACTGGGGGTCGGTGCAGGCCTGGCATGTTGCCACCGGGGCTGTCCAGCACAAGATCGCCTCGCTCAGCTCGATCTCGGGGCCGTGCCTTGACCATGTTCCCTTCTGGATCGGCGCTCGACTGGGGGCCGGGCCACAGGGGTGGCGTGAGGTACTCGGAATGTGGAAGTCCCCGCTGTATATGGGATTTTTCCAGATTCCGTGGCTGGCGCCGTTGATGTGCCGCCTCGGCGTCGTCGACGCCGTGATCAAGCTGGCCGAGCGCTTCGAAACCGGAACTCCGCCGCCGGGCAGGCGGGGTGATCGCGCCCGCGAGAACCGGGGCGGCCTCAAGATCTACTCCGCCAACCTCGGGCCACGGCTGCTGCGCCCGCAACGACGGCACACCGAGGTGCCCGTGCAGGTGCTGGCGCCGCGCGGTGACATCTTCATCACCGCTGCCAGCCAGACAGACATCGCCCGCTGGACAGCGGCACACCGAATCCGATCCGTCGAGGGCGGTCACTGGGCCCCGGCATTTCGCCCCGCCGAGATCGCCGGGTACATACGCGCGTTCGCCGATGACCAGACCGCCGCCCCTCAGACCAAAGGACCACTGCCATGACCCTGATCAATGACACCGACAAGGTCGCTCTGAGCGCACGCAACGTGAGCTGGGACTGGACCGGTCTGCCGATGCACTACGTCGACGGCAATCCCTTCGCCACCCACTACTGCAACGGCATGAACATGTTGCTGCCCGAGGGAGAGGTCTTCTTCGTCGACGTGTTCAGCAAAGCGTTGCCGCTGATCGTCGACGAGGCGGTACGGGAGGACGTGATCGGGTTCATCGGGCAGGAGGCCACCCACTCGAGCTCGCATCAGTCGCTGCTCGATCATCTTCAGCAACAAGGCCTTCGGGTCGAACCCTATCTCGACCAGGTTCGATGGTTCTTCCGCCAGCTCTTCGGAGACCGAAACTTCACCGGCCGACGCAAACAAGCATGGCTGCTCGAACGCGTGGCCATCGTCGCAGCGCTGGAACACTTCACGTCCTACCTGGGTAACTGGGGGCTCAACGCCCGCGGCTGGGACCACACCATCGAACCGCGGGTGCTGGATCTGTTCCGCTGGCACCTGGCCGAGGAAGTCGAACACCGCCACGTCGCCTACGAGCTCTACACCCACCTCGACGGCCGCTATTGGCGCCGAGTCCGTGCATGGTTCCTGGCCGCCCCCACGCTCGCGATCCTGTGGATCCGCGGGATCCGCTACCTGATGTCGGTCGACCCCGAACTGGCCGATCACGATCGGCGGATTCGATTCCGTGACGTGCGATCAGCATGGCGACGAGGGCTCATGCCCAGTCCCGCCAGCCTGGCGGCGATGTTCGTCGAATACCTCCGTCCCTCCTATCACCCCTCCCGATACGGCTCGACCAGCCAAGCCGTCGCCTACTTGGCGTCCTCACCCGCCGCACGCGCCGCAGCCCACTGAAAATCACCACCGGAGTCCACTGTGTCCTCATCTCGCTCCAGGCAAGTGCCGGCGTCGCTGACCCGACCCGGTAGACCGGACAGGCTGATGTCGGCCTACCGTTTGGCCACCCATCCCTTCGCGGCCCTCGTCGCCCGCACCAAGATCCCCACCGCGAAGCACATCGATCGCGACCTCACATTGGTCGTGGCCAGCGCCGATCTGATCGCCGACGGCGTGGTCGGACTGCGCCTGGAATCGGCCGACGGCTCACCGCTGCCGCGCTGGCACCCCGGCGCGCACGTGGACCTCGTGTTGCCCTCGGGCAAACAACGCCAGTACTCGCTGTGCGGGGATCCCGCCGACCGCAGCACTTACCGTATCGCCGTGCGCCGCATCGCTGACGGCGGCGGCGGATCCGTCGAAATTCACGACTCGCTGCCGGTCGGCACCGCGTTGATCGCACGCGGACCACGGAACGGCTTTCCTTTCGCCTACCCACATCTCGCCCGAGCTGATATCTCCCGCGTCACCTTCATCGCCGCCGGTATCGGAATCACCGCGATCTGGCCCATGGTGGCCGCCGCCGCGGCCGCCGGCGTGGACTGGCAGCTGACCTACCTCGGCCGTACCGAAGACACCATGGCCTTGCTCGACGAGATCAGCGTCTTGGACGCGCGGCGGGTGCGTATCCACACCGGTACGCGACTCGATACCGAGGAGCTTCTCGCCGACGTCGACGCGCGGACCTCGGTGTATTTCTGCGGGCCCTCGGCCCTGCTCCACGACGTTCGCGCCACCCTCGATCAGCGCCCCCATGCGGGTTTTCATTTCGAGCGCTTCTCACCAGCGCCGGTTCTCGGCGGGCGGGCATTCCAGCTCCGTCTGAACCGCTCCGAAGGCACGGTCGCAGTCGCTCCTGATGAGTCGGCGCTCACCGCTGTGCGCAGCGTGCTACCCGAAGTCGCATATTCCTGCCAGCAGGGGTTCTGTGGAACCTGCCGGGGGGGGGGGGGGGCGGGGCGGGGGGGACGGAGCGGGGGGTTGGGGGGGGGGGGGGGGCCCGGGGGGGCCTGGCCACCCGGCGGGGCCTTCGGCCTTCGGGCGCGCCCCCCGACTCCATGCTGATCTGCGTCGACCGCGCCGCATCCGAGACTCTCACCGTCGACCTCTGACCGACGACCGCTACCGACCTTCATCCCCCAAGGACCGGCGACGGCACCTGCGAACCGTCGCCGAAGGGCGCCCCGCACGCCGGGCCGAGCCGCCCCCGGATACGGGCGGGCGGGGCGCCCACCCACGTTGCCTGCGCCATCGACCGATACTTCGTACCCCACCGGCCTGAATCGAGAATCAGCTGCGTCGGCCAGTCGCGGTCAGACGCTGCGCGATTGCTTCGATTTGCTCCAGATGACGCTCGTCGACCCTGCCCGATGCGGTCACCGCGGAGATCAGGCATCCCCGCAGCGCTGCGGCGGTCATCTGAGCAAACCCCTGATCCTGCCCGGTCGGTGCACCGGCGGCGGCGATGCGCTCGGCAAGGAGGCGCATCAGCGGGTCCTCGGCGCCACCGGTGGTGCCGAGGAGCACGGCAGCTTCGATCGGATCCTCGTACGAGCGCGCCACAATGCGAATGATCGTCGGCAGATCTTCGGGAGTCCGGTCCCGTAGCTGCTCGTCGAGCCGGTCGGCATGACGTTCGGCCAGGCCGTGGACCACGGATTCGATCGACGGGAAATGCTTGTAGATCGTCGGACGAGGCCAACCGAGATCTGTGGCGAGCTGCTGCATCGTCAGACCCGCCAACCCGCGGTCACCGATGATCGCGTGCGCCTGGTCGAGAACCTGCTCGACCCGTGCCTTCGAGCGCTTCTGGCGCGGTTGACGCGGCAAACGCGCCGCGATGGGACAGTCCACATCCACCAACCTCACCGCACACCATCCTCTCCCCGACTGCCGAGATCCTCACTCTACCGACGTTCCCAAAAGGGAACATCTGTTGCCTTTGAGCAATCTCCGTGCTACTCATAAAAGTGACAGGTGTCGCCTTCTGGATCGGAGAACCGCATGCCGCACAGCACCATGACGCTGCAGGATCAACTAGAGCTTCGATGCGGCCAGACGCTGCCGAACCGAATGATGAGATCCGCGTTGAGCGAAGCGCTGTGCGGTGATGACCATGGGCCCTCCCGGCGCCTCGAACGCGCCTACGACCGGTGGAGCGCCGGCGGGTTCGGTCTCGTCATCACCGGGAACGTGATGGTCGACCGACGGCATATCGGTGAGCCCGGCAACGTCGTTGTCGAAGACGATCGGCACCAGGCCGGGCTGCGTCGGTGGGCAGCGACATTCGCTCACGTCGCCACGCCCTTGTGGGTCCAGATCAACCATCCGGGTCGGCAGGCCAGTGCTCTGGCCAGTCGACGTAGGCCGGTCGCGCCGAGCGCGGTAGCGGCGAAAATCCCCGGCGCCGTCACCCCACGAGCCCTGCACGACAGCGAGATCCGGGAGATCATCGACCGCTTCGCCCGGACCGCAGCGGTGCTGGAAGCCGCCGGATTCGACGGGGTCGAGGTACACGGAGCTCATGGCTATCTGGTGACACAGTTCCTGTCACCACTGGCCAACCAGCGTGATGACCACTGGGGCGGCGATCCGCGGCGGCGACGCCGGTTCCTCCTCGAGATCATTCGCGCCATCCGCGGGTCTGTCTCGCCCAGCTTCGCCGTCGGTGTCAAGTTGAACTCCGCGGACTTCCAGCGCGGCGGATTCACCGAAGACGAATCCCGCGATGTCATCCGAGCGTTGGCGGACGAATCGATCGACCTGCTCGAGATCAGTGGGGGTAGCTATGAGGCTCCCGCGATGCTCGGACAGTCCTCGCAACGCACCCAGGACCGCGAAGCGTACTTCCTGGAATACGCCCACACCGTCCGCGACCTGGCCGGTGACCTACCGATCGCGGTGACAGGTGGCTTCCGCAGCGGTTCGGCGATGCGCGGCGCGATCGGCTCCGGCGATTGCGACATCGTCGGGCTCGGCCGATCGGCATGCTTGGTGCCCGATGCCGCCGAGGCGATCCTGACCGGCCGGACGGACCGACTCGAGGTGGCACGCACCCAGTTCGGGCTACGCCGCGCCCTCGGTGCTGTGACCGATCTCGCACCACTGGACAACGCGCTCGACATGCAGTGGTACACCGACCAGATGCACCGACTCGGCGCCGGAAAGGACCCTGATCCGCACCGGCCGTGGTGGCGCACCGCCGCATCGATGTCGCTGCGCAACGGGCCGGGCGCGTTTACGCCCAAGCGTTCCTGACAGAGACCGGCGAGTCGCCGCCGAATCGCTCGATGAAGTTGTCCCGACCCCTGAATGAGGATGTACTCGATGACTAGTGCCGCGGCCCCACAGCAGGCCAGATGAGGCGATTACAGCTCGGAATGAAGGTCCTCGGTGCGGCGATGGCCGTGTTCTTCGGAGCAGCCGCGCTCGGCCTTCTGCTCGATGTAGATCCACTCCTCGCCGAGGATTCCGGAACCCTCGGAAGTCTGCTGGCCTGGACCGCCCATGGCGGCAACGAGTACCTCTACATGCTGTCGGTCATCTACGTTTGTTGGGGAGCATACGTGTGGGCAGCATCGAATGATCCCATCACGAATCGCTTCTTCATCGACTTCACCATCGTCACGAACTTCGCGCATATGGGCGTGATGGCCCTCATGGCAGCCGTAGACAGCTCCCATAGCATGCATTTGATCGGCGATATTCCCCTCGGGTTCACCCTGCCGATCGCTCTGACGATTTTGTGGCTACCTGTCCGACGTTCCATCTACAGATGACGGCAACTATTTCGACGGACGTCGGCCGCACGGCACGCCACCAACTTCACCCCTCGCAAGAACCACGATGAGATACGGAGGCCGTGATGAGTACACACACAGGGTGGTCGAAGTGGCGACTGCTTCAATCGTTCGGCAGATACATCGCCAACCCGCTGGTAGCCCTGGCCCGGACATTCGGGATGGAAACCCGCTTGGCTGCCGAGTTGGAGACAGTGGGCCGCAAGACCAACCAGCGTCGAACTGTTCCGGTTGCGATATCCGAGGACTCCGCGGGAGCGTGGATCGTGTGCATGCACGGGACCAAGTCCGGTTGGGGCGCCAATATCTCTGCGAACCCGCAGGTTCAGCTGAAGATCGACGGGCGATGGAAGCAGGGCATTGCCGAGTTTCGCTATGACGACGACGCGCAGCGAAGGTTTTACTCGATTGCGTCGAATACGATGCTGAGCCGATCGACTTACCGCACGCTGAAAACGTCCCCTGTTAGCGTCAGAGTCACATATGTCAGTTGAGTTGGCGGCCGAAGCGGCAGTGCGGGCTGCCTCGATCACTATCGGAATTCCGAGTCGGCGCGAAGATGACGCCGCGCCGCTCACACGCGGATCATGGTGGCGTCGTAGGCAGCCTCGGCCATGTCCGGACGATCCGGATCGGGCAACCAGGTGCCGGTGATCACCGTACCGTCGGTGCTGATCGTGCCGGTGTAGGTCATACCGAGACCCGAGTGAACGAGCCGGTCTCCCTGACGGATCCATCGGTAGTCGAGTGGGGCGCCGGTGCCGGAATACACGTGCGCGGCGAAGCCCGCGCTCGCATCGTCGGGCCAGATCAGTTCCAGGCTGCGGATCTCGGTGTCGCCGACCCGCATGGTGCCGAGAAGCTGCAGTAGCCCGCCGTCCAGGACGCGGGTGACGGTGACCGCCCCGGTGATGTCGTCGTGGTCGGATCTGTGGGTGCGCCCGGTGAGTTCCCAGGCGCCGAGCAGGACATCGAGATCATCGAGAGTCATGGTTCTTTCCTCCTCGCGTAGGTGTCCGGCCCGACTGGGCCTTCTCACTCCTAGGTCGAACGGGAGGAACCCGGATCGACACCCGTGTCCTGCTCACAGGGAATCGAGCTGAGCCTCCATGGCGGGGAACCGTTTCACCTCGGGTGCATCGATGATGTGCCCGCGCACCACCACCATTTCCGGCCTGGCCAGCGCACGGAATCCGTCGAGCGGGTTCGCGCCGAGCACGACCAGGTCGGCGGCCATGCCGACCTCGATCGCGCCGGTGACGTCATCGACCCCGAGGATCCGGGCATTGACCTGCGTGGCCGCGTTGAGCACCTGCGCGGTGCTCAGACCGCCGTACCGCACCAGCAGGTCCATTTCCCGCCAGATGTCGTAGTGGGTGGAAAATGTCAGCGCGGAATCGCTGCCCATGCCCATGACCACCCCGTTGGCCTGCGCGTCGCGAATTCCGGCGAGCATCTCGTCGAGCACCAGCTCGGCGTTGGCGTGCACCACGTCGTCGATCGTGGTGACCGAACGGTCCAGTTTCACCAGCGGCACAGCAGCCAACAGGGTCGGGATCACTGCGGAGTAGCCACGCAGCGAGCGCTGGTTGTCGGTGTAGAGCTCGATCATCTCCTGGGTCATCCCCGCGCCGTGTTCGATGGTGTCGACACCCGCGCGCAGGGCGAGGAGAATCCCCTCTTTGCTCTGGGCGTGTGCCGCGACGAGAACGCCTGCGCTGTGGGCTTCTTCGCAGACGGCCGCGATCTGGGTTTCGGTCATCTCGGGTTTGCCCGCGTAACCGACCCGTACCGCATCGGTGACGCCTGCGGTCGCCGATACCTTGATCGCGTTGGCGCCGTTGCGCAGGTTGATCCGCACATTGCGTCGCGCTTCCTCGGGTGAATCGGTGATCAGCGCGATCTGCGGGGCGCCGTGACCACCCGGAACGGCGAGCAAGGGGCCCGACGCCTGCACCCGCGGACCGATGCGTTCACCCCGCTCGATCGCGTCACGTTCGGCCACCACCTCGTAGGCCACGTCGCCGACGCTGCGCAATGTGGTGACACCGCTGTTCAGCTGGGTCGCGACATTGCGTTCGGTCCGGCCGGCGAGCATGCGCCTGCCCAGTGGCCCACGGAGGAACCGCATCGTCAACGGTTCGAGAAACTTGTTGGCGTAGATCGAGGGCAGCGGCCTACCGTCGGCGAACAGATGCGCGTGCGCATTGATCAGGCCAGGGATCACGTACCGTCCACTGATATCGATCACGCGGCAGAAGGCGGGGACCTCGACCTCGTCGGCGGGGCCGACCCGCTCGATGTCACCCCCGGCACCGATGACGATCGTGTGGCCGGTCGAGACCGTGCCGTCCCTGTCGCCGAGAACCAAAGATCCGTTCACAAGGGCCGCTGCACTGGTCACCAGCGGGATGGTATCCCGGTCAGAGGGCATCGCGGGCCGACACACCAACGCCCACCCACAGCGGAATTCCGGCTCAGCCGCGGAGTCGTCGATGAATCGACCGGAAACGAGTACAGCCGAACAAACACTGGGGAAGGAACGTGCGATGTCTGGAAAGAGCGAGCACGACGACGAGAAATCCAAAGATCCGAAAGGCGACCGCCCCGGCCCGACAGATCAGGGCAAGGACGGCGGGATGGCCACGCGCGAACTGGCCCCCGAGACAGCCGAGACCCCAGGTGCGCAGGAACCGCCGGATTGATGGTGATCCGGCGGGCCGGGATCAATGTCCGCGCGGATCCGTGAGTCGCAATCCCTCGCCGGCCTTGACCCGGCGGTGTTCGAGCAGCAGCCAGGCGATCCCGGCGCCGGCGAGAGTCACCGTGGCGATGGCGCTGATCGTCGCCCAGCCGGCGAAGCCGTATCCGGTGGCGGTCAGGCACAGTCCCAGCGCGATGATCCCCATCGCGCACAAGACGATTCCGGGAAAGTTGTAGCCGTCTTCCAGGGCCTCGCCCGCGTGGCTGCGGGTGGTGCGCGCGTGGTCGGGGAACTCCTCGCCGTGCGCTTCCGCGCGCTTCACGACGGGACGATCGTGCTGATTCGACGATGCCATCGGGTCTTCCCTCCGGTCGATGGTGTCGGGGCGACGACACCCGACCGGCCTGGGGCCGGGTCATCGCGTCACCGCGGCGGTCGCTGGCGCGACCTTCGACCGGGCGATACCCGAGCGCGCCCCGCCGAAACAGCAGGACCGGCTCTCACGCGCCGGCACCCTCGCGCGCGATCTGCGCGGTGGCCTCGGCTTTGATCCGCTCGAACTGCTCGCCCATGCGCGTGGCGAGCGCCTGCGCGGCGGACAGCGGACGCACCATCACCATGAAGTCGTCGATCCGGCCCTCGGCGTCGAAGTGCAGGAAGTCGCAGCCGGTGACCTGCTTGCCGTCCACGCTCGCCTCGAACACCAAGGCGTGATCACGCCCGTCGGCGGAAGCGATCTCACGCACGTAGTGGAAGTCCTCGAACACCCGGATCACCGCGCGCAGGATGGCCGCGGTGATCGCTTTGCCCGGATACGGCTTGAACGCCACCGGGCTGGTGAACACCACGTTCTCGGCCAGCAAGGCCTCGATCGCGGCTTCGTCGCGCGCCTCCACGGCCAGTCGGAAGGGATGCATTCCCTCACCTTTCATAGTCAACTTATTGATTAGGTCTTGTTGACCGTAGTCACGTTCATGCGGCACGTCCACCCCTCCAAAGACAAATAATTGAATAATCGCGCTAGATGGTAAATTGTCGGGGTGGCACTACGGAACGCGATATTGGCCGCCCTGCTCGACGGCGAGGCATCCGGCTACGAGCTGGCCAAGAGTTTCGACGCCTCGGTCGCGAACTTCTGGATGGCCACACCCCAGCAGCTGTACAAGGAGCTCGACCGCATGGCCACCGACGGGCTCATCGAGACCCGGGTGGTGCAGCAGGAACGCCGGCCCAACAAGCGGCTGCACACCATCACCGCGGCCGGACGCGCGGCGCTGCGCGAATTCATCGCCGCGGCATCCAAGCCCACTGCGATCCGCGACGAGATGATGGTCAAGGTCCAGGGCATGGACGCCGAAGACGCCCCCGCGGTGCGCGCGGCAGTGGCCGAGCGCAGGGAATGGGCGGCGGCGAAACTGGCCCGCTACGAACGGCTCCGGACCCGGCTACTGGATGGCCGCAGCGAACAGGCCTACCTCGCCGAGGCCGAGCGCATCGGCCCCTATCTGACGCTGCTGCGCGGAATCTCGTTCGAACAGGAGAACATCCGCTGGGCCGAGTTCGCCCTGGCCGCGATCGACCGACGCGTCACCTCGAACGTCTGAACTCCGGTCGTCCAGTCCACCAGCGCGGGCGGGCCCGGCTGGCGAGGCGATCTCGCGGCGTCAGCTCGCGTCGCCTCGCCCGCTCCGGTCGAACCGGCCGGCCGCGAGTTCCGCCGCGACGGCGTCGGCCGCGGCACGGTCGGCCGTCGTCAGCGGCGCTGTCGATCGGATGGTGCGTGCCAGCACGACTGTTTCCTCGGGTGCGAACCTGCACTCGAGGAACGATTTGCTGGTCCAAGGACCGATAGCTCGGCGCACATGCTCATTCAGTCGCGGGATTCGCCTCGAGCAGTGCTTCCAGGTGCGTGCGCGACCAAGCGCACAATGCGTGCACGGTCGTCAGCAGGTCGATCCCGGCCGCCGTGAGCGAATAGTCGACGCGGGGATTGGCGGACTGGTGATCGTGACGGGCGACGATTCCGTCGGCTTCCAGCCCACGCAGGGTCTGGGTGAGCATCTTGTAGCTGATGCCGTCGACCGATCGATGCAACTCGGCGAAGCGTCGCTCGCCGAGTCCGATCGCTTCGATCACCGTCAACGCCCATTTCGTCGACAGCGTCGCGAAGATGCGGCGAGCGACGGCAGCCGCCTGCGTTTGCCGGTCGGATTCGCCGACGACCATGTGGACCTCTCACCTCGAAGTGCGTACTTACCCGCGACCGACATCGACCGTACCGTCGGGCCGGTGAAGATCCTCAAGACCTACGCCCGCCTCTTCGTCACCGACCTGGACCGAGCGCTCCCCCTCTACGAAAAGCTGGTCGGCACCCCCGCTGATCTGCGCTTCCGCTTCGAGCGGGCCGACATCGCGGCCGTCGGGGACTTCCTCGTGATCGCCGGACCACCGGACGCGGTCAGCGACTACCGCGACACCATCGGACCGGTGATCGTCGACGACCTCGACGCCGCCCAGCAGTTCGTCACCGGCATCGGCGGCGAGATCACGCACGGGCCGATCGTCTCGGCGACCGGTCAGGTGGTGTACGCGCGCCACCCCGACGGTGTTCACGTCGAATACGTGGAGTGGGCACCCGACATCCGCTCGCACGTATTCGGCTGACGAAGCCGAACTCGGCGGACGGGCCAGGGGTCGTCCGACACCGCGATGGAGTGGCGCGTGAGTATCGGCACGGCGTGCTCGTAGGCTTTCCGTATGGCACACGACGACGACCGATCGATCGACATCAAACCCCGCTCGCGTGATGTCACCGACGGACTCGAGAAAACCGCGGCCCGCGGCATGCTTCGTGCCGTCGGCATGGGCGACGAGGACTGGGCCAAGCCGCAGATCGGTGTCGCGTCCAGCTGGAACGAGATCACGCCGTGCAACCTCTCGCTCGACCGTCTGGCCAAGGCGGTCAAGCAAGGCGTGCGCGCCGCGGGCGGCTACCCGCTCGAATTCGGCACGATCTCGGTGTCCGACGGCATCTCGATGGGCCACGAGGGGATGCACTTCTCGCTGGTCAGCCGCGAGATCATCGCCGACTCCGTCGAGACCGTGATGATGGCCGAGCGCCTGGACGGCTCCGTGCTGCTGGCCGGATGCGACAAGAGCCTGCCCGGCATGCTGATGGCCGCCGCGCGCCTCGACCTGTCCAGCGTCTTCCTCTACGCGGGATCGACCCTGCCCGGCAATGTCGACGGCAAGGACGTCACGATCATCGACGCGTTCGAGGCCGTCGGCGCGTGCATCAAGGGCTTGATCACCCGCGAGGAGGTCGACCGCATCGAGCGGGCGATCTGCCCGGGTGAGGGTGCGTGCGGCGGCATGTACACCGCCAACACGATGGCCTCGGCCGCCGAGGCGCTCGGGATGAGCCTGCCCGGCTCGGCCGCCCCGCCTGCGCCCGACCGGCGCCGTGACGACTACGCCGAGAAGTCCGGTGCCGCGGTCGTCGAACTGCTGCGCCGCGGGATCACCGCCCGCGACATCATGACGCTGGAGGCGTTCGAGAACGCGATCACCGTCGTCATGGCGCTCGGTGGCTCGACCAACGCCGTGCTGCATCTGCTGGCCATCGCCCGCGAGGCCGGTGTCGAGCTCACCCTCGACGATTTCAACCGGGTCGGCGACAAGGTGCCGCATCTGGGCGATCTCAAGCCGTTCGGCCGCTACGTCATGAACGACGTGGACAGGGTCGGCGGCATCCCGGTGGTCATGAAGGCGCTGTTGGACGCGGGTCTGCTGCACGGCGACGTCATGACCGTCACCGGCCGCACGATGGCCGAGAATCTGGCCGGGATCGAACTCGGTCTCGACGGCGAGGTCATCCGGCGCCTCGACCACCCGATCCACCGCTCGGGCGGACTCACCATCCTGCACGGCACGCTCGCACCCGAGGGCGCCGTGGTGAAGAGCGCCGGCTTCGACTCCGACGTCTTCCGCGGGACGGCCCGGGTGTTCGACGGCGAACGCGCCGCGATGGACGCGCTCGAGGACGGCACGATCGTGGCCGGCGACGTGGTCGTCATCCGGAACGAGGGCCCCAAGGGCGGGCCCGGCATGCGCGAGATGCTCGCCATCACCGGCGCCATCAAGGGCGCCGGCCTCGGCAAGGACATCCTCCTGCTCACCGACGGCCGATTCTCCGGCGGCACAACAGGTTTGTGCGTTGGCCACGTCGCGCCGGAAGCCGTCGACGGCGGCCCGATCGCCTTCGTCCGTGACGGTGACCCGATCGTCCTCGACGTCGCCAACCGCATCCTCGACGTCGAGATCGACGACGACGAACTCGCCACCCGCAAGGTCGGCTGGGAACCGCTGCCCCCCAAATACACCTCGGGCGTCCTGGCCAAGTACCGCAAACTGGTCAGCTCGGCCGCCCACGGCGCCGTCACCGGCTGACCCGCCGCGAACAGGCGTTCGCAGCTGGGGCCCCAGCTCTTGGCCGCCGATCACCGGCGAGTGTTGTCACTCGCACCACAGCTGTGGGTGGCCCGTCACCGCCGAAAGGGTGAGCGGCACAAAGTGGAGGATCCTAGGTGAGCGCCCGGCGGACGAGAGCCGGCACATCACGCTCAGACCATCGTCACCGAATGTGAGCGAGTCCGATTCCCGGACAACAGTTTTCCGTTCCCCGCAGTCGTCAGGCGGGGGCGAAGGCGAGAGGGAGTTCGGCCAGGCGCCATTCGAGCATTCCGTCGTGGAGGCGGATCGCTCGGCGACCGTGGCCGGTGAGCAGGCGCACGGCGTCGTGGGCCAGGACGCAGTACTCGCCGCGGCAGTAGACGACGATGTCACTGTCGTCGGGGAGTTCGGCGATGCGGTCGGCCAGCTGGTCGACGGGGATGTTGACCGCGGCGGGGATGTGCCCTGCCTGGTATTCCGGCGCGGGGCGCACGTCCAGGACGATGATGTCTCCGGATTCGGCGCGGGTCAGCAGTTCCTCGCGGGTCATCTCCGGGCTGTCGGCGGGACCGAGGTAGGTCTCGCGGGCCGGTGCCACGGCGGGCTGGTGGGCTTCGGCGACCTTGCGCAGCAACGCGAACAGTTGCGCCACGTCCTCGCCGGCGAGGCGGTAGTGGATGCGCACACCATCACGGCGGGTCGCGACGAATCCGGCTTGCTTGAGTGTCTGCAAGTGCGCCGACGCGGTGGTGAGGTTGAGCCCGGCAGCGGCGGCGAGCGATTCGACACTGCGCTCCCCCTGCGCCAGCAGATCCAGTAGCTCGAGTCGTTTGCCGCTGCCCAGTGCCTTACCGCTGGCGGCGAACGACTCGTACAGCGCCGCCTTCGCGGCGGTGCGATCAACACTCACGGCTCCTCCAATCATCTGTGGAATATGGTACGCGCCTGCTCAGCGGCGGGCCGACCGCCACCCAGAGTTGTCTTCCATAGAAACCTGGAATAGCCTCTACTGTATTCCATGGTTTATTGGAATATTGGCTGACGAGCGGCGACTGAGGAGTACGCGATGCCCACTGACTTCACTCTGATCCCTGTCATCGATGAGGGGCTGGGCAACTCGACCTATCTGCTCGGCCTCGGGGATGGGCGCGCAATGGTCATCGACCCGGAGCGCGACGTGCGGCGGGTGCGGACCGAAGCTCGCCGTCACGGCCTGCGGATCGCCTATGCCGTGGAGACCCACCTGCACGCGGACTTCATTTCCGGCGTACGGGAACTGGCCGAGACCGAAGGCGCCATCGTCATCGCCCCTGAAGTCGGGCCCCGCGGGTTCGATGTGACCGCGCTCGCCGACGGCGAGACCGTCACCGTCGGCGCATTCGTCCTCGAAGCGCTCGCGACGCCGGGACACTCGCCCGAACACTTGTCCTACCTGCTGCACGATGCAGATCAACAGCTGCAGGGCGTGTTCACCGGCGGCTCGCTGATGGTCGGCACCGCCGGGCGCACCGACCTGGTCAGCCCTGAGCAGACCATCCCGCTGGCCCGCGCGCAGTACCACTCACTGCGCCGGTTGATGGAACTGCCCGACGACACCCCGGTCTGGCCCACCCACGGCGCGGGCTCGTTCTGCTCGGCGGCCACCGGCACCGAACGCACCACCACCATCGGCCACGAGCGTGCGACCAATCCGCTGTTGCAGGTCGACGGCGAGGACGCCTTCGTCGAGGCCCTACTCGCCTCGCTCGGGACCTTCCCCGACTACTTCCTGCGCCTCGGCGCAATCAACCACCACGGTCCCGCCGTCCTCGGCGACTCCCCCACCCTGACCCCGCTGACCAGCGACCAGGTCAGCGAACTGATCGCTGACGGCGCGCAGGTCATCGATGCCCGCCCGGCCGCCGATTTCGCCGCAGGCCACATCCCCGGAGCACTGTCGATCACTCTGCGGCCGGTGTTCGCGACCTGGCTGGGCTGGCTCGCCGACCCCGACCGGCCCGTGATCATCGTCCGCGACCGCCCGCAGGACGGCATCGACATCGCCTGGGAGGCAGCGAAAGTCGGGTTCGACACCCTTGCCGGTGAACTCGCCGACGGGATGAGCGCCTGGAGTGGGCCGGTCGAGAAGGCGCAGCTGCTCAGCGCCGACCAGCTCGCCGCACACCCCGCACCGACCGTGCTCGATATCCGCCAACACGGCGAGTACCTCGCCGGCCACGTGCCCGCCGCCCGAAACCTCGAACTCGGCACTCTCGCTGCCCATCTGGTCGATGTTCCGGCCGGGCCGGTGGCGGTGATGTGTGGGCACGGCGAACGGGCCACGACCGCAGCCAGCATTCTGGAACGCAGTGGCCGCACCGACATCCGCATCCTGGAAGGCTCACCCGCCGACTACGCCGCCGCGCTCGGCCAGGATCTGGCGGCCCGAGCATGAGCCTGCGCCCGAGTGCGCGGACCCCCGTTCTCGGCCTGCGGGAGAACGCCGCCCAGTTCACGCTGCTGGTCGCGGTCAACGCGCTCGTCGGTGGCATGGTCGGCCAGCAGCAGACCGTGCTGCCGCTGCTGGCGAAGTCCGAATTCGGGCTCACCGGATACACATTCATCTTCACCTACGTCGCGGCGTTCGGGATCACCAAGGCGATCGCGAACTACTTCGCCGGCACGTTGTCCGACCGCTACGGGCGCAAACCGGTTCTGCTGATCGGCTGGCTGTTCGCGATCCCGGTGCCGCTGATGCTCATCGCCGCACCGAACTGGGGCTGGGTGGTGGCCGCCAACGTGCTGCTCGGCATCAACCAAGGCCTCACCTGGTCGACCACCGTCGTAATGAAGATCGACTTGGTCGGCCCGAACCGGCGCGGGCTCGCCATGGGACTGAACGAAGCCGCCGGCTACGGAGCGGTCGCGATCAGCTCCCTGCTCGCCGGATATCTCGCCGAACACTTCGGACTGCGCCCGGCCCCGTTCCTGCTCGGCCTGGCCTATATCGCACTGGCCCTGGCCATTTCGGGCCTGTTCATTCGTGAGACCCGCGACTACGCCCGCCTGGAAGCCGCCGGGCATACTCCGCGCGCCGACGGCCTGCACGACCACCTCCACGCGGATCTGACCGACCGCCAGATCGCGGTCGCGACCAGCCTGACCGAACCCGGCCTGTCCTCGGCCAGCCTCGCCGGTCTGGTCAACAACCTCAACTTCGGGCTGTCGTGGGGGCTGTTCCCCCTGCTGTTCGCCACTGCCGATCTGTCGGTCGGCCAGATCGGGTTGCTGTTCGCCCTCTACCCCGGGGTGTGGGGTGCCGGGCAACTCGTCACCGGAGCGCTGTCGGACCGGTGGGGGCGCAAACACCTCATCACCGGCGGCATGACCCTGCAAGCCGTCGCGCTGGCGATCATCGCCACCGGTGACGGGTTCACCGTGTGGGCTCTCGGTGCCATCTTGCTCGGGGCTGGCACCGCGATGGTCTACCCGACGCTGCTTGCGGTGATCGGCGATGTCGCGCATCCGCTGTGGCGCGGGCGCGCGGTCGGGGTGTACCGGGTCTGGCGCGACCTCGGCTACGCCGTCGGCGCGATCCTGGGCGGCATCGTCGCCGACCTGCTCGGCCTGCACGCCGCAGTCTGGGCCGCCGCCGCCATCAGCGCCGCCACCGCGATGATCGTCGGAGCCCGGATGTATGAAACCCATCCCCCGGCCCATCGACAACCCTCCTGACTCATGCTGTGCCGCTGTTTTCGCGCCCGGGGTCTTGCGCCTCCCCCTTTGAAAGCGCACACTTACGCAAGTGGATGCTTTCAAAGATGTGGATCTCGCGATCCTCGGTGATCCGACCCGCAAGGCGATCTTCGAACGACTCGCTCGGCGACCGTCGTCGGTGGGTGAGCTGGCCGAGTCGCTTCCGGTCACCCGCCAAGCCGTGTCGCAGCATCTGCGTGTCCTCAAGGAAGGGGGTCTCGTCGTGGCGACCCCGGAGGGCACCAAGCGCATCTACCGCATCAATCCCGCGGGCCTCGCCGCGATCCAGGCCTATTTCCAGAGCATCTGGGACGAGGCGTTGACCGCTTTTCAGAAGGCCGCCGAGCAGGCGGCGACCGACCCCGAACAGGAGAATCGACCATGACCAGCACCGGACAACTGCCCGTCCTGGAAGGCACGGCCACCGTCGCGATGAGCCCGGAGCGCGCGTTCGCGTTCTTCACCGAATCCTTCGGCCGCTGGTGGCCTGCGGCCTATCACATCGGCAAGGCCGAGATGGCTGATGCGATCCTCGAGCCCGGCGAGGGCGGACGCTGGTACGAACGCGGTGTCGACGGCACCGAATGCGACTGGGGCCGGGTACTGACATGGGAGCCACCGCACCGGCTCGTGGTGACCTGGCAGATCAACGGCCGCTGGGAATACGACCCCGACCCCGCGCGGGCCAGCGAGATCGAGGTCCGCTTCACCGCCGACGGGCCCGAGCAGACCACCGTCACCCTCGAACACCGACACCTCGACCGGCTCGTCGACGGAAAAGCCATCCAGGACACCATCGTCGAACGCGGCGGCGGGTGGAGCACCCTGCTCGAGCTGTTCGCCGAGACCGCGCAATCACCGTCCTGAGATTCCCCTGATCAGGTCAGGAGAACTCCTTGCCCGTCGCGTGGTCGAACCGCTCCCACTCTCGCGCCCATGCCGCGCGGCGGCGACTTTGCAGCAACCGCCCGGCGCCCCAGGCGATCGCCAGCGCACCGCCCACTGTTGCGCTCAGCATCACGACCCCGGCGCTGATCCCGGCCGACACCGCGGCGCTGGGTCCGGCGGGCGCCGACACCGGCCGCCCGTCGCCGGAAAGCCAGATCACCAGGCTGTCGCCGGCGGAAGCGGAAGCGGGAGTATCGACAACGGCAGTACCACCGCGGCCGGCCTCGGACCACGCGACGCGCGCGGTGTGCCGCTCGACGGCGTATCCACGTGGCCCGATCGTCACTGAGCGCGACGGGGTCTCCCCCACCGTCGCGGTGACCGATGTCAAGCGTGCTCGTTCCTCCCGAAGCCGTTCTCCCGCAGCCGAATAGGAGGCGGTGCCGACCGCACCGGCCAGCGGTATCGCCACCAGCACCACCGCTGTGACCAGGAGCCACAGCGCGGACTCCCACCGATCCGACGGCCGCATCAGCGGATTGCGGCTCCATGGTCGGCGACTCCACCAGCTCGACGTCGACGGATACCGCCCTGGCACCGCCATCACCTGCTTCGCTTGCCCGGAGCGATCAGCCGGTCGCCTGTATTCGCGTTCATGATGCCTGCTCCTCACTGGTGGGACATTCCTCCTGTCCATCGTCCGAAGACCCCACCGAATCGAAGTAGGGCCGTTGGTCCCGGCAAGGCCGGACCGTTGGTCTTCTGGCACTGCTGATGAAGACCAAGACGGTCCAACGCCCTTCCACGAGGGGACGAAGTGCCGTATCGACGGACGTTCCGCGCGCCGACAATCGGAAGCAGGAGATCCCACTGAGAAGGAGTTGTCATGAGTTGGACAGTCACCGCGGTTCTCATCGCCGCGATCTTCGCGGCCATGGTCATCATCACCACCTACCTCTCCACCAAGAAGTCCTGATCTCGCGGCGAGAGCGGCAGGATTCACGGATCGAATCGAGACGGCGATGAACCCGATCAAATCGCGGGCGGAGGATTCCACCCGCCGCATCTTCCGTGATCGCAGCGAGGCCGGCCAGGTCCTGGCGGAATTGCTCGCGCACTATCGGGGTCGCGGTGAGGTGATCGTGCTGGGTCTCCCGCGCGGCGGCATCCCCGTGGCCTGGGAGGTGGCGGCCGCGCTCAACGCTCCATTGGACGCTCTGGTTGTCCGCAAGCTGGGAGTTCCCGACAGTCCGGAGTTCGCCTTCGGGGCGCTCTCGGCGGGTGGACGCGTTGTCCTGGCCGACGATGTCGTCCGCGCGTTGCGCCTCACGTCCGAGCAGATGCGTGCCGTGGCCGCCACGGAGGCGACCGAACTCGCGCGACGCGAAGCCGCGTACCGCGGCGATCGCGGGCCGCTCGACCTCACCGGAAGGACCGTCATCGTCGTCGACGACGGGCTGGCCACCGGCGCGAGTATGTTCGCCGCGATAGAGGCCATCCGGGACCAGGAACCCGACCGCATCGTCGTGGCGGTCCCCGCTGCGCCGGAATCGACCTGTCGGGAACTCGGCGCGATGGTCGACGACGTGGTGTGCGCGACGATTCCGTCGCCGTTCCGTGCCGTCGGCGCGTCCTATTGGGACTTCGATCAGGTCACCGACGAGCAGGTACAGACCCTGCTCGCCACCCCGACCACCGGCGCGCCGGCGACCGACCCGGCGGCGACGATCCGAGCGTCCGCGATTCCCGCACCCGGCGGGATGCCGCCCATTGGTCACCTCGACGATCTCATCGGCACGGCGAGCATCGTCCTGATCGGCGAAAGCACGCACGGGACACACGAGTTCTACTCCGCCAGGGCCGAGATGACGAAGTGGCTGATCGAGCACAGGGGCTTCGGCGCCGTCGCGATCGAAGGAGATTGGCCCGATGCCGCCCGTGTCCATCGCTACGTGCACGGCCGGGGCAGCGATACCTCTGCCGAGGAAGCCCTGCGTGGGTTCCAGCGTTTCCCCGCCTGGATGTGGCGGAACACGGTGGTGCGCGACTTCGTCGGCTGGTTGCGTGAGCACAACGACGGACAGGTGCGCAACGACGAACCCACCACCGGCTTCTTCGGCCTCGATCTGTACAGCCTCCACCGATCAATGGAGGAGGTTGTGCGGTATCTCGAACGGACCGACCGTGCCGCCGCACAACGCGCCAAGGTCAGGTACAGCTGTTTCGACCACGCCGACTCCGACGACGGACAGGCGTACGGGTACGGTGCCGCATTCGGTGCGGGTAGGACGTGCGAGGACCAGGTCGTCGCCCAACTGGTGGAGTTGCAGCGCCGGTCGCTCGCCGAGTTCGGCGCCGGAACGGACGCGGCCGAGTCGCTTTTCGACACCCTGCGCAACGCCTGGTCCGTCCGCGACGCCGAGCTGTACTACCGCACGATGTTCGGTGATCACACCGCGTCGTGGAACCTCCGTGACGAACACATGGCGGACACCCTCGACGCGCTACGGGAGCATCTCCGTGACAGCCGAGGCGGTGCGAGCAACGGACACGCACCCAAAATTGTTGTCTGGGCGCATAATTCGCATGTCGGAGACGCCCGTGCCACCGAGTTCGGTGCAGAGGGACAGCTGACGATCGGACAGCTGATGCGACAACGGCACGGGGCGCATTGCCGGACGATCGGCTGGAGCACCTACGACGGCTCGGTCACCGCGGCGCAGAACTGGGGTGGCGCGGCGGTGCACGAGCGGATTCGCCCCGCGCTACCGTCCAGCCTGGAAGCACTGTTGCACGACACCGGCGTCGGCGAGTTCATGGTCCGAAACGACACCGATGACGCCACCGCGGGCGAGCTCGATCAACCACGCCTTCAGCGAGCGATCGGCGTCGTGTACCGCCCCGGCACGGAACGCCAGAGCCACTACTTCCACACCCGCGCGGCGGCGCAGTTCGACGCGATCATCCACATCGATAGGACGACCGCGCTCCAGCCGCTCGAGCCCACCAGCCGGTGGAGTGCCGCGAGAACTCCGGAGACATACCCCACGGGGTTGTGACCGGGCGCCTGATTGTTCGCCAGTAAAGGAATGGGAATTCGATGACCACCGCACAGATGATCATGCATCCGGACGTCGCCAGTCTCAGTGTGCGCGACACCATGGATTTCGCCGCCCAGCGCATGCACCAACTCGATGTGGGCGCCCTGCCGATCTGCGACGGGGAAGGCCGTCCGGTCGGCATCGTGACCGATCGCGACATCGTCGTCAGATGTCTCGCGCAGGGCCGTGATCCGCGAACCACCACGGCCGGCGAATTGGCACAGGGGGCCGACGATCTGTTCACCATCGGCTCGGACGCCGACATGGCCGAGGCACTGGCTCTCATGGAGCGGCATCAGATCCGGCGGCTCCCGGTGCTCGAGGACGGCAAGCTCGTGGGCATCATCAGCGAGGCCGATATCGCTCGCGGCCTGCCCGAATCGACCGTCGGTGAGTTCGTGGGATCGGTGTGCGCACAACATCTCCCGATGACGCCCGACGGCCGGTAGCGCGCCGATGCGAGCGATGAGCGAATCCGCCCCGGCAGCGCAGGAAAGGCAGGCGATGTGAGCGCGGCGCGAATTCTCGTCGGCACCGACGGCTCACCGTCGAGCGAGCGAGCGGTGCGCTGGGCCGCGAGCACCGCGGCCGACCGCGCGAGTGGACTGCACATCGTCCACGCGCTCGATCTGGCCTCCACCGAAAGGGTCTTCGGACCGTTCGACCTGTTCATTCCGCCGGTCACCGCGGCCCTGCGAGAACGGGGCGCCGCCATGCTCGACGCGGCGCGTCGCATCGCCCACGATGTGGAGCCACGATTGCGGGTGGACACCGAACTGACCGACGAAGTCCCCGGCCCGGCCCTGATCAGACGGTCGGAATCGGCCCTGATGACGGTCATCGGCGGCGCGGGTGCCAAAGGTGACCTGCCCCTGCACCTGGGTTCGACGCTGCTTGCGGTGAGTGCGCACGGACACGGCACAGTGACGGTCGTCGACGGCGACAGCGAGTCCACCGGACGAGACGACGGCCCGGTGGTGGTCGGCGTCGACGGGAGCCGGTTCGGTCGCGCCGCCGTCGAGGTCGCGTTCGGGGAGGCCCACCAGCGACGGGCCCCGCTCGTCGCCGTGCACTGCCGGACCGATCTGCGATTCGAGAGTCTCGCCGGAATCGCCGTCACCCCCGACGATTCCGCTGCCCACGCTTCGGCCTCGGCAGTGCTGGCCGATCAACTGGCCGAGTGGTCGCACACGTTCCCCGACGTGCCGGTGACCCAGGAGGTGCACCGCTACGGTCCCGCCCACCATCTCCTCGAACGGTCTCGGAGCGCTCGTCTGATCGTGGTGGGTAGCCGGGGCCGGGGCGGATTCCGGGGGCTCCTGCTCGGTTCGACGAGCAATACCCTTGTCCAACATGCCCACTGCGCCGTGATGGTCGTTCATCCGCGCTGATCGGGGACGTGATCGGCGACCGCCGCCAGCAACTCGGCGATGCCGCTCTCGATTCCCTCCGCGAGCACGTCGATGTCGGGAGTCGAGTCGTAGTCACCGGTGATCCCGAAGACGAGCCGATCGTCGTAGCTCAGGATCGCGATCGTGGTACGCAGTCGCATCGCGATCGGAACGCACGGCAGGATCTCCAGTACCGGAGACCGATTCAGGGTCAGTCGCCGGCTCGGACCGGGCACGTTGGTCGCCAGGGCCGTGACGCTGCGCTGCGGAAAATGCCCCGCCAGCCGGAAGGCCAGCGCGACGGCCGCATAGGGCAGCGACTCCGCCACCGCCAGCATCGACCGTTCGGCGTCGGCCTCCCCCCTGGCCCGGTGGTGCGCGATCCGGGCGCGGACCGCGGCGAGCCGCGCGACCGGATCGGATACCTCGACGGGCAAGTGCGGAATGATCGCCGACACGCGATTATCCAGCACGTGGTCGGCGGTACTCCCGCGGACCGAGACCGGAATCAGGACGCGCACCCGCCGCGCGGTCGGGTCTTCGCCGCGGCGGGTGAGCAGCGTGCGGTAGGCCGAGGTGACCGCGGCCAGTGCCACATCGTTGACAGACGCCGAGAACGCGGTCCCGATGGCACGGACTTCGGTCAGCGACGCTCGCGCGACGACGTATCGTCGTTGCCGCCCGATCGGGCCGTTCAGCGAGGACGACGCGCTCGGCGCGACAGCGGCGTAGACCACCGGCACGAGGCTGCGCGCGGTCGAGATCGCCCACCGCGGCGCAACCACGGGCAGGCGTGCCACCCTGACCGCCAGATCCAACCACCCGGCGGCCGGCCCCGCAGACCTCGGCGACGCCTCCGTCGCGGGCTCGTCCTCCACCGGATCACACAGCCGTTCGAACAGGGTGATCCCCGAGATCCCGTCGACCATGGCGTGATGAGCCTGCACGATCAGCGCCCAGCGATCGCCTGCCAGGCGCTCGACGACGACGCATCGCCACAGCGGGTGGTCGCGGTCCAGGCGTTCGGCCAGCTCCGTGGCGACCACCTCACGCAATGCCGCGTCGTCGCTCGGCTCGGGCAGAGCGGTCCAGCGGACGTGGTGGGCCAGGTCGAAATGGGGATCGGCCTCCCACACCGGCGCCGCCAGCTCCCACCGCGACTCCCGCACCCGCTCGCGGAGGCGCCCGACGCGATCGAGGCGCGCTCTCAGCCAGTCGGCGAACTCCGACCGCGTCGGCGCCGGCCCAGCCATGACGGCCACGGCACCGATCCCCATGCTGATGTGCCGGTCGGCGTCCTCCAACTCCAGAAATCCCCCGTCCAGGGGGTGCAACTCGCTCATCGGTCGACCTCGCGGTAGGCGCACATGCCGTTCGTCACGGCGCGCGATGGCGTACAGCCATCGGAACCAATTCTCGCGGGTGACCAACGGTCCGGTCAGAGGCAATGGTCCGCCGAGGACCTCGCCGTGGGCATGTTCGTCGCAGTGGCTTTGGTCCGCGCGGTGGGGGCACCTCGGCCCTGCTCCCACCGCAGGGCGGCGAGCGAAGCTGGCAACCGAGGCCGTGCCCTCACCCGTCCCGACCGATCAGTGCCGGCGACCGCAAGGGAACAGCCTCGCACGGTCGAATCAGCGGAAGGAGGCTGCCATGCAGACCGCGGTCGACTCCCGAGGACTGACGGATGCCGAAGCCGCGGCGCGTCATCGCCGGGAGGGGGCCAACACCCTGCCCGAGCCGCCACCGCCCCACCGGATCGCGCAATTCGCCGCTCAATTGACCCATTTCTTCGCGGCCATGCTGTGGACAGCCGCCGCGCTGGCGCTCGTCGCCGGGATGCCCGCACTCGCGATCGCCATCGCCTGCGTGGTGATCCTCAACGGCGTCTTCGCGTTCGTCCAGGAATTCCGAGCCGACCGGGCCGCTCAACGCCTCCGCGATCTGCTCCCGGTCAAGGCCACGGTGCGCCGCGGCGGGCGGGTCGTCACCGTGGACTCGAGCGAGCTGGTGGTCGGTGACCTTCTCGTCCTCGAGGCGGGCGATCGGATCTGTGCCGACGCGACGCTGCTGGCGGCACATGTCGCGGTCGACGAATCGATGTTGACCGGCGAGGCGGAATCGGTGCAACGCGGTGCGGGCGCGCCCGTCCTGGCCGGCACCTTTGTCGTAGCGGGGCACGGCGAAGCCGAGGTCTCCGCGATCGGAACAGCCACTCGCCTCGCTTCGCTGGCCGCAGTGACCGCTGGAGCCACCAGGCCGCCCAGCCCGTTGACCCGACAGCTGCACCGGGTGGTACGCCTCGTCGCGCTCATCGCCGTCCTGGTCGGAGCGTCGGCGTTCGGTGTCTTCGCCGCACTCGGACAGGATCTGAGCGAGAGCCTGTTGTTCGCTATCGGTGTCACCGTTGCCTTGGTACCGGAGGGCCTGCTTCCCACCGTGACGCTGTCGCTGGCCCGGGCCGGGCAGCGGATGGCCAGGCAGAACGCGCTCGTCCGCAGACTCGAGGCGGTCGAGACCCTCGGCGCGACGACCTTCATCTGCACCGACAAGACCGGGACCCTGACCCGCAACGAGATGCAGGTCGTCGAAGTATGGACACCTCGAGGACCGGTGACCCTCGACGGCGCCGGGTACGGCCCGGACGCCACGCTCACCGGAGCCGAAGACGCAATCGCGGCCGCCAGGACCGCCGCCGACTCCGCCGCGCGGTGTTCACCGGACGCCCACGCGCAGCTCGCGCAGGGAGTGTGGGTGCCGATCGGCGACCCGATGGAAGTCGCCGTGCACGTGCTCGCCGCACGCGTCGGCGCCCCCGTCCCACCCGCGCCACGACAGCGCACCCCGTTCGACACCCACACCCGCCGGGCGTCGGTGGTCGATGCCGAGGGTGAACACACGACGGGCGCCCCGGAAGCCGTCTTCGCACTGTGCGGCTCCGGCACCGAGGAGGCCGCCGCACAGGTCACCGATATGACTGCACGTGGACTACGCGTCCTCGCTGTCGCCCGCGCGGCGGCAGCGGGCACGTCCCCGCGCCTGCTGGGTGTCCTCGGGCTCGAGGACCCCCCGCGGCCCGATGTGGCCGCGGCCATCGCCGCGTGTCGCGATGCCGGCATCCAGGTGGCCATGGTCACCGGAGACCACCCCGGCACCGCGGCGGCGATAGCCGAGCAGGTGGGGCTGTTCGGCCCCGATCGCGTCGTCGTCTCGGGAGCGGATCTCCCTGACGACGACGCACGGTTGGCGAGCATGCTCGACCGCGGCGGAGTGGTGGTCGCGCGAGTCGCGCCCGAGCAGAAACTGCGGATCGCCGCCGCCCTGCAACAGCGGGGCCATGTGGTCGCGATGACCGGCGACGGAGTGAACGACGGTCCCGCGCTGCGCACCGCCGACATCGGCATCGCGATGGGAGCTTCCGGCACAGACGTTGCCCGCGAGGCCGCTGATCTGGTCCTGCTGGACGACCACTTCGGAACCATCGTCGCCGCGATCCAGCTCGGCCGGGCGACCTTTGCCAATATTCGCCGATTCCTCACCTATCACCTGACCGACAATGTCGCCGAACTCGCCCCGTTCGCGTTGTGGGCGGCAAGCGGTGGAACGATTCCGCTCGGTATCACCGTCTTGCAGGTCCTCGCGCTCGATATCGGCACCGACATGCTGCCGGCTCTCGCGCTGGGCGCGGAGCCCCCGAATCCCCGCACCATGTCCGGGCCGCCGAAGGTCGGGACGCTGATCGATCGCACCCTGTTACGCCGGGTGTTCGGCGTCCTCGGGCCCACCGAGGCCGCCGTCGGAGTGGGCACGTTCCTGACGGTCCTCCTCGTGGCGGGCTGGCGGTTCGGCGACGAGGTGTCCGCCGGCACACTCGCCTCGGCGTCAGGGGCCCTGTTCGTCTCGATCGTTCTGGGCCAGCTGTCGAACGCGTTCGCCTGCCGGAGCGAGACACGCTGGGTGGGCGCGGTCGGTTGGCGCGGAAATCCGCTGCTGCTGGCCACCGTCGCGATCGAGATCAGCCTGCTCGTCGTATTCCTGTGGGTGCCGCCACTTCCCACCTTGCTCGGCGGGGCACCACCGAGCCCACTCGGCTGGGTGCTCGCCGCCGGCGCGATCCCCGCTCTCCTGGCGGCCGACACCGCGCACAAGGTACTGCGGCACCGCCGGCAGCCGTCATCCCCGGCTGTCCGGCGGCCGACATCGCTCGGGTCGGGCGACGGCGACACGACCAAGTGCCCGCCGACATAGGTCCTGGGACCCTGCCGTACCGCCCTGTCGGGCGCGCACAGTGACGGAGACAGAAAGGCACGAAAATGACTCTTCCCGGAAATCCCAAGAGCCCGGTCGTCGTCGGCGTAGACGGCTCCGAACAGTCTCGCCGGGCACTGACGTGGGCGACCGAATACGCCGCCCACCATCGCGTGCCGCTGCGCCTGGTGTACGCGGCCGACGTCCCCGTCGACTACGGGCCGGGCATGGCGGGTCCCCTCTACGATCTCGACGCGCTGCGCAAGCACGGCGAGTCCGTCGTCGCGACGGCCGCGGCCGAAGCCGCAGCGGTGGCCGCGCCCATCGCCGACATCGCGATCTCGACCGAGGCCGTCCTGGCCTCGGCAGTCGCCGTGCTGCGCCAACGCAGTGAGTCGGCGCGCATGATCGTCGTCGGTAGCCGCGGTCTCGGCGCGTTCCGCCGCACGCTGCTCGGCTCGGTCAGCACTTCGATCGCCCGCCACGCGCACTGCCCGGTGGCCGTCATCCCGGAGACGACGCCACCGGCCGACGGCCCGGTCGTCGTCGGTGTGGACGGATCACCGTGCAGCGTCGACGCGATCGGGATCGCCTTCGACGAAGCAGCCCACCGGGATGCCCGTCTGATCGCGGTACTCGCGTGGTCGGAGTTCTATCGCTACGAGCCCCGGTCGGTCATGCAGACCGAGGCCGAAGCGGTCCTGTCGGAAAGTCTCGCCGGGTATGCCGAGAAGTACCCGGAGGTCTCGATCGAACGGTTCGTCACCGAGGACCGCCCGACCAGGGCGATCCTCGAGGCGGGCGCCGATGCCCAGCTGATCGTGGTCGGCAGCCATGGCCGTGGCGGGTTCGCCGGCATGACGCTCGGATCGGTCGCGCAAGCCGTTCTGCACGGCGCGGAATGCCCGCTGATCATCGCCAGGCCCGCAGCGAGATCCTGACCCGACGCCCCTCGAGGGTGCGGCCGGTTCCCCCGGGGAACCGGCCGCACCCTCGCTCTCAGCGGGGTCTCAGCCGGGTCGGCGCATCGCCGACCACTCACGCTCCCATTCGGCTTTCCGCCGCCGGTTCACGAACAGATCGCTGAGAGCCACGAGGCACCACGTCGACACCCCCGCGCCGACCAGCACCGCCACGGCCACCCCGATGCCCGTCATCACCGCCGCGGCCGACGATCTGGGCGGCGTCTCGGCCACGTTGCCCGTGCCATCGAGCCACACCGTCACCGGATCGCCCTGCGCGGCGGTCCGTGTCACCGGCACCACCTTCTCGACGTCGCCGGTGCTCGACTCCCACCTCGCCTTCGCTCGCCAGCCGAGGCCCTGGACGAACTCCGGCTTCTCCGAGATCACCGCGACGACCGAGACAGCTTCCGCGTTCTCGACCCGGATCCGGTCCGCGTTCCCGGTGTAGGCGATCGTGCCGAGGGTCAGTGCTATCGGGATCGACGCGACCATCACCACGGCGGCGACCAGCCGTACCGCGGCGCACAGCCGATCCGGCCATCGCATCAGCGGGTTACCGCTCCACGGCCGGCACCGCCACCAGCGCAGCACTGCCGTGGACACGGCATCGATTCGGAACGTCGACGACGTCATCGCGATCACCTCTTTCGGCGGAATCACCGTTCACCTTCGAGCATCGCCGGAGGCACGTCGGCGAAGCAGGGGCGAAGGTCATTGCCCGCCAGGGTCGACCGGCCTGACCTACGGCCGCCGGTCAGCGGTGGCCGGTGCCGTTCTCGTCTCAATCGCGCGGCGGCACAGCGAAGGTCGCGCGTGTGAGCGTTGTTCCGTCCCAGCGCTTGCCCGTCAGGGTCACCGTCACCTGGGCGCCGTCGTCGGCGATGTCGACGACTCCGTACTGTCCACCGCCCGGGAACACGCCGTGGCTGTACGGACCGCCCTTCACGCTTCCCGGCCGGTCCAGTGCCGCCGCCTGCAGGACGGGAAACCCGCCACCGCCCTGTGCGGAGTAGTCGGAATTGGTGCCGTCGTCGACGGCCACCATGTGCGCGTCACCGCCGACCATCACCAGGTTCCTGATCCCCGCGGTGGCGATCGCGTCGGCGATGTGCCGCCGTTCTTCGGGGTGCCCCGGCCAGCCGTCACCCCCGGGATCCGCGGCACCGATCCACGGCAGGGAATTGCCCCAGACGACAAGGGCGTGCGTGCGACTCGATCGCACCAGCTCGTCGACGAGCCAGTCCCGCTGCGCGGCGCCGAGCACCGAATCCGGCGTCGCGCCCGACCGGTCGTCGGTCATGATGAACCGGACCCGGCCGATCGTGAAGGCTTGATTGACTGTCCCTTCCGCCGCGACGAAGGGATAGTGGGGAACAATCGTATCGAACGCGACGCGCGATGCCGTCCGGCCCGGCGAGTCCGCGCCGGCGTCGTTCGGCCCGTAATCGTGGTCGTCCCACACGTAGGCGACCGGGCCGCCGCGATAGAACGCGGACTGTCCCGGACTGGTCAGCACCCGGTCGTACGCCGAGAAAAACGGTCCCGGGACGGTACTTTCGATATTCCCGTAGTGCAGATCGCCGAGCGCCAGATGGAACAATCCGCGCTCCCGGGCCAACGCGTCGAAGACCGCGCCGTTCGACCCGACCCTCGCGCAGGACCCGGCGGTGATCCGGAACGACATCGGCCCCACCGCCGGCGTGCGGAGGTGGCCGACCCCGCGCGCGCCGTCCGGCACGTCGTCGACGATCACCGAGTAGGTGTAGTCGGTGTCGGGGCGGAGCCCGGCGACCTCCATGCGCGCGACCCGATGTTCCCCCGCCACGACAGCCGGGGACCGCACCACCGCACCGTCGGCCGCGGTGAGGCGCACACTCGCACGGCGGTGGCCCTCGGCCAGCCGGGCGGTGACCGTCACACCATCGGCGCGCAAGCCACCCGACCAGGACCATTCGACGCGATCCACGTCGAGCTCGGGTGCGGAGCTCGCCGGATGTGTGGGTCCGAAGTAGATGGCGTAGACCCGGTTCGCGCCGAACCAGGTACCCGCCAGCAACAGCAGCGTCACGACCGCGAGAATCACCAATTCGAGCGCGGTGCGCCGGTGCTGCCAGCTCAGCCACAGCAACACCGCGGGTACCATCGCGCCGCCGGTGAGCAGCATCGCGTAGCCCGGCTCGTACTCGATGGCGGCGAAGATGCCGAGGCAGCTGGCCGCGAACGCGATCAACACCGCACCTACGGCCTCCCAGCGCCACGAGATCAACGCACCGAGCGACACCACGCCGGCGAGTGCCAGCTGCACCGGCGTTTCGACGCGCGACCCGAAGACGAACCCCTCTCCACTCGACGGGACGCCGACGGTCACGGTCAACGCGGCCAATGTCAACGCGACAGCGGCTGCCGACAGGTGGGCGAACACCCGGACCAGGCGAGCACCGGAGACCGTCAACGGGATCACTCCCCGTGGGGAATGACCCGGTCGCGGATGCGGCGACCACAGGCAGCTCCGGCAGGCGACGTGCGCGCGAGGCTGTTCGATGACCCATCGTGCTCCGAGAACCAGCGCCAGGCCGATTCCCGCGCCACCCAGCACATCGGTGGGCCAATGCACACCCTCGGCGACCCGATCGATCGCGGTGGCTGCCGCCGCCAGCCCCATCAGCGCGGTGAGGACCCCGATCACACGGCGTCGATGCAGCAACGACGCGACAGCGAGCGGCACCAGACCCGCGATCAGAACGGCCTGGATGAGGTGCCCGCTGGGGTAGGAATCCCACGCGCCCGCCATCGGCCCGTCGGCCGGTCGCGCGCGCTCGATCGCGGCACGCAGCCCGACACTGGCCAGCAGACCGAACGCCGCCGCCACTGCGTAGCCGACGGCCAACGCCCGGCACCGGAGGGACGCCAGTCCCACCAGGACCACCAGTGCGAGCACGGTTCTCGTGTCGAAGGCCGCGTCCGTGAACTGGGACCACCAGGACGCGGACAACCCGTCGAACCAGGCCGCGACTCTGCGGTCGAAGCCGTCGACCACGTACGGCGAGGCGGCGATGACCAAGGAGAGCAGAGCCGACCCCGCTGTCGCCGCCATGAAACCTGCGCCGAGCTGCCACGGCGGGCGGGCGAGCCATTCCTCGCCGTCCACCGGGCGAGTGGTCAACGGGGTATTCGTCAGAACACGCGTCAGGCGCGACGGCGGTGAGGGATACCGGACGAACACGGTGGCGGGGGCCCCCCCCAAGCACGCGGCCCCCCCCCCCCCAGCCCCCCACACGCACAAAAACCCCCCCAAGTAGGCCCCCCCCCCCCGCGGGAGGAAGAAATTTGGGACCCATACGAAAGTAACGAATAGAACACCACCCCCCCCCG
>NZ_JARWOJ010000099.1 GCF_029868625.1 Nocardia neocaledoniensis | reverse complement strand
GGGATCGATGCCCATCGGTGCTCCTCGGGTCGGCGGACAGGGGAGTGTTCAGGACCCGGCGAGGCGGGCCACGCAGGCGACGAACCGATCGATCTCGTCGAGAGTGTTGTAGAGGTTGGTGCTCACCCGCACCGACCCCGCGCCGGCCGGGGGGGGGGCGGTGGGGGGGGGGGGCGGGGCCGGGGGCCGGGGCCCGCACGGGGCCTAACGGATCGGACGACGGACGCGAACCCGCCACGCCGAGCGGATCATTCGGATCGGGGGCGGAGAATCCCGAGTGCGGATCGAAGCGGGTGATGGGCCCTGACATCGGCGAGTACGCGGGCTCGGCGGGGCCGGGCGGCGGATAGGGCGCCTGCTCATAACTCGCGGGTGGTGCGTAGCTGGTCGGCGCCGGTTCCGGCGCGTTGGTGGGGCGCGGCGCCGGTGGTTCCGGCGCGGGGGCCGCGTGCGAGCTCGCGGGCCGGACGGCGGCGTTCTCCCCGGTCAGATCCGTGACCGAGAGACCTCGCCCGCTGCGTCTACGGCGGCCGCCGCCACCCGAGGGCGGCGCGGCGCCCTGCGCTGCGTTGCGCGCGAGCAGTTCGGCGACCGATAGCTGCTTGGAATCCTCACTGCTCATGCTGTCTCCACTCGGCATGCTCGGGCGCCCTCCGTGGTTACGCGAGCTGCCGCCTCCGGGCGCTGACCGCTCATGCCGACTCCGCTCTCACCACCGGCTCGACCGGTGGCACGGCGGTCGAGCTCCCGTTGGGTTCGGCGTCCAGCTTGCGCAGGATCAGGCCTTCGCGCAGCGCCCATGGGCAGATCTCGATGCTGTCGAGCGACAACGCCCGCATACTCGCCTCCGCGACCAGTGCGCCGGCCACCAACTGCTGGGACCGGTCCGAACTCACGCCTTCCAGCTCAGCGCGGTCGGCCGCGGTCATCCGGGAGATGAACGCGATCAGCTGGCGCAGACCGGAGCTGGTCAGTGTACGGCGCACCCGTAAGCCCGCGGCCGAGGGTGCCGCCCCGGTGAGCCTGGCCAGCGAGCGGAAGGTCTTCGAGGTGCCGACGGCCAGGTCGGGTTTGCCCGCTTCGATGATGGTCTTGGTGGGCGCGACCAGTTCGGCGTCGAGCCAGTCCCGCAGCACCGCGATCTTGCGCTTGCCCGGCGGATCGTCGCGCAGCCACTCCCTGGTCAGCCTGCCCGCGCCGAGCTGCAGCGACAGCGCGACATCGGGTTCCTCGTCGCCACCGTTGGACAGTTCCAGCGATCCGCCGCCGATGTCGAGGTTGATGATCCGCCCCGCGCTCCAGCCGAACCAGCGGCGCACCGCGAGGAATGTCAGCCTGGCCTCGTCGTCACCGGAGAGCACCTGCAGATCGACGCCGGTGATCGTGCGCACCCGCGCCAGCACCTCGTCGGAGTTGGTCGCCTCGCGCAGCGCCGAGGTCGCGAACGGCATCAATTCGACGCAGCGGGAATTACGTGCCAGATCGGCGAATTCGGCGATGGTCGCGATCAGCCGCGCCTCGCCCTCCTCGGTGATCCGGCCCTGCTCATCCATGTTCTCGGAGAGCCGTAACGCCGACTTCGTCGAACTCATCGGCATCGGGTGACCACCACGATGCGCGTCCACCACGAGCAGGTGAACGGTATTGCTTCCGACATCGAGAACACCAAGCCGCACACGAATACGTTACTTGGTGATCCGGTACTACAGGCCAGGCGACTGAACTGTTAGCGTCAATATTTGTGACCGAAGCCGCGCACGGCGCCCCGGAGACCGGGCTCCGACCTGGGCGAAAGATCGATCCGAGCCCCGAGGTCGAGCTCGACTTCCCGCGCGAATGGATCGAGTTCACCGACCCAGCAAACGACGAGCACCAGATCGTCGCCGACATGACCTGGCTGCTCTCGCGGTGGTCCTGCGTGTTCGGCACGCCCGCCTGTCAGGGGATCATCGCCGAGCGCCCCGACGACGGCTGCTGCTCGCACGGCGCCTTCCTGGCCGACAAGGACGACCGCAAGCGCCTGGCAGGCGCTGTGAAGATGCTCACACCCGAGGACTGGCAGCTGATGGGCGAGGCCACCGAGAAGGGCAAGGTGGTCAAGAAGGGTTACCTCGAACTCGACGAGCTCGAGGACGAACCCGCGCTGCGCACCCGCCGCTTCGACGGCGCCTGCATCTTCCTGAACCGCCCCGGTTTCGCCGCCGGACCCGGCTGCGCGCTGCACATCATGGCCGTGCGCAAGGGCATCGAACCGCTCGAGGTGAAACCGGACGTGTGCTGGCAGCTGCCGATCCGCCGCACCCAGGACTGGGTGGAGCGGCCCGACGGTGAACAGATCCTGCGCACCGTGGTGACCGAGTACGACCGCCGCGGCTGGGGACCGGGCGGGCTCGATCTGGATTGGTACTGCACCGGCTCCCCCGACGCGCACGTCGGCGCCAGGCCGGTCTGGCAGTCCTACGGCCCCGAACTGCGCGAACTGCTCGGCGCGCCCGCCTACGAGGAGCTGGCCCGGCTGTGCAGGCGCCGCGAGGGTCTCGGCCTGATCGCGGTGCATCCGGCGACGGTGGAAGCGGAACGCATCGGCGCCGAGGATCGCATTTCGGATCAGTCGGCGTGAAATCCTCGCGACCTCGTCGTTCATACGTAGGTCGTGCAAATGTCATCCGGATCAGGTTGGATCGCTGACCATGTCCAAGAAAGCGATCTCCCTGGCGACCCTCGTGATCGGCGCCACCCTCTCCATGACCGGCCTGGCCAGCGCCGAACCGAACGGTGACCCGACCAGGTTCGCGGACTTCACGGCCGAATTCGTGAACTACACCGACCCCGCGGCGATCGATGCGGCCAAGAACGGCAAGTACATCATCGTCAGCACGATGGGCACCTCCTCGACCATCGCCTGCCGCGGCACCGGCACCGACGTGCCGATCTACGACTGCATGCAGGAAGACGCCTTCGGCTGGGTCTCGCTGAAGAAGATCGAGACCCCGCTCGGCACCGCGTGGAGCGCGATCTGAGAGTCCCCCCGAACGAGCGAACCCGGCACCACCTTCGCGGCGGTGCCGGGTTCCTGTTCGTTCGCTACGCCTCGAGCTTGTAGCCGAGGCCGCGCACCGTGACCAGGTGTTCGGGCTTGGCCGGGTCGGCCTCGATCTTGGAGCGCAGCCGCTTGACGTGCACGTCCAGGGTCTTCGTATCGCCGACGTAGTCGGCGCCCCAGACGCGGTCGATCAGCTGACCACGGGTGAGCACACGGCCGGAGTTGCGCAGCAGGTACTCGAGCAGGTCGAACTCCTTGAGCGGCAGGGTGACCTGCCCTCCGTTGACGTGCACCGTGTGCCGGTCCACGTCCATCCGCACCGGACCGGCTTCCAGCACGCCGTTCTCGCTGCCGGAGTCCAGCTCGTCGCCCGCGCCACGGCGCAGCACGGCGCGGATGCGGGCGATCAGCTCGCGCGCCGAGTACGGCTTGGTGACGTAGTCGTCGGCGCCCAGTTCCAGGCCGACGACCTTGTCGATCTCGCTGTCGCGCGCGGTGACCATGATCACCGGCACGCCGCTGCGGGTGCGCAGCTGCTTGCAGACATCGGTGCCGCTCATGCCGGGCAGCATCAGGTCGAGCAACACGATGTCGGCGCCGGAGCGATCGAACTCGGCCAGCGCGGACGGGCCGTCACCGACGACGGTGACGTCGAAGCCCTCCTTGCGCAGCAGGAACGCGAGCGGATCGGCCAGCGACTCCTCATCTTCGACGATCAACACACTCGTCATCTGCGTGCCTCCACACCGTTCGCTCGTCCAGCAGGGGGACGCTGGACGATGGTTTCCCTCGTCGTGAGCTCCGTCGGCTCCGAGTCCTCGTCCCCATCGGTTTCCAGATGGGCGGGGATGCGGAGCGTGAACGTCGAGCCGGTGCCCAGTTTGCTCCACAGGGTGATCTCACCGTTGTGATTGGCGGCCACGTGTTTCACGATGGCCAGGCCGAGCCCGGTGCCGCCGGTCGAGCGGGAGCGGGCCTTGTCGGAGCGGAAGAACCGCTCGAACACCCGCACCTGGTCTTCCTTGGCGATGCCGATGCCGCGGTCGGTGACGGCCATCGCGACGTGATCGCCGCGCAGTGACCGGCTCACCGACACGTGCGAACCCTGCGGCGAGTACGCGATGGCGTTCTCGACCAGGTTCGACAGCGCGGTGACCAGCAGGGTCTCGTCGCCGAGCACTTCCAGCCCGCTGGGCCGGTCGGTGCTCACGGTGATCCCGGCGGCCTCGGCGGCGGTGCGCGACCGGTCGACGGCCTGCTGCACCACGGTGTCGACGTCGACGACGGCCAGATCCGGCAGCTTCTCGGCGCCCTGCAGGCGCGAGAGCGCGATCAGCTCGGTCACCATCTTGCCGAGGCGCCGGGATTCGGCCAGCACGCGGGAGCCGAAGTGCCGGACGGCCTCGGGATCGTCGGCGGATTCCAGCATGGCCTCGGCCAGCAGGCTCATCGCGCCGACGGGGGTCTTGAGTTCGTGGCTGACATTGGCGACGAAATCGCGCCTGGTCGCCTCCATGCGCGCCTGCTCGGAGTCGTCGTCGGCGAACAGCACGACGAAACTGGTCTCCTCGCGGGAGAGTTTGCGGGCGACACCGCGCACGGCGATCCGGCCGCGGCCGGGCAGGGGGTTCTTGGCGGTGAGGTCGTATTCCGCGGATTCGCCGGTCGCCAGCACCTTCTCCACCGCCGCCCAGGCGCGCTCGTCGAGCAACCGGTTGCGGACGAGGCCGAGTTCCTCGGCGCGTGGGTTCACCAGCACCACGTCGCGGTATTCGTCGACGACGGCGATGCCGCTCTCGGACGCGAGCACGATCAGGTCGAGCACCTGGGACATCGTCAGCCCGGTGTCTTCCTGGGTTCGGGCGGCCTGTCTGGCGTTGACGAACGGGATCAGCAGGCCTCCGACTGCCAGACCGACGACAGCCGCGAGGACTGCCAACAGCACGGCCTGCGGAACACTCACGCCTTTGATCGTACGAGTGCCCGGGGACATCGCGGTGGCGGGTCGGCGAAGTTTCGCGCAGGTCACAGGCACTTGGCGTGGTGTTCTCGCGCCGTTCACCCGGTAGGCACCTGGGGCCGTCCCGGGCGTGTCAATCCGGCGGGTCGCCGTACATCGCGGTGGTCACGGCGGCCCCGTGCCGGTCGACCCATGCGCCGAGCGCATAAATCGGCTGGAGCAGATCGCGGCCCGCTTCGGTGAGTTCGTATTCCACGCGCGGTGGCGCTTCGGCGTAGCGGCGCCTGCGTACGAGCGTCATCCGTTCCATCCGGCGCAGCGTCTGCGTGAGCATCTTCTGGCTGATGCCGCCGATGGATGTCAGAAGGTCACTGTGACGAAGCGGACCATCCCGCAGCATGTACACGAGCACGGGTAGCCAGGAGTTTCCGAACAGGTCGACGCCCATCCTGGCCGGGCAGTCGGCCTCGTAGTCGCCGTAGGGCGGATATTCGGAACGTTCGGCCGGTGCGGCGGTCATGCGACCAGCCTGACACCGGCGTGAGGCACCCGCGAGTGCCTATCGGGATTCCTAGCGTCTGTGATGCCGAGCTCGTCGGCACACGGAACTCAGGAGTGGATATGCGAATCGGAATCATCGGCGCGGGCGCGATGGCGGGCGCACTGGGCGGCGGATGGGCTGCGGCGGGACATGATGTGTGTATCGGTGCGCGATCACGGGAGGCCGCCCAGGCACTCGCCACCCGGATCAACGCCTCACGTATGGGTGACACCGCGGACGGAGCCGAATCGGCGCTGCCGCCCGAAGCCGACCTTTCGACGGATGCGAGCGAACCACGCTCGGGCACCGGCCGCTCATCCCGCGCGAGCGAAACGCACTCGACGATCGGCCGCTCGGGTGCGAGCGAAGTGTGGGCGGACGCCACATCCGCGACGGCAGGAGCGCCGAGCGCGGTGGGTGCGGAGAGTATCGGTGCGGCGATGGAGTGGGCCGACATCGTGTTGCTGGCCGTACCGGTGGGCGCGCTCGCCGAATTGCTCGGCGAGCACGGGGACGCGTTGGCCGACAAGGTCGTCATCGACTGCACCAACGCGTTCCTGCCCGACGAATCAGCACCCGACGGCACGACCGCCTTCGTGCTGAGCGAGGACGCGGTGGCCGAGCGCATCGCTGCGGGCGTGCCGAAAGCCCACGTGGTCAAGGCCTTCAACCTGCTCGCCGCCGAGGTCTGGGCCGGGACCGACCGCGTCTTCGACGGCGCCCGGCTGGCAGTGCCGATCTGCGGTGACGATCCCGCCGCGGTGCGCACGGTCGCCACCCTCGCCGAAGACCTTGCGCTACAACCGTTCCCGGCGGGCGGACTGCATCGCGCGAAGTACCTGGAGGCCACCTCGGTATTCGCCGTCGGCCTGTGGTTCGCCGGGGCCGATGCCCGCGCGATGCTGCCGCCGCTGTCGGCCGCTTTCGCCGTCGCCGACTGAACGGCGCCGATCAGGCCTGGGTGAGGGCATAGAGCAACGGGCGAAGCCGGCCGGAAGTGTCCTGTTCTTCGCGCCAGAGCAACCGCAAGCGCAGGGGCGGCGCCTCGACATCGACGGCCGCCAGCCTGCCCGATTCGAGGTCGCCCCGCACCGCGAACTCGGGCAGCAGCGCGAGGCCGCGACCCGCGGCGACCCATTCGCGCACCTGCGCCAGACCACCGACGGCGGTGAGATCGACATCGGGTCCGAGCCATCGCCGGGTGGCCATCCAGAAGGAACACCGCGGTTCCCGGCCGATCAGACCGCCCGTGCGCTGGATCTGCGCCATGGTCACCCGACGCCCGAGCAGCGGATGCCGTGGTGGGGCGACGACCACCATGGCGACCGCACGCAGGTCGAGGTACGCGAGCTCCGATGCGGGACTCGCGAACCCGAGATCGCCGACGTGTTCTCCGGCGTCGAGAAGGACGACAGCGTCGGTCTCGCCGTGTTCGAGCGAGGCGAGAAGACGATCGCGATCGGTCTCCGGGCGCAACTGGACGCGGAGGTCGGGGTGCGCGCGATGGAGGTCGTCCAGGACGGGCGGAAGCAGTTCGGCCACGATCGATGCCTGCGCGCCGACGGTGAGATCCGATGTCGCGCTGAGCTGTTCGGCCGCGTCATCGAGCGCCGCCAGCGCGGCGGCCGCGGCGATGAGATAGGCGCGGCCCGCGGCCGTGGGGCGCATGCCGGCGTGACTGCGGGTGAACAGCGGTGCGCCGAGCTCGGTCTCCAGCCGACGTATCCGATCGGAGATCGAGGACGGTGCGAGGCCCTGGGCCGCCGCGGTGTTGTTGACGGTCCGATGCCGCAACAGCGCGATCGCGGTCCGCAGTTGATCGGTGTCCACGCGCTCACCCTATGCGGGTGTTCGGAAATCCCGAATACCCGTGCGACGGGCCCGGTCGAGTCCCTGCGGCCCGCGACGGAATCTGTGGACGTCCCGTTCGTCCGCACCAAGGAGATTCATGTCCGCGGAACAATCCGTCCCGGCCGGTCGGCGACCGACCGCACAACTGATCGGCATCTCACTGGCCTACTTCATGGTGCTGCTCGACATCACGGCCCTCGCCGTGGCCGAGCCGAGCCTGATGGCCGCACTCCACATCGGCGTCGTCGGCGTGGGCTGGACGACCACGATCTACACGACGACGCTGGCGGCGACACTGGTGCTCGGCGGCAGCCTCGCCGACCGGCTCGGCGCCTACCCGGTGTTCCTCGTCGGCGTGATCGGCTTCGCGACCGCGTCCCTGGGGTGCGCCGCATCGCCCGGCCTGGGGGCTTTGCTCGTGTTCCGGGCGCTGCTCGGCCTCTTCGCCGCGGCGATCGTGCCCAGTTCGCTGGGCCTGATCGCCGGCCTGTACGCCGAGCCGAGGGCGCGCGGGCGCGCCATCAGCGCCTGGGCGGCGATCAGCGGCGCGGCGATGGCCGCCGGTCCGGTACTCGGCGGGATTCTCATCGTCCGCTCCGACTGGCGCGCGGTGTTCGTCATCAATGTCCCGATGGCAGTCCTCGTACTCCTGCTGTGCCGGACTCCGATCGTGAGCGGCCGGCACGCCCGCCGGATCTCCTGGCTGCCGCACCTCGGCCTGGCGGCGACGCTGGCCACGACCACTTTCGCGATCACCGCGGGCGGTCAGCGGAACTGGCCTTCGGCCGCGCTGTGCGGGCTCATCGCACTGGCGTGTGGGTGCGGCATGGTCATAGCGGACCGCACGTCGCCCGCGCCGATCGTCCCGGCCTCCGTGCGCCGTCAGCGTGCTGTTCGGAAAGCCTTCGGGTGGGGCGCAGCAGTCAACTACGGCCTGACGACCGTCATCTTCGCCGTTCCGCTGCTACTCGACACCACCGCCGAGCGTGCGGGCCTCATGCTGTTGCCGATGACACTGCTGGTCGCGCTGAATCCCCTGGCCACCGGTCGGCTCGTCGCCGCCCGTGGTCCGCTGTTGCCGATCCGGATGGGCTTCGTCGTCTTTCCGGTCGGCCTGCTCATGGTCGCCGTCGCGACCGTGAGAGCGGAACAGCCGATCGTCCTCGGTCTCGGCCTGCTGGCCTGTGGCCTCGGGGTCTCCTGGACGCTGCCCGCGTTGGTCGGCTACGCGGTGGACCACGCCGGGGTCGAGGCCGCGGGGTCGGTCGGCGGCGTTCTCAACGCCACGCGTCAGGTCGGCGCCACCCTCGCCGCGGCGGTCGCCTGCGTCGCGTTGACCCACCGACACAGCGGCGGCACGGCGGCGCTCCCGTTCGTGATCGCCGCCGCGATCTGCGTGCTCGGACTGGTCAGCGCGGTTATGCCGAGTCCGGGTTGGCGCACCTCGCCCGAAAATCGGTGCACGGGAACGGAATCCGCGCACCGGTTGCGCCGTCAGGGTTTGACGGCGTCGATGAGCGTGCGCGAGGAGTAGGCAACGAAGGGGCCGTCGGCCTCGATGCGCCGGTGCAGGTCGCGGAGCGGGTCCCGGTAGGCGTCGACGGTGAACCCGGGGACCATCCAGATCACCTTGCGCAGGAAGTAGACGACAGCGCCGATGTCGCCGAATTCCATCCGCAGCCGCTCGGTCCGCAGGTCGACGATCTCCAGACCCGCGGCCCGCGCGGCGGCGGCCTCGTCGTCGGGATGCCGGGCTCGCCGGGCCGCCGGCTGCGGCCCGAGGAAATACTCGACCAGCTCGAACACGCTCGCCGGGCCGACGTGCTGGGCGAAATAGGTACCGCCGGGCCGCAGCACGCGGGCGATCTCGTCCCACCAGATGGTGGCCGGATGCCGGGCGGTGACCAGGTCGAAGGCGTTGTCGGCGAACGGCAATGGCGGTTCGTCGGGTGTCGCGACCACGACCGCACCGCGCGGATGCAGCAGCGCCGTCGCGGCCGCGACATTCGGCGCCCACGATTCGGTGGCGACCATGGTCGGCGGAAACACCGGCACTCCACCGAGCACCTCACCCCCACCGGTCTGCAGATCCAGCGCAGCGTTGACACCCGCCAACCGCTCCCCGAGCAACCGCTGATACCCCCACGACGGCCGCGCCTCACTCGCCCGCCCGTCGAGCCACGAGAAATCCCACCCCGCCACCGACACCGCCGCGGCCTCATCCACCAACTCCTCGAACCCCATGCGATCCACCCTGCCAGAGGCCGCGGCCCCCTGCGGGAGACGGAGCGAGCCGGGCATTTCAGCGACCAGCAGCAGGTCTTCCGGATCGCGGTGACGGCGATCGTCTGGTTCGGAGGGGCACGGTCAGGCCGCGAATCCGAGGCCGAGGGCGACGGCGACAGGGGCGAGATAGAGGATCGGGAAGGCGACCGTTTTGTAGGAGCGGGCGCGCAGGACGGTGACGACCGCGCCGGTGAAGTACAGGATGAGGCCGATCGCGGCGGCTACCCCGATGGCGGGGATCCACAGGCCGAGGAGGAGGCCGAGGGCGCCTGCCGCTTTGGCGAGGCCGAGGGGGGTCCACCAGCTCTCCGGGACGCCGTAGTCCACCAGCGGGTCGACGACGAAGGGGGCGCGGCGCAGCAGGGAGACGGCGGAGAAGCCGACCCAGAGCGCGGCGACGACGGTGACGATGACGTAGGCGGTGTGCATGGCGAGTCTCCTTCGGCGGCCGCGCTTCTCGCGGCTTCTGCCGAGGTGACGACGTGGCGTCGCGGAGTGTGACATCACAGGTTCGCGGGCTCGTCCGCGGCATACACTGAGTTCGGACCCGGTCGAAAGGGTGGGATTCATGACCACTGTCGAGCATTCGCGCTGCACCCCGGTGCAATGGCTCCAGGGCCTCGGTTGGTTGGCCGGCGGACTGCTGGCCGGTTGCGCGCTGTTGATCGCCGGCGTGTTCGCGCTCTGGCCGCTGGCGACGTGGGCCGTGGTCTACGGTCCGATTCTGGCGATGACCATCTGGCTGGTCGGCGCTTCGATCTATGCGCTGCGCACACACGGGAGGCGCCGCGACCCGAGGCGCAGCCTGTTCACGGCGGGCGCTGGTGTCGCGCCGGTCTACTACGGCGTCATCATGCTCGTCGCGCACATGGCGGCCTGACCGCGAGACGGTTCGGCCCCGCACCGTCTGTGACGATGCGGGGCCGACCTCGGCGAACGACTACTTGCCGCCCTGGTTCGCCACGGCGGCGGCACCGGCGGCGGCGGCCTCCGGGTCCAGGTACTCGGCGGCCTTGACCGGGCGCAGGTTCTCGTCGAGCTCGTAGCGCAGCGGGATGCCGGTGGGGATGTTCAGGCCGGAGATGTCCTCATCGGAGATGCCGTCGAGGTGCTTCACCAGCGCGCGCAGGGAGTTGCCGTGCGCGGCGACCAGGACGGTCTTGCCGGTCTTCAGCTCCGGGGCGATGGTGTTCTCCCAGTACGGGATCATCCGGGCGACGACGTCCTTCAGGCACTCGGTCTTGGGGACCTCGATGCCCGCGTAGCGCGGGTCGCCTTCCTGGCTGTACTCGTTGTCGTCGGCGATCGGCGGCGGCGGGGTGTCGTAGCTGCGCCGCCACAGCATGAACTGGTCCTGGCCGTACTGCTCGCGGACCTGCTCCTTGTTCTTGCCCTGCAGGTCACCGTAGTGGCGCTCGTTGAGGCGCCAGTCGCGCACGACCGGGATCCAGTGCCGGTCGGCGGCGTCGAGCGCGTTGTTGGCGGTGCTGATCGCGCGACGCAGCAGCGAGGTGTAGACGATGTCGGGCAGTACGTCGTGCTCGGCGAGCAGCTCGCCGGCCCGCTTGCCCTCGGCGATGCCCTTGTCGGTCAGGTGGACGTCCACCCAGCCGGTGAACAGATTGAGGGCATTCCATTCGCTCTCGCCGTGGCGCAGCAGCACGAGGGTGTAGGTCATGGGGTCATTCTGGCATCAGGGCCACGCGCACGGGGACGCCACCTCGCCGAACCCGTGCTGCGACGACCCCGACCGTTGTCCTCGCGCGGCCGCCGGGCAAGGCGTCCGGTTCGTCCGTTATCGGGACTCCGCGGCTTCGAGCGCGAGCACGCCCGCACCGACCAGAGTCGCGCCGTCGGTCAGTGTCGACAGCTCCACGGTGAGACCGTCGAGGAAGGACAGCCGCGCGTGCCGGGCGACGGCCGCGCGCAGCGGCGCCCACAGTGGTTCGCCCGCATGCGCGAAGCCGCCGCCGATCACGACCTTGTTCACATCGAGCAGCGCGGCCGCCGACGAGACCGCCTGGCCGAGTGCGGTTCCCGCCCTGGCCAGCGCGGCGACGGCCACCGCCTCGCCCTGTCGTGCCGCCTCGGCCAGTTCGATGCCGGTCTCGCCGGTCCAGCCCCGCGCCCGCGCCCAGCGCACCGACGACATCCCGCTGGCGACCGCCTCCACGCAGCCGAATCCGCCGCAGCCGCAGGGGGTCTCGTCGCCGGGCACCACGAGGTGGCCGATGTGGCCGCCGTTGCCGGTACGCCCCATCACGACCCGCCCGTCGGCGATGATGCCGCCGCCGACCCCCGACGACACGGTCAGCGCCAACCCGTTGTCCACCCCGCGCAGCCCGCCGATTCGATGCTCGGCCAGTACCAGGCAGGCGCCGTCGATCGCCAGGTCGACCACGGCCTCCGGGAACAGGTCGCGGACCCGCTCGACGATCGCGAACCCATCGCGCCACGGCGGCAGGTTCAGCGGCGCGATGCTGCCCGCGGGCACGTCGACCGGGCCGGCCGAGCCGATGCCGACGGCGGTCACCGCGCTGTCGGCCGCCACAGCGCGCAGCAGCTCCCGGCACGCGGCCCACGGGTCATCGGCGGCCGCACGCACGCGCCGCACCCCGCGCAGGGAGTAGTCCGGATCGACCACTCCCGCAGCGAATTTCGTCGCTCCGATGTCCAGCGCGAGGATCGTCATCGCGGCTGTTCCTCCCCTGGTCACGGCATCGGCCCAGCACAGCGGCCCCCGATGTGAGTTCTCACAAAGTGTGGCACTCGACACTTTGAGTACTGAGTGGTACGCGTGGCCCAGTTTCGTTGGATACTTCACCCCGGGTCGGGTCATTGTCAGTTGGGCAGCACAACTCTGATGAAGGATAGCTGTGTCGAAATTCGTTGTTCTGGTGTTGAGCCTGCTGTCGGTGGGCTTCCTCGCCGCGCCGGCGGGCGCGAACCCGCTGTATCCGACCCCGGATCCGGACCCGTTCTTCCACGCGCCGAGCGACATCGGTGCGCTGTCGCCCGGTGACGTCGTCCGGAGCCGTCGCATCGACACCGTCCTCTACCCCGGGACCGAGGGCTGGCAGGTCGCGTTCCGCTCCACCAACTCGGCGGGCAACCCGATCATGGGCGTCACCACCGTGCTGATGCCGATCGGGGTGAAGAACCCGCCGCTGGTGTCCTACCAGGCGCTGATCAACTCCATCGGCACCCAGTGCAATCCGTCGAAGTCGCTGTTCAACGGTGAGCTGCAGGACGCGCCGGGCGCGATGCTGCCGATCGGACGCGGCTGGGCCGTCTCGGTGCCCGACTACCTGGGCCCGACCGTCGCCTACGGCGCGGCGAAGATGAGCGGCATGGTCACTCTGGACAGCGTGCGCGCCGTGCGGAAGGTCGCCGAACTGGGCGTCGGCGATTCACCGGTCGCGCTGGCCGGGTACTCCGGTGGCGGCATGGCCACCGCGTGGGCCGGTGCGCTGCAGCCCACCTACGCGCCCGAACTGAAGCTGGCCGCCGTGGTCTCCGGCGGTATCCCGGCCGACCTCGAACTGATGGCCGACGCCCTCGGCTTCGCCCCGCACCCCGGCTTCGGCCTGGCGTTCGCGGCCGCGATGGGCATCGAGCGCGAGTACCCGGAGCAGGTGCCGGTGTCGGATCAGCTCAACGAGAACGGCCTGTGGTTCCGCGAATTCACCAAGGACGCGTGCCGTCGCTTCCTGCTGTTCCACGGCATCTTCCGCAACGCCGAGCAGATGGCCGCCTCCAAGGAACTGATGTCGAGCCAGGTCGCGCGCGGCGTGCTGCGGGAGAACAGCATCGTCCACTACCAGGGCGCCCCCACCGCGCCGACCTACATCTGGCAGGGCAAGTACGACACCCTGACCCCGTACGGCCCGGTCGCCGAGACCATCGGCCGCTGGTGCTCGGCCGGCTCCCCGGTGCAGCTGTCGACGATCGAGATCTCCGAGCACATGACCGCCGCGGTCGCCGGTTTCGTCGACGCCTGGAACTACGTCGAATCCCGCTTCCGCGACGACCCGGTCCCCTCGAACTGCTGACCTGACCCGCCCGGGGGGGGGGGGGGGGGGGGGGGGGCGCCCGCGCCCCCCCCCCCCCGCCCGCGCAGCAGCGGGGGGGGGGGGGGGGGGGGGGGGG
>NZ_JARWOJ010000098.1 GCF_029868625.1 Nocardia neocaledoniensis | reverse complement strand
CGCCGCGCGACCGCGGCGCGGCGGCGCGAGGGGGCTGCGGGGGAGGGGTGCGATCTTCTCGCGCCGGTGTTGACCGACCGCGGCTACGTCGGTGCGGGGGGTGGGCGGGCGTCGGTGGTGCCGCGCACCCCGGAGTGGCGCGGCACGACTGTGCAGGTGGCCGGGTTGTGGCCGTTCTGCGTCGGGGCCAGCGCCCCAACTGCGGGCGTGCCGGTCGGCAGTCACTACATCACCGGTGCCCCGGTGCATTTCGACCCGATGTCATGGTTCCTGCGGGGATTCATCACCGCGCCGATCGCGTTCGTGTTGGCGCTCAACGGGTTCGGTAAATCCTCGCTGATCCGACGCATCATGACCGGCGCCGTCGCGGCGGGGGAGACCGTGCTGTGCATGGGCGACACCAAAGGCGAATACCGCGACCTCGTCGAGCGCCTCGACGGACAAGTCGTCGACGTCGGCTACGGCCACGGCACCATCAACCCCCTCGACGTCGGCGCCCTCGGCGCCGTCATCGCCGCACTCCCCGATGCCGATCAACGCCGCCAGGTGATGGCACGGGTCGAAGCCGGGCAGATCAACATTGTCGCCGGGTTGATCGAGCTGGTGCGCGGCGGCCGGGTCGAGGACTACGAGGAGGTGCTGCTCGCCGCTGGTCTGCGCGAGCTCTACAGCCCAGCTGGTGGTTTCACCCACGAGGACCCGCCGCTGCTGGAAGACCTGTTGGCGGTGATCTCGGCGGGCGGGGAGCGATTGCGTGCGTTCGCCGAGGAAGACGACGAACTCGCCTACCGGACGGCGACGAAACCGTTGCGCCGGTCGATGCGTGCCTTGGTCGAAGGACCGTTCGGGGCGATCTTCAACGGCCCCACCACGACCCGCCTGGATCTGTCGAGTCCCGCGATCTGCATCGACATCTCCCGCATCCCCGAAGGCGACACCAAACTGCTGGCCGCGGTCCTGATGACCTGCTGGTCCGACGGATTCGGCGCCGTCGCCGCCGCCCACGCCCTCGCCGACGCCGGACTGGCCCCCGCCCGGACGTTCGAGGTCGTGATGGACGAGATCTGGCGGGTGCTCGGCGTCGGGGAATTCATGGTCGACCGCGTCGACGCACTGACCCGCCTCAACCGCGGCCTCGCCACAGGGCTGATCATGTGCTCGCACACCATCAAAGACCTCGCCGCCTTCGATTCCCCCGCCGCACAAGCCAAAGCGCTCGGCTTCTTCGAACGAGCTCGGGCGAAGATCATCGGCCCGGTCGGCCCCGAAGAAGCCCACCGCATCGCCGCAGTCGCGGGGATGACCGACACCGAGAAACTGCTGGTCACCTCCTGGGCAGCGCCACGCCCACCCAGCGACGACGACCTCGACACCACGCGACGCGAAACACCGCCCGGCACCGGCTGCTATCTGCTCAAGACCGGGGAAGCCGAACAACCCGGCATCCCCTTCCGGATGGTGTTCACCCCCACCGAACGCGACTCCGAGATCCACAACACCAACCGCCGCTTCGACAACCTCGGCCAAACCCCCACCAGATCGGTGAGCCCGCGATGAGCGGCGCCGCTCGCGCAACGACCGCAGCCCTGGGCGCGGTCGTGTTGCTGATCGTCCTGCTCATATTCGCCGGTGTCGCCCAGGAGCAGAACTGTGCGCCGTCGACGTCGTCGAAAGGGAGTTCCTCGGCGTCGGATGGAACGAGGACGATGCCGATGGCTGAGGGCACCTACACCCTGACCTCGGGTTTCGGAATGCGGTGGGGCACAACGCATCAAGGCCAAGAATTCGCCGCCGCACCCAAGACCCCGATCTACGCGGTCGCCGACGGGGTCGTGGTGCGGGTGGGTGCGGCGAGCGGGTTCGGGATCTGGGTGGTCATCGACCACAACATCGACGGCGAGATCGTGTCCTCGGTCTATGGGCACATGTTCGCCGACGACGTCGAGGTCGAACAAGGCCAGAGCGTGGGGATCGGGCAGCTGATCGCCGGAGTCGGCTACAACGGTCAGACCGTCCCCGAAGGCCCGGACGGTGCACACCTACACCTGGAAATCTGGACCGGCGGAGGCCGATTCGGCGGCGGCACCGCAGTCGATCCGATGCCGTGGCTGCAGGGTGGGTCGGCGCCGACCAGCCCGGTCGGATCGACCGATGTCGCACCGTCGACGACGCCTACCCTGGGTGGCGGCACGGGGATCGAGGCCGGTGCAGCAGCAGGGGCCGAGTTGGCGCCGATGCCCGCGTCAATCGGGTCCGAGCGCGGATTGCAGGTCGACACGATCCGGTTGGCCCGCACCATCGTTCAGCAGTTTCCGCAGGTGCGTGAGATCGGTGGGCAGCGTGAGGATCCGCTGCCCGATCACCCGAGCGGGCGGGCGATCGACATCATGATCCCCGATCCGACGTCGGGGCAGGGCAAAGCGCTCGGCGATCGGATCGCCGACTTCGTGATCACCAACGCTGCCGCGTTGCGCATCGACTACCTGATCTGGCGCCAGACCTACCGCTCGGCCACCGGCGAATCCAACCTGATGGAAGACCGCGGCGGGACCACCGCGAACCACATGGATCACGTCCACGTCACCACCTTGGGCGGGGGATATCCCGACGGCACACCGATCGGCCCGGTCACCACGGACTCCGCGCGTGCTGCGACCACGACGGTGTGTGGGCCCGCCCTCGGCGACACCGACCTGGACCACGGCACGGTCCCCGAGGAACTGCTGGCCTGGTATCAGCTGGGTGGGACCGTGTGTCCGCAGATCACCTCGCCGTTGCTGGCGGCGCAGGGCAAACAGGAATCCGGGTTCCGGCGAGGGCTCACCTCCCCGGCGGGTGCGCAGGGGTTGGCCCAGTTCCTGCCTGGTACCGCGACCGCGCTCGCCACCGACGGGCAACCGTATGTGATCGACGCTGACGGCAACGGTGTGGCGTCGGTGTGGGACGACGGCGACGCGATCATCGGCCAAGCCCGCTACATGTGCGGCATCGCCGACAAGGTCGACACCTGGATCAGTGAGGGCAAGGTCGTAGCCCCCAACGGGCCAGCCGAGCTCTACCTCGCCGGCTACAACGCCGGCGAACACGCCGTGCTGCACTCGGGCGGATTCCCCACGGGCTCACCCGATTACGAGATTCAGACCCGCCCGTACGTGGCCAACATTCTCGCGACGGCCACCCAGATGACGACGACGCTGAGCTGAGGACAGCATGAGGAGCCGTCTTTCTCTCGCCGCTGTGACCGTCGGTATCGCGGCCGTCGTGATTGCACTCACCACGGTACTGACTGGCGGCGCCGACGACCCCGGGCCCACGTCCGATACGCACACCCCCGGTGCCGCCCACGTGGAGGGGCCCGAGCCCGAGGACGCCGACGCGGTGACCGTCGCCCAGATGGGTTTGGCGGCCATGTTCTCCTGGCAGCCTCGTGCTGACCCCGACCCTGGTGCCGGGTTGGTTCGTGCAGCGCCGTGGCTGACCGGCGAGCTGGCCGCGGCGGCGGGCAACGGCCCCGCGATCGGGTTGGCGCCGCTACGGGAATGGGCGGGGTGGCGCGACAGCAACGACATCATCTCCGCCCTGGTCGACGCCGAGCAGCCGGAAACCGGCGGGTCGGGACCGACGGTCGCGGCGACGGTGACCCAACATGTGCTCCACCACGACGGGTCCACCACCATGTACCGGCGGATGCGGGTGACCGTCACGGTTGCTGAAACCCCGCAGGGGTGGCGGATGTCTAGCTACCGCATCACCTCGGTGGCCGATCATGGTTGAGCGCACAACACCCCGCGACCCGGCCCGTCCTGTGCTGGCCGCGGCACCTTACAACCTCGATGGCCGGGGTGCGGTGCTGCTGCATCGTCGGATGGCGGCGCTGATCCATAACGTCAGCGTCGATTTGAGGCAGTTGGCGCGGGAACCCCACAACCGCACCAAGACGTTTCGGGATCTGTCGGTCGTGGGTCGCGTCGTGCATGAGCAAGCGGTGGCGATCGGTGTCCCCGCAGACTGGATCGCTCACGCGAAGAAGGCTGGTCAGCAAGGTCGCAGAGCAACCGAGGCAGTTTCGCTGCCGCCACGACGTCCGGCGGCACGGTCGCTGCTGATCGCCCAGCTCCATCACCAGGTCGACACACTGGCGACCCTCGCTGCGGTGGGCCCAGTTCGCCGCGACCGCGCTGCGGTGACTGTGCAGGCCTCGGACAAGTTGGCCGAGCATTTGCGGTTGCAGTGGATGCGGGTCGCGATGGTCGCCACCGCCCTGGACGTCACCGAGGCCGAAACCAACGGTTGGTGGTCGCTCGAGGCGACCGACTGGCGAGCACGCCTGGACCAGATCTCGCAGCAGTCGGCACCCGATCAGGGGCGTCAATGGCGCGAACTCACCCACGTGGGCCGGGTCCGTGAAGGACGTGTCCGGGTCGCGGCGATGCGCATGGTCGGCATCGACCTCGCCCGCAGCGCACCCCACCAACTGCCCCCAGCCCCGCACATGCTCGAAACCGCCGCCGAAACCACCCGGCACACAGCCCCTTTAGAACCCGACAGTGGCGCGGGGATCGGTGCCGCGATCGCCGCCACCGGCATCGAGGACAGCTACGGCATCGCAGACGGCGACCTGTTCGACCTTCCGCCTCCTGGCGAGGTTGCGCACCCACAGCTCGAACCAGATTTCTGACCGATCGCTC
>NZ_JARWOJ010000097.1 GCF_029868625.1 Nocardia neocaledoniensis | reverse complement strand
CCCTGAAGGCGTTCAGCGGCGACCAGCGCCTGGCCGGCCAGACCTACATCGCCGTCGCGCCAGACGGCCAGGATCCGTGCGAGCTGCGTCAGCGCTCCGGTGACGCGGCCGTGCGCGACCTGGTCGCGCGCCGCGGGGGAGTATCGGTCGCGGGGTGTGCGCGACATCGTCTGCTCGCGTTCACCGGCGGAATCGAAAGGTACTCTCTACATCAGTCGGAATCCAGAGGGGTCGAACCTATGAGCACGAATGCAGCGGGCGCCGGTGCCACGCGTGAGGCCGCGGCCAAGCGCGTCGTCGTCGCCGAGGACGAGGCCCTCATCCGGATGGACCTCGTGGAGATGCTCAAGGAAGAGGGCTACGAGGTCGTCGGTGAAGCGGGCGACGGGCAACAGGCCGTCGAGCTGGCCGAGGAGATGCGCCCTGATCTGGTGATCATGGACGTGAAGATGCCGCGCCGCGACGGGATCGACGCCGCCGCCGAGATCGCGACGAAACGTGTTGCGCCCGTGGTGATCCTGACCGCCTTCTCCCAGCGCGACCTGGTCGAGCGGGCCCGCGACGCCGGGGCCATGGCGTACCTGGTCAAGCCGTTCACCAAGTCGGACCTGGTGCCCGCGATCGAACTCGCCGCGAGCCGTTTCCACGAAATCACCGCGCTGGAAACCGAAGTCGCGAATCTGTCGGACCGGCTGGAGACCCGCAAACTCGTCGAGCGGGCCAAGGGCGTGCTCATGCAGACCCAGGGGCTCACGGAACCGCAGGCGTTCAAATGGATTCAGCGCACCGCGATGGATCGGCGCACCACGATGAAGGCGGTCGCCGAGGTCGTGCTGGAGAATCTCACTCCGCAGTGATGCGCGACCCGCATCGCCGTCGTCCGCGCCGAAATCCGGAAAACTTTACGTAAGCGAAACAATAAGTTGAACTACGACTGCACAACAGGGCGCCGACATGACGCGAATGTGATGCAGATCTAACACAGCGGCGATATGTTCTGACCCGGGCTGAACGTGGGTCGGCCCCCTCGGGGACCCCGGGGAGCACAGGACATAGAGGTGAGACGTGCTCAGTTCGACATGGCGCAGTCGTTCGACGCGAGGAGTTCTGGTACTCGGCGCTGCCGCGTCGTTGGTGCTGGCCGGATGTAGCGACAAGTCGTCCGACGGCGGCGGTGGCGGCAACACCGATCTCTCGATCCAGCCGGTGGTCCAGCTCGACACCCAGGGCAAGGCTGTCGCGCAGACCGACGCAGGCGCCGCCGCGGATCCCGCCGGTGACGGCAAGGCCAAGTGCGCGCCGCAGAACATCGCGATGGCGGGCCCGCTGACCGGTGGCAACTCCGCGCTCGGCATCAACATCATCAACGGCGTGAAGCTGGCCCTCGACCAGCACAACAAGGCCAACCCGGATTGCCAGGTCTCGGTCAAGCAGTTCGACACCGAGGGCAAGCCGCAGATCGCCAGCGGCGTGATCCCCTCGATCGTCAGCGATCCGAGCATCGTCGCGCTGGTCGGCCCGACCTTCTCCGGCGAGACCAAGGCCACCGGCCAGATCCTCAGCGAGGCCGGGTTGCCGACGCTGACCGCCTCGGCCACCAACCCGACGCTGACCGAGAACGGCTGGAAGACCTTCTTCCGCGGCCTCGGCAACGACAACTCGCAGGGCCCGGCCGTCGCCAATTACCTGACCGGCGAGAAGGGCTACAAGAAGATCTGCGTCGTGCAGGACAACACCGATTACGGTGCCGGTCTGGCGCAGGCGTTCAACACCGCCGCCGGTGCGGCCGCCGACCCGTCGTGCGCGGTGAGCGTCAAGGAAGGTGACAAGGACTTCTCGGCCGCGGTGTCGAAGCTGTCCGCCGCCAAGCCCGACGCCATCTTCTACGCCGGCTACTACGCGGAGGCGGCGCCGTTCGTGCAGCAGCTGCGTTCCGGTGGCGTGACCTCGGTCTTCGTCTCCGCCGACGGCAGCAACGACCCCGAGTTCGTGCGTCAGGCCGGTAGCTCGTCCAAGGACGCGCTGCTGTCCTGCCCGTGCAGCCCGGCGCCGGAGAAGTTCGCGACCGAGTACAAGGCGCTCAACGGCCAGGCGCCCGGCGTCTACTCCGTCGAGGGCTACGACCTGGCGACCATCCTGCTCAAGGGCATCGACTCGGGCAAGGTCACCCGTGCCGACCTGCTCGACTACGTCCGCAACTACGACGGCACCGGCGTCGCCCGCCAGTACAAGTGGGGCCCCACCGGTGAACTGGCCAACATCCAGATCTGGATGTACGAGGTCAAGTAGTCCCCAGGACGTGTGAAGCGGTGGGCGGGGGCCACCCCGCCCCCCCCCCCCCCCGCCGACCCGGGAGAAAACAAAAAAAAAAAGGCCGAGCGCCGGGTTAGCCACCGGGGCGCCCGGGGCAAAGCGCGCGGGTCTTCGCGGCGGGGTTCGCCCGCGACCAGCCAGTCGATGGCGTTGACCAAGCGGCCCACCGCCGTGGCGTTCCCGCCGGCCGACCGGTTGCCGGCTTCGTCGGAGGCCTCGGTGGCGGCGAAGGCCTGCTGGATCTGGGTGAGCATGCTGTTGAGCGAACGTGAGAGCCGGTCGACCTCGGTGTCGTTGCCGCGCACCGGAATCCGG
>NZ_JARWOJ010000096.1 GCF_029868625.1 Nocardia neocaledoniensis | reverse complement strand
GTCCATGAACCAGTCGTGGGGGCCCCCCCCCGCCGGCCGCCCGGCGCGCCCCCCCCCCCGCCGCCGCGCCCCCGCGGGGGGCCCGCCCCGCCCCCCCCCCGCGCCCCCCCCCCCCCCCCCCCCCCCGCCCCCCGCGGGCGGGGGCCGACCGCGCCGGGGGAACGGGCGGGAGTGTCGGGGGTGGTGCCGGGTTCCAGGTTGGCCGGGTCGGCGATGAATTTCGTGCCGGCCGGACGGTTCTGGGCGACCGGGCCGCCCGCGGGGGCGGTGGTCGTCGGGGTCGCGGTGGTCGGCGCGGGCGCGGCGGGAGCCGGTGCCGGGGCGGGCGCGGCGTCGGCCGGAGCCGGTGCTGCGGGGGCCGGGGCTTGCGCGGCTGGTCCCGGCGCGGCCGGTGCGGGCGCGGGTGGCTGGGTCGGCGGGGCGGTCTGGACCGACGTGCTCGGGGCCGGTGGGCGCCCCGGCGCGCCGTTCTGCTGCGCGGGCGCGCCGTTCTGTGGAGTCGGCGTCGCCGTCGTCGTCGGCTGGGACTTGTTCGGAATCGGCGGCAGCGGGATCTCGGTGGGTAGCGCCACGCCCGGCGGCACCGGTAGACCCGGCGGCACCGGGATCGAGGTCGGCAGCGGCAACATCTGCAGATCGGACAGGTGCAGATCGGGCAGGTCGAGGCCGGTCAGCTCACGCAGCGGGATCGTGATGTCGGGAGCCGAGTTCAGCGCGACCTCTGCCAGCTGGGTCGGCACGGCCGCGAGCTGGGAATCGTTGGTGCTGCGGTAATCGGTCGAATCGCTCAGTGCGAACGCGCCGATGGGCGCTGCGACCGCGAGCGTGGTGACCACCGGGAGCACGTAGGAACGTTTCGGCTTTCGATATCGCACGTGCCTTCTCCAATCAGGGTCGAGCTCGTAGACCTTGGTGGCATCCGGAGCATTCCCGGCAAGTGATGCTTGCTTCCTATCGCCTCACACACCACACTAGTTAACATACGTCACACATCTCAACCTCTACTTGAGGATTATGTGATTGCTCGAATGTAGCCTTCGGAACCCGCTCGGACACGACGACATGCCGACGCGAGCGCCGCCGGTCGAACCTCGAAACCGTGGGAGCGCAAGATGAGAGCCGACTTCAAGATCAACCGCAGCACCCGCCGCGGCACCAGGCGCCGCGCCGTGCCGATGCTGCGGACCGTGCCGCTGCCGGTGCTCGTCGGCGGCTCCGCGCTGGCGCTGACCGGCGCGATCGGGCTGTGGCAGGTGCTGCCAGGGCAGATCACGCCCACCGTCGGGGCCGGTCACGGACGCGGGATGAGTCAGGTCGGCGCCTTCGACAACGCGCGTGCGGGCTGGAGTGCGGAGGAGATCCTCGGGCACTACTACCCCGGCGCCGAATTCGGGCAGATCGGGCAGACGACCATCGGCGTCCGATTACAGGCGCAGGACGACGCCACCCTCGACACCTTCGCCGCCGCGGGCGCGCAGGTCGCGGGCCGGTGGATCGGCCCCAACGAGGCCGCGCACCTCACCCCGCTGCCCGACGGCGGCGCCAGCGTCGTGGTGACCTCCGGCTGCGACGGTGAGGTGCTCTGGCAGGCCGCGACCGACGACCCGTTCGTCTACCCCGTCGACGCCGGGCCGGGCAGGCCCGCCGACGAACACCTCACGCTGTGCGGCGGCACCGCCTATCGCGGCGCGCTCGGCGTCGCGCTCGAGAACGGCGCGTTCCGGACCGTCAACCAGGTCGATCTGGACGACTATCTGGCCGGCCTGCTGCCCGCCGAGATGCAGGCGAACTGGGCCGACCAGGGCGCGTTCGAAGCCCTGCGCGCCCAGGCCATCGCGGCCCGTTCCTACGCGCTCGCCGAGAACCGCTACGCCTACGCGCAGACCTGCGACACCACCGACTGCCAGGTGTATCCGGGGACGGTGAAAGAGGACGCCCGCACCACCGAGGCGGTCGCGGCCACCGCGGGCACCGTACTCCTGCGCGACGGGCTCATCCTGCGCACCGAGTACTCGGCGGCCCCCGACGGCGGCCGTCCCGCCGACATCGAGACTTTCGCCGTCGGGCCCGCGCCCGACGAGCTCGTCGAAACCGCCCCGGCGCCCGCGGCTCCCAGCGAGCCGACGCGGCCCGACCCGACCATCGAGGCACTCGCGGGCGAGAGCGCGATCGACACCGAATACCGCCGCATCGGCGGTCCCGAGAGCACGATCGGCGCGCCCATCGGCCCGGAAATGCTGCTGCCGCAGCGCGCGGGCACCTACCGGATGTACACGAACGGCGTCATCATCGCGACCAAGACCCTGGGCGCGCAGGTGGTCGATTTCTCGACGCTGCTCCAGTTGGTTCCGGACGTAGCCGATCAGTTGCCACCGTCGGCGTCAGCCGACTCGGACAGCCCCGAAGGCGTTGCGCCGCAGGGTGTTACGCCGGGCGGTCAAACGCCCCTGGCGCCGGGTGAGCAAGCTCCTGGCACGCCGGGCGGGCAGGCCCAAAGCGCGCCGGGTTGGCAGGCGCCGACGGATCAGATTCCGGCCGGACAGGTGCCCGCGGAAAGTGTTCCGTCCGAGCAGGTTCCGGTGCCACCGGCGCCTGTCGCGTAGGAACCCGAACAGGTTCTGGCGAAAGGACTTTCCGGAACCTGCGATCAGTCGAGCGTCGTGTCGTCCAGTCCGACGGCGAGAGCCCGGAGCAGGCCTTCGAGTTGTGCGCGATCCTCGCTGCCGAGGGCGGCGAGCAGGCGCTGCTCGTTCGCCATGTGCAGTGGCAGGAGGCGGTCGACCAGGGCACGGCCCTCGTCGGTGAGCTGGACGAAGACCGATCGCCGGTCGTCGGCGGAGGGGGCGCGGCGGACGAGGTTCTTCGCGGCCAGACGGTCGATGCGATTGGTGATCGCACCCGAGGTGACCATGGCGGCGCGGTTCAGCGCGCCCGCGGTGAGGCCGGTGTCGCCGCCGGAGCGGCGCAGCGTCGCGAGCACGTCGAACTCCCAGAATTCCAGGCCGTGAGCTGCGAAGAAGTGCTTGAGTTCCTGATCGAGCAGGCGGGAGAGCCGGGTGATCCGGCCGACGATCGCCATGGGTGACACGTCGACGTCCGGTCGCTGGGCCGCCCAGTGCTCGGTGATCAGGTCGATCGCGTCCCGCATGCGGTTTCCTCTCGATTGAAACTCTTAACGTTCATCTACTTGACGTTGAGCCGGTAGGGCGAGTAGATATTTCAACGTTGAGATTATCAATCAGGAGCGAACATGACGATCGCGACCCGCCCGGCCGGTTACGCGGGCACCCTCGCACTCACCGCCCTCACCCCCATCGTGTGGGGCTCCACCTACGCGGTCACCACCGAGTTCCTGCCGCCGGACCGGCCGCTGTTCACCGCGCTCACCCGCGCACTGCCCGCCGGGCTCGTGCTGCTCGCCCTCACCAGGACGTTGCCGCGCGGCGCCTGGATCGGCCGGGCCGCGGTGCTCGGCGTGCTCAATATCGGCGCTTTCTTCCCGCTGCTGTTCGTCGCCGCGTACCGGCTGCCCGGTGGCGTCGCCGGGGTGCTCGGCGCGGTGGCCCCGATGTTCGCGCTCGGTCTCGCCACGGTCCTGCTCGCCGAGCTGCCGACCCGGCGCAAGGTGCTCGCGGGCGTGATCGGCGTCCTCGGCGTGGCGCTGGTGGTGCTGCGCGGCTCCGCCGAACTGGACCTGGCCGGTGTCGTCGCCGGACTGGCCGGGGCGGCCTCGATGGCGGCGGGCACGGTGCTGACCAAGAAATGGGGACGCCCCGACGGTGTCGGGCCGCTGGCCATGACGGGCTGGCAGCTCACCGCGGGCGGGTTGTTCATCCTGCCGCTCGCGGTGGTGATCGAAGGCGCTCCGCCCGCCCTCGACGCGCAGGCGATCGGCGCCTATCTGTACCTCGGCATCATCGGCACCGCGGTGGCCTATTGGCTGTGGTTCCGCGGAATCTCGCGCGTACCAGCCACTTCGGTGGCCTTCCTCGGCCTGCTGAGCCCGATGTCGGCGGCCGTCATCGGCTGGATCGCGCTCGGCCAGGCGCTCACTCCGCTGCAGATCCTCGGCCTCGCGATCGCCCTCACGGGGACCGTGCTCGGTCAGATGCCGTCGAAGACGCCGGTTCCGGCCCCGGTGGCCGCCGCCCCCGCGGTATCGCGGCCACCGGCGATGGTGGGCGCACCGCGCTGACGAAGGCCGATCGACAGCAACTCAGCCGCGCATCACCTGCATCAACTGGTCCTCGCTGAGGGCCGGAACGGGCAGGGGGTGCGCGGCTTTCGCGCGCAGGCCGTCGAGGATGAGGGCGAGATTGCGCCGCCACAGATCGGGGGCGACGCTCGCGGTCGCGGCTACGACGCTGGTGTGGGACCAGGTGATGAAGGCGATGTCCTCGAGCGTCCAGTCCTCACGCAGGGCGCCGGCTTTCTGCGCGCGGACCACGATCCGGCGCATCAGGTCGTGGCCGTGGACACGGGCCCGCTCCAGCGCCGGGCTGGGCGGATTGCGCAGGGCGAGTTCGCCGAGGATGCGGTCGTCGGCGTGCAGCGCGCAGATGCCCTCGACCAGGTGGACGAACGACTCCCACGGATCGTCGATCTCCAGCGCCCGCTCGGCGATACGCGTCCCCGCGCCGAGGCGATCGTCGACCGCGGCCGCGATGAGCTCGTCGCGGGTGGGAAAGCGGTTGTACAGGGTGCCGATCGCGACGCCCGCCCGGGCGGCGATGTCCTTGAGCGGCGCGTCCAGGCCGCGTTCCTCGAAGAGCTCGCGGGCCGCCGTGACCAGTGCGTCGCGATTGCGCTTGGCGTCGCTGCGCAGCGGCTTGTCCTCGGGCATTCGCCGATCCTACAAATCGGTGCGGCGAAATATCTTGAGCCATGGTTCAAGTTAGTGCTACGTTGCGGATAATTTGAACCAACCCTCAACTTATTGGAGTAGCCGGATGAGCACACTCGCGATCTTCGGATATGGACCAGGTCTCGGCGCGGGCACGGCGCGGGCCTTCGGGCGCAACGGCTTTCGGGTGGCCGCGATCGGGCGCGACGCCGGCGCGGCGGCCGAACGGGTGGCGGCATTGCGGGCGGACGGGATCGATGCCGAGCCGTTCACGGCCGACATCACCGAACCCGCCCAGCTGACCGAGGTGATCGCGCGGGTCGAGGAGAAACTCGGGCCGATCGAGGTCGCGGTGCACGCGGCCGCCGCCGGGATCTCGGTCCGCAGCGCGTCGACCCGCGAGGTCGACCGGGCCGCGCTGGAGGTGCCGTTCGCGCTCAAGGTGTATTCGTCGATCCAGCTCGCCGGCGAACTCCTACCCGGGATGATCGCGCGCGGTCGCGGCGCGCTGCTGTTCTCCTCCGGCGCGTCCGAGCGGACCCTGCAGCCCTACCTGGCCAATATGGGCGTCGCCCTCGGCGCGCAGCGGGCCTACGTGCGGCAGCTGGCCGCCGAGCTCGACGGGACCGGCGTCTACGCCGGGCTGCTCGCGATCGGCTCGCTCATCGAGAACAGCGCGGTGCAACGCCAGGTCGACGCGCGGCCCGAGCTGATCCCCGACGGGGTGGTGCTGCCGCGCATCGGCAACGCCGAAGTCGGCGCGCGGTACTGGCGGATGTACACCGAACGCGACACCGTCGAGGTCGAGATCGGGTTCTGACGTTCGGTGTTGACATTGACGTAACGTCAACTTGCAGACTGGTCTCACCGACGAGAAAGGAGCTGGTCATGGCGGGTGAATGGGCCATCCAGGACCTCGCGAAGGCGGCGGGTACCACCAGCCGGACGCTGCGCCACTACGGGCAGCTCGGCCTGCTGGAGCCGAGCCGGATCGGCGCCAACGGCTACCGCTATTACGACCAGAACTCCCTGATCCGCCTGCAGCGCATCCTGCTGCTGCGCGAACTCGGCCTCGGCCTTCCGGTGATCGCCGAGGTTCTCGCCGGTGAACAGGACACCGCGGGCGCACTGCGAACCCACCTGGAACTGCTACGGCAGCAACAGGATCGGATCGCGCGCCAGATCGAGTCGGTGTCGACCACGTTGCACAAGACCGAAAGAGGTGAACCACTCATGGCCGCAGAGGTTTTCGACGGCTTCGACCACACCCAGTACAAGGACGAGGTGACCGAACGCTGGGGCAAGGAGGCCTACGAGAGCGGCGACCGCTGGTGGCGCTCGCTGACCGAGGCCGACAAGCAGGCCTTCAAGCAGGCCCAGCTCGACATCGCCGCCGACTTCGGAAAGGCCCACGCCGCAGGGCTTCCCGTCGAGGGCGAGACCGTCCAGGCCATCGTCGAACGGCACCGCGCCTGGCTCGGCGACGGCACCCAGGGCAGGCCCGTCACCGACGAGTACCTGCTGGGTCTCGGCGAGATGTACGTCGCCGACCCGCGCTTCCGCAAGAACTACGACGTGCACGGCGACGGCACCGCCGAGTACATCCTCGAGGCCTTCCGTGCCTACGTCGCGGGGAAGTCGGCCTGAGGGGTCGGCGGTCGTGCGGCCGGGTGATGAGGTGAGCGGGGCGCGGGGGGGTGGGGGCCGGGCCCCCGGCCCCGCCCCCCGCCGGGGCCGCGGTCGTTCCGGGGGAGCCGGACCACGAATGTCGCGCCACCGCCCGGTGTCGGCGTGACCTCCACCGTGCCGTTGTGGGCCGCCACCAGCGCGGCCACGATGGAGAGTCCCAGGCCGGTACCGCCGCTGCTTCGGGTGCGGGAGGTGTCGGCTCGGTAGAACCGTTCGAAGATCCGGGCGGATTCCTCCGGCGACAGTCCGGGGCCGGTGTCGGCGACCTCCAGCCGCACCTCGTCGTCCGCCGGGGTGAGCCGGACGGTGATCGTCGTGCCGTCCGGCGTGTGTGTGCGGGCGTTGTTGAGCAGGTTGGTGAGGATCTGCCGGAGGCGGTGCTCGTCGCCGAGGATCTCGAGGGTGCCCGCGCCCGCCACGACGTCAAGGGTGATGGGCCGGTGCTCGCCTGCGGCGGCCTCGACCGCGCGGGCGCTGTGCACCGCGTCGCCCGCGATCGCGAGCAGGTCGACCGGCCGCAGGTCGACGGGGCGTTGCGCGTCCAGCCTTGCCAGCATCAGCAGGTCCTCCACCAGCAGGCCCATGCGCTGGGCCTCGTGCTCGATGCGGTGCATGAACAGCGCCGGATCGTCGGTCGCGCCCTGCCGGTACAGCTCGGCGAAACCGCGGATGGTGGTGAGCGGGGTCCGCAGCTCGTGGCTGGCGTCGGCGACGAAACGGCGCATGCGCGCCTCGGATTCGCGCGCCGCCGACTCGGAGGCCTCGGTGGCGGCGAAGGCCTGCTGGATCTGGGTGAGCATGCTGTTGAGCGAACGTGAGAGCCGGTCGACCTCGGTGTCGTTGCCGCGCACCGGAATCCGGTGGTGCAGTGCGCCACCGGCGATGGCGGCGGCGGTCGCCTCCACCCGGCGCAGCGGCCGCAAGCTACCGCGCACCACGAAATAGGCGGCCACCGCGAGCACGATCAGCACGACGGCGCCCACGATCACCAGCAGCACGACGAGTCTGCGCAGCGTCTCGGTGTTCTCGGCCAGCGGCCAGGCGACCGTCGCCGTCGCGTGGTGACCGCGCACCGTCAGCACTCGCCACAGCTCGGACGGGGCGCCGACCGAGCCGACCGTGACCGGCTCCAGCGCCGGGGGATCGGGCAGCGCGGGCGCGGCGTCGGTGCCGAAGACGTTGTCCAGGGTGATGTTCCTGGTGCCGTCCGTGCTCACGGCGTGCACGTAGTAGCGGCCGGGCGGCTGGGTGTCCGGTGCGGGCGTCGGCAGCGGCGCCGGAATGCCCACCCGGCGTTCCCATTCCATCGCGGCGTCGGTGAGTTGCTGATCGGTGCGGTTGCGCAGCGAGTTCTCCATCGCCTTCGTGACCACGAAACCCGAGGCGACCAGTCCGAGCCCGGCCAGCAGCACCAGCGTCACGACCAAGGTCACCCGGAGCGGGATGGCCGAGAGTCGAACGCGCAGAAGAGATGTCACCGCTTCGCTGGTTCCCGCATCACGTACCCGACTCCGCGCAGGGTGTGGATCAGCCGCTGCTCGCCGGTGTCCACCTTCTTGCGCAGGTACGAGACATAGGTCTCCACCACGCCGACCTCACCGCCGAAGTCGTAGCGCCACACGTGATCCAGGATGCGCGGCTTGCTGAGCACGCTGCCCGCGTTCACCATGAAGTACCGCAGCAGCGTGAACTCGGTGGGGGACAGGGCGACCGGCTCGCCGGCCTTCCACACCTCGTGGGTGTCGTCGTCGAGTACGATGTCGGCGAAGCGCAGCCGGGTGTTCGCGGGGGCTTCGGCGGCCTGACCGGAACGGCGCAGGATCACCCGCAGCCGGGCCACCACCTCCTCGAGGCTGAACGGCTTGGTGACGTAGTCATCGGCGCCGAGGGTGAGGCCGGTGATCTTGTCCTCGACCTCGTCGCGCGCGGTCAGGAACAGCACCGGCGCGTCGATGCCGTCGGCGCGCAACCGGCGCAGCAGGCCGAAGCCGTCCATGCCGGGCATCATCACGTCGACGATCAGCGCCTGCGGACGGAACGCGCGCGCCCGGTCGAGGCCCTCGGCGCCGTCAGCGGCCGTGGCCACCTCGAACCCCTGGTAGCGCAGACTCACCGCCAGTAGTTCCACGATCATCGGTTCGTCGTCGACGACGAGCACCCGCGCTTCGGGTGCTGCAGGCACACCGCTCATGGATGCCATGGTCCACCACCCCGCTGGGAGATGGCTGGACCATGGCTGTGAGGTTGCTGTGTGCCGTCAGCGCGATTCGCCGAAGACGTCGGAGTCCTCGCTGAGCAGGGCCGATCCCGCGATGTTGCCGTGTGAGAGCGAATCCAGGAAGGCGCGCGCCCAGCGTTCGACATCGTGGGTGAGCACCTGGCGGCGCATCGAGCGCATCCGGCGGCGCTTGGTGTCACGGTCGTCGTCGAGCGCGCCGACGATGGCGTCCTTCACGCTGTCCAGGTCGTGCGGGTTGCACAGGTAGGACTGGCGCAGTTCGGCCGCCGCGCCGGTGAACTCGCTCAGCACCAGGGCGCCGTTGAGGTCGCTGTGGCAGGCCACGTACTCCTTGGCGACCAGGTTCATGCCGTCGCGCAGGGGTGTCACCAGCATGGCGTCGGCGGCGACGAAGAAGGCGATCAGCTCGTCGCGGGGGATCGGGCGATGCAGGTAGTGCACCACCGGGTAGCCGACGCGGGCGAACTCGCCGTTGATCCGGCCCACCTGCCGCTCGATGTCACCGCGCATCTTGATGTAGCTCTGCACGCGTTCCCGGCTCGGCGTGGCCAGCTGCACCATCACCGTCTCTGCCGGGTCGACCCGGCCCTCCTCCAGGAGTTCCTGCAGCGCGTTGAGCCGGATGTCGATGCCCTTGGTGTAGTCGAGGCGGTCGACGCCGAGCATGATGTTCTTCGGATTGCCCAGCTCTGCGCGGATCTTGGCCGCCCGCTCGCGCACCGACCGGCGCCGCGAGTGCTCGTCGAGTTCGGCGGAGTCGATCGAGATCGGGAACGCACCAACCCGCACCGTGCGGAAGCCGACCTGCACGACACCCAGCTTGGACCGCACGCCGATGGTGCCCCGCGAGGTGGGCTGACCGGCCAGCCTGCGGGCCAGATAGAGGAAGTTCTGCGCGCCGCCGGGTAGGTGGAAGCCGATCAGGTCGGCGCCGAGCAGGCCCTCGACGATCTCGGTCCGCCACGGCATCTGCATGAACAGCTCGACCGGCGGGAACGGGATGTGCAGGAAGAAACCGATCGTGAGATCGGGGCGCAGCATCCGCAGCATCTTCGGCACCAGCTGCAGCTGGTAGTCCTGCACCCAGACCGTCGCGCCCTCGGCGGCCACCTTCGCGGTCTCCTCGGCGAAGCGCCGGTTGACCTCCACGTAGGCGGCCCACCAGGCCCGGTCGTACACCGGGCGCACGATCACGTCGTGGTACAGCGGCCACAGCGTGCCGTTGGAGAACCCCTCGTAGTAGTCCTCGACCTCCTGCGCCGTCAGCGGCACCGGATGCAGTTCCAGCCCGTCCTCGATGATGGGCTGCACCTCGACGTCGGGCACGCCGGCCCAGCCGACCCAGGCCCCCTTGTTGCTGCGCAGGACCGGCTCCAGCGCGGTCACCAGACCGCCGGGGCTGCGCTTCCAGCGGGTCGTCCCGTCGGGCAGGCGCTCGAGGTCGACCGGCAGCCGGTTGGCGACGACCACGAATCCCGAACCCGCCCCACTCGGTGTGGGCGCGACGGACTCGCTGTTCTCGGACGGACGGTCGTTGGACTGTTTATCGATCATCTGGTCCACTCACGCAATCCTTTGTGCGTCGCAGGGTCCCGCTTTGAGGTTGTGGTAGTCGGGGAGGGTCAGCTGGGGCCGATGCCGAGCATCGACAGCAGCATCCGGCACTCGTCGGCGTCTTCGGCGTACGCCGCGACGACGCGCTGTGCCTGGCGAGCGGTCTCGTCGGCCAGTGGCTCGAGCTCGTCGTCGGCGATGTCGTTGGCGCTGCTCTTGGCGGCCATAGTGGTACGTCCTCCCGGTTTCCAAACGCTCTGCGTGCGAGTAGTCAATACTATCGGTCGCCGGTGCACGGCCGATGAACTCCCGACCCGATCACCCCACCCCGGTGCAGTGTCGAGGCGGTCCCGTTACCGTGGGCATCGGAGAGTTCGACCCCGCAGAGAGGTTTTGTTTCATGCCACTGGCCACGGTGAACGGCATCGCACTGAACTATCAGGTCAAGGGCGACCGTACCAAGGGCACCGACGTCAAGGGCGGCGGTCCGCTGGTGGTGTTGATCATGGGCACCGGGTCGCCGGGTCGGGTATGGGAGCTGCACCAGGTGCCCGCCCTGGTCGCGGCCGGGTACCGCGTCTGCGTCTTCGACAACCGGGGCATCGCGCCGTCCTACGAGGGTGCGGGCGGCATCCGGATCGAGGAGCTGGTCGCCGATACGGCCGCGCTGATCGAGTTCCTCGACGAGGGTCCGGCCCTGGTCGCGGGCACCTCGATGGGCGCGCGGGTCGCCCAGGAGCTGGCGCTGGCCCGCCCCGACCTGGTGCGCAAGGCCGTCTTCATGGCCGGCCACGGCAGACTCGACCAGTTCCAGAAGACCCTCTCGGCCGGTGAGCAGGACCTCGACGCCGCGGGCGTGAAGCTGCCGCCCAAATTCGAGGCGGCGCTGACCGCGGTGATGAATCTGTCACCCGCGACCATGGCCGACACCAACGCCGCCCGCGACTGGCTGGACCTGTTCGAGTTCACCGGCGGCACCGCCACCCCCGGAATCCGGGCCCAGCGGGCGATGGACCACGAGTTCGACCGGGTGGCCGCCTACCGCGCGATCACGGTGCCGTGCTTGGCAATCGGCTTCGCCGATGACAGAATGATCCCGCCTTACCTGTCGCGGGAGGTCGCCGACGCCATCCCGGGCGCCAGGTACCAGGAGATCCCCGACACCGGCCACTACGGCTACCTGGAACGTCCCGAGGCGGTCAACAAGATCCTCCTCGATTTCTTCGCGGCTTGACAGCTCAGGCTGAGGTAACCACCAACGCGTAACGTCAGCCTTGCTAGTGTCGACACAACGCCCGGGTACGCACTCGGAGCGATCCCGTACACAGCGCCAGTATCCAGTGAGGTGAAATTGAGCACCAACCCCTTCGACGACGAGGACGGCCGCTTCTTCGTTCTGGTCAACGACGAAGAGCAGCACTCCCTGTGGCCCGCGTTCGCGGAGGTCCCGGCGGGTTGGCGTGTCGTGTTCGGCGAAGAGAGCCGGGCCGCGTGCGTCGAATACGTCGAGAAGAACTGGACCGATATGCGTCCCAAGAGCCTGCGCGACGCGATGGCCGCCGACGATGCGGCCCGCGCCCAGTCCTGAGCAGTAAACACCGATACTGCGCCGGGACCCAGCTGAGCGCGGGGGGGCGGGGGGGGGGGGGGGGGCCGCCCCCCCGCCCCCCCCCCCCCCCGGGGGGGGGGGGGGGCCGCGCCCCCCCCCCCCCGCCCGCCCGGCCTGACGCTGGTGCGCGGCATGGAGATGTCGTGCCAGGGGATGGGGGAGGACGGCTGGCCGGTCCCGGTGCATCTGCTGGCC
>NZ_JARWOJ010000095.1 GCF_029868625.1 Nocardia neocaledoniensis | reverse complement strand
CCAGAGGGGGGGGGGGGGGTGGGGCGCCCCACCTGCGGGCCCCCCGAGCGCGGCGCCGGGGGGTTCCGGGGGGGGCGGGTGTAGGGCGATCTCGCCGCCCGGGCGTCCCGGCGCGCCGCCGCCGACGGTGTCGACGTGGTGATCCACAGCGCGGCACGGGTCGACGAACGGGGCACCCGGGCCCGCTTCTGGCTCGAGAACGTCCGCGCCACCGAGGAACTGGTCGCGGCCGCCCGGCGCGGCGGCGCGCGCCGCTTCGTGTTCATCTCCAGCCCCAGCGCCCTGATGGACCGCGACGGCGGCGACCAGCTCGACGTCGACGAGTCGCTGCCGTATCCGCGCCGGTACCTCAATCACTACTCCGAGACCAAAGCGGCCGCCGAACGCGCGGTCCTCGCGGCGAACACCCCGGAGTTCACCACGCTCGCGTTGCGCCCGCGCGCCATCTGGGGCGCGGGTGACCGGTCGGGCCCCATCGTGCGGCTGCTCGGCCGGACGGCGGCGGGCAGGCTGCCCGACCTGTCCGCCGGGCGGACGGTGCAGGCCTCCCTGTGCCACGTCGACAACATCGTGCGCGCGTGTCAGCTGGCCCTGACCGCGACGGCTGTCGGCGGGAAGCCGTATTTCATCGCCGATGCCGAGAAGACCGACGTCTGGAGATTTCTCGGCGAGGTCGCGACCCGGCTCGGCTACCAGCCGCCCACGCGGCGGCCGAATCCGCGGGTACTCGCCGCGGTGGTCGCCCTGATCGAGGCGGTGTGGCGGATTCCGGCGGTGGCGACGCGGTGGTCTCCGCCGCTGTCGCGCTACGCCGTCGCGCTGATGACCCGCAGCGCCACCTACGACACCGCCGCCGCGCGGCGCGACCTCGGCTACACACCGGTGACCGACCGGGAGACCGGGCTCGCCGAATTCCTGACCTGGCTCGAGGCCCGCGGGGGCGTCGAGACGCTCACCGCGGGCCTGCGGTAGACACCGCCCGACACTCCGGAGGCAATCATGAACGGCGGCAGCGTCTTCCGTCGACCGATCTCGACCACCGAGCGCATGTACTTTCCCATGCGGGAACTCGCGCCGCCGTTTCTCATGCAGCTGGTCATTCCCGGGGACGGCGAGATCGACCCGGAGCGATTGGGCCGAGCGGTGGCCACCGCGGCCGCCGTCACGCCGGGCGCCCGCCTGGTGCGGCGCGGCACCGACTGGGTCGACAGCGGCATCGCGCCCGCGGTGCGGGTGGTGCCGGGACACGTGCTGTGGGCGCCGGAACTCGAGGCAGATCCCGTGCTCACCAGCCCGATCGGCCCCACCCCCGATGCCACCGTGGAGGTGCTGCTGCTCACCGGCGCACCGGTGACCCTGATCTTCCGGGTCTTCCACGGCGTGATGGACGGCATGGGAATGGTGCTGTGGGCGACCAATGTCCTGCGCGCCCTGCGCGGGGAGGAACCGGTCCCGCAGCGGGACCCGATCGCCGACCAGGAACTCGTGGGGCGGCTCGGCGCTCCCGGCAAGCCGACGCCGATGGTGCCCCGGTATCGCAGCGCGGTCGGGGCGGGCAGGCAGCGGCGGGGCGCGCCCCGGCATCTGTTGCGGCACCGGCGGATCGAGGCGGCGGGGCCGGGCGCGCTCGCGCGGGTCTGCGCGCTGCTGGCCGCCGAGACCAGGGGGCCGTCTCGGATCATGATGCCGGTCGACCTGCGCAGGCACGATCCCGCGCTGCGCTCGACCGCCAATCTCGCGCTGCCGCTGTTCCTGGATCTGGCGCCCGGCCAGGACTGGACCGAGGTCAAGGACCGCATCAAGTCCGGCCTCGCGGCCGACCGTGAGCTGAATCAGCTGGCGAACACCCGGATCACACTGGTCCCCGACGCGGTGAACCGGGGCATCCTGCACACCACCAACTGGCTGGGCGCCCGCTTCGGCCGGAACCTGGCCTCGGCCACCGTATCCCACATGGGCCGCAGCGGCGCCGACGAACTCGCGGTACCCGGCTTCCGACCCACCGGGTTGTTCGTGCTGCCGCAGCACAGCGTCGCGATGCCGCTGCTGTTCGGGCTCACCGAATTCGACGGGCACACCGAACTCACGGTCTCGGCCCGCAACGGCGACGGCATCGCGACGCGACTGGAGGCCCTGCTGGACCGGATCACCGCGATGCTGGAATCCGAACTACCCCAGGGGAATTCGGTGGCCGGGGAAGGTAGCGGGCAGCTCGGTCAATGACCCGATGACATGGATGCCGGGCCGGATACCGGTGCGGCCACGGAGATTCGCGCGATCCAGCCAGCACGCGTGCAACCCGGCGTCCTGCGCGCCGATCGCGTCGATGGTGTACCGGTCACCGACGTAGGCGACCTCGCCCGGATCGAGTTCCAGCAGTGCGCATCCGGCGTGGAAGATGCTCGCGTCCGGCTTCCCGGCGCCGTGCTCCTCGCTGCACACCAGCCGGTCACCGAAGTAGGACAGCAGGCCGACGGCCTCGAGTTTGCGGCGCTGCGCCGGCACGGCCGCGTTCGAGACGATGCCGAGCCGGAACGCGGGCGCCAGGGTTTCCAGCAGCGGCGCGGCGTCGGGGAACGCGGCCCAGGCAGCACGGCGGTGCGCGGTGTAGCCCTCGAACCAGGCGATGGCTTCGGCCTCGGGGATGGCGACGGGGTCGGTGCGCCACACGTGGGACAGGAAGGCGCGCGCCCTCGCCAGCCGCTGGCCGGTGAAGCTCAGCTCGCCGCGTACGAACCGGGGGTATTCGGTCTCGGTGATCCCGCACCACAGGTCGACCGCGGCGGCGGGGTCGGGGAACCGATCGAGCATCCCCTCCTGGCGCAACTGCGCGAGCAGGCCCGCCGCGTCGGAGGCGGAGTAGTCGAAGAGCGTGTCGTCGACATCGAACAGCACACCCCGGATCGGCACGGCACCCTCCTTCGCCTCGGCGCGTTCCGAGCATGACACAGGGCAGAAGCCCTGGCCACGGCGATGTCAGAAATATTCCTTGACTGGAATATTCTTTGTCGGGAATACTTTGCTGCGTGGAAGCGACAGCAGCAGCACTCGGAGACGCCGCGCGGTGGCGCATCGTCGAACTCCTCGCCGAGCGACCGCGTTCGGTCGGCGAGCTGGCCGAGCTCACCGGCCTGCGCCAGCCGCAGACCACCAAGCACCTGCAGACCCTCGCCAAGGCAGAGCTGGTCACGGTGTTCCCACTCGGACAGCGCCGCGTCTACGCACTGGAAGCCGCGCCCCTGCGCGCGCTCGAACACCGGCTGCGCGCGCTGCTGGATACCGCCGCCGCGAATGCCGGTGAACGCGACGTGGTGGAGCGCTATCGCGCGGCCATCGAGGCCGAAACCCTCGCCGCCGACCAGGACCGATGGGCCGACGGGCGCACCTTCACCTTCGAGCGCGTGCTTGCCGCGTCGCCCGAGACGGTGTGGCGGTACTGGGTGGACGCCGAGCTGCTCGGTGCGTGGTGGGCCCCGCCGTCGATGACCGTCACCGCCTGCGCCCTCGACCCGGTCCCGGGCGGCCGAGCGGTCCTCGACTACCGCGACGCCGACGGCCACGTCTACGCCTCGGCCGGACGCGTCCGGCGCGCCGACGAGCCAGGGCGCCTGATGTTCGACCTGTCGGTCCTGGACGCAACCGGCGCGGTCTCGTTCACCGGCCGCTACGACCTCACCCTCGACCGGCGCGCGGACGGCACCCACCTGCGCGTCGACCTGACCATCACCGACACCGCCGTCGCCGCGGCCCCCTACGTCGCCGGCATCGCGACCGGCTGGGGGCAGGTGCTCGACAACCTCGCCCACACCATCGACCTCGATCAGCAGAAGGGCCCCACCCCATGACCACCCGCCTCGTCACCGCCAACCTCGCGCTCACCATCGACGGCCGCTACCACGGCCCCGGCGGCCCCACCGACGCCGACGCGATCGTCCGCTATGCCACGACCGAGGTCGCCCGCGACCACCTGACCCGGATCTGGGAGAACGCGACGACCGCCGTTCTCGGCCGCCGCAATGCCGAGGGCTTCCTCGCGTACTGGCCGACGGTCGCCGCCGACGACACCGCCGATCCGCGCGACCGCGCCTACGCGAAGTGGCTGATCGAGACCGAGAAGGTCGTCTTGTCGACCACCCTCGCCGCCGCGCCGTGGGACCGCACCCGCGTGGTGAACACGCCCGCCGCCGAGGTGATCTCCGCGCTCCGGACCGAGGACGGCGGGGAGATCCTCGTCAACAGCAGCCCCACCGTCATCAAGGATCTCCTGGCCGCCGACCTCGTCGACCGGCTGTACCTGCTGGTCACCCCGGAGATCGCCGGTTCCGGTGCGCGACTGTTCGAGGACGGCCTGCCGGGGACGCGGTGGCGCGTCGCCCGCCACGATGTCGGCGAACTCGGCGAGGTCGCCGTGCGTTACGACCGCGTCCGCTGAGGCACCCCGAGATCGCGCAGCGCGTCGAGCAGGAACGCGTCGACCAGGTCGGTCCGCTCGAGCTGCACCAGGTGCCCAGCCTGCGGAACCCGCACCACCGCACGCAGATCCGTGACATTCGCGCGCAGCGTCGCGAGCGGATCACGACCGCTGAAACCCTCCATGTCGGGGTCGTTCTCGCCGTACAGAAAGTAGGTCGGCACGTCGATCTTCGCACCGGCGAACGCCTCGGTGAGCGCCCAGTTGCGGTCCAGATTGCGATACCAGTTCAGCCCACCGGTGAAGCCGGTGCGTTCGAATTCCGTGGCCACGGTGTCGAATTCGGCCTCGCTGAGCCACGGCCACGGCAGATCCGGCGCCTTCGGCAACACGTCCAGATAGCCGAGTCCCGGCGGGTTCTGCCAGGTGTCGAGGTAGTGGTAGTCACCCGAGAGCGAGTAGTAGACGCGGGCGAGGAATTCGCGCGGCCGGGCGGCCAGTTCGGCGTCGGCCACTCCGGGCTCCTGGAAGTAAGCCAGGTGCAGGAAGTGCCGCTGCGCGGCCTTCGTCCAGAACTCCGACGGCGCGCGCGGCGGTCGTGGCGAGAACGGATTGTTCAGCACCGCGGCCGCCGCCACCCGCCCCGGCTCGCGCAGCGCCAGCTCCCACACCAGCTGGGCGCCGAAGTCGAGACCGACGAAGACCGCCCGCTCGGCGCCGAGATCGTCGAGCAGCGCCAGCAGATCACCGATGACCGCCTCGTTGGTATAGGCCGCCACGTCGGTGGGCGCGTCCGTGCGTCCGTAGCCACGCAGATCGGGCGCGACGCCCCGGTATCCCGCGGCGGCGACAGCGGCGAGCTGGCGGTGCCACAGGTACGAGGTGTGCGGGAAGCCGTGGCAGAACACCACCGGATACCCCTGCCCCTGTTCGGTGACGTGCATCCGGACACCGCCGGTGTCCAGGAATCGTCGGGTCAGCTCCACTACCGTCTCCCATTTCTAGAACGTGTTCCTATTTTGACGGTAATGTCTGGAGGCCATGAGCGGAACACCCGAGATTCTCGGCGGCAGAGTCGCCGTCGTCACCGGCGCCAGTCGCGGCATCGGCAAAGGCATCGCGCTGGAACTGGGCGCCGCCGGGGCGACGGTGTACGTGACCGGACGCACGACCGCCACGGGTCGACTGCCCGGCACGGTGCACGACACCGCGGCCGAGGTCACCGCGCTGGGCGGGCGCGGCGTGGCGGTGGTGTGCGATCACACCGACGACGCGGCGGTCGAGCAGCTGTTCGCCCAGGTGCGCGCGGAGCAGGGGCGCCTGGATGTGCTGGTGAACAACGTCTACAACTCCCCCGCCGCCGCGCGCTGGCTCGGCCGCAAGTTCTGGGAGGTGCCGGCGAAGGCCTGGGACGAGACCTTCGACATCGGCGTGCGGTCACACTACGTCGCCAGCGTGCTCGCGGCGCCGCTGCTGATCGAGTCGGCGGGCTTGATCGTCAACGTCTCGTCCCCCGGCGCCGAGCGCTACATGCACAATGCCGTGTACGGCGTCGCCAAGACGGCGCTGGACCGGCTCACCGCCGATCTCGCCCACGATCTGGACGGCACCGGCGCGACGGCGGTCTCGATCTGGCCCGGCATCGTGAACACCGAACTGCTGCAGCTGATCCCGGCCGACGAGCACGGCCGCCGCGAGGTCACCCTGCCCGGCGAAGGCACCTTCGATCTCGATGCCGCCGAGACGCCCCGGTTCGCCGGCCGCGCGGTCGTCGCGCTGGCCGCCGACCCCGGGCGCGGCGCCCGCGCCGGGAAGGCGTGGAAGGTCGCCGACCTCGCCGTGGACTACGGATTCACCGACGTCGACGGACGTGTCCCGCGCGCCGACTGAGCCGGTCGGGACCTGTCGTTTCTCCCCTGGAAATACGTGAGACAGTGCGTTACATTCAGATCAGGGACCTCGCCCACACACCGGCGATCCTTGTGACGATGGAGAGAAACAATGACGTTCTCGAAGACCGCGACCAGCAATCCCGCCTACGCCGACACCCTCGCGACGCTGTCGGAGGGGTCGGTGCACCGCCGATTCGACCCCTACCTCGACATCGACTGGGACTCCCCGGAGTTCGCCGTGGATCGCGACGATCCGCGCTGGGTGCTCTCGCCCGACCTCGACCCGCTCGGTGCCACCCGCTGGTACCAGGAGCTGCCGCTCGAACGGCAGATCGAGATCGGCCGGTGGCGGCAGGCCAACGCGGCCAAGGTCGGGCTGGCCTTCGAGTCCATCCTCATCCGCGGCATGATGCAGTACGCGATGGCGCTGCCCAACGGCTCGCCCGAATTCCGCTACTGCCTCCACGAGATGACCGAGGAGTGCAACCACATCCAGATGTTCCAGGAGCTGGTGAACCGCATCGGTGACGACGTCCCCGGCATGCGGCCGCTGTTCCGGATCGCCTCCCCGTTCATCGGCGTCGCGGGCGGCTACTTCTGGGTGATCCTGTTCATCGGCATCCTCGGTGGCGAGGAGCCGATCGACCACTACCAGAAGGCGCTGATCCGCTCGGGGAGCGCCACCCAGCCCACGCTGCTGCGGATCATGGAGATCCACATCGCCGAGGAGGCGCGCCACATCAGCTTCGCCAACGAGTTCCTGCGCGCCCACCTGGCGCGGATGAACCCGGTGAGCACGGCGGTCTGCGCGGTCGCGTTCCCGATCGCGATGCGCTGGCTCGCCGACGAACTGGTGAAGCCGTCGAAATCCTTCGCGCGCAAGTTCGACATTCCCGACGAGGTGTTCGCCGACGCGTTCTGGCGCAGCCCCACCAGCCGCAAGATCCTCAGCGGATTCTTCGGCGACATGCGCGCGCTCGCCGACGATCTGGGACTGATGAACCCCGTCACCAGGCAGCTGTGGAAGCTGCTGAAGATCGACGGCGGCAACGCCCGCTACCGCAGCGAACCCCTGCGCCGCACGGCCTGAGCCCGCTCAGGCCCGGTAACCGTCGGTGCCCGCGCGCGAGAGCACGATCGAGGGCACCACCGCGCGCGCCGACAGGCGCAGTACGGCGTCGACCATCTCGACCACGTCGTTCACCGCCAGCATCCGCTCCGGCGGAATCCGGTCGTGGATCCACGCGCTCATTTCGGTGTCGACATAGCCGGGCGCGATGGTGGTCGCCGCGATGCCGTTGCCGGACTCCTCGGCGTTCAGGGTGGTGAGCAGCGAGATCAGGGCGGCTTTGGTGGCGCCGTAGACGGCCAGCCCCGACTCGGCGTACACGCCGGTGATCGAGGACAGCGCGACGACCTTCGCGCCGCGCTCCGGGTCGGCGCACGCCGCGACGCGCAGCATCGGCAGCGCGCCCTGGATCAGGTGCAGCGGCGCCCGCAGGTTCACCGTGACGGTCTTGTCGAAGCGTCGCGTCGTGACCTCCTCGATCGGCGACGCCGTGCCGACACCCGCGTTCAGGATCAGCGCCGACATGGCGCCGAACCGGTCGGCGTGGCAAGCCAGGACGCGGTCGAGGGCGTCGTCGTCGGCCATGTCGGCGGCGACGGTGTGGACCTCGGGGGCGCCGCCGGCGCGCAGTTCGGCGGCGACCGCGTCCAGCCGGGCGCCGTCCCGCGCGGTGATGGTGAGTGAACAGCCTTGCCGGGCGAGGCGATGCGCGATGCCGAGGCCGATGCCACGGGACGCTCCGGTGATCAGTGCGGTCTTGGTCGTGGTCATTCTCGTCCCTCCAGTGCGCGCAGTCCCGCCGCCATGAATTCCGGGGTCGCCTCGGCGACGCGTTCGGCGGCCGCGCCCGAGTCCGAGCCCCGCAGTGCCCGATGGGTGATGCCCTCACCGATCACGCCGAGCTTGAAATTCGCCAGCGCCAGGTAGAAGCCCCAGTCGTCGAGGTCACGGCCCGCCGCGCGCGCGTAGGTCTGGGCCAAGGTGTCCGCGGACGGCATCCGGTCGCTGGTCCAGGCGGCCGACGAGCCGAGGACCAGGTCGAACACCGGCGAGCGGTAGACACACATCAGCGCGACATCGGTGAGCGGATCACCGAGGGTCGACATCTCCCAGTCGACGACGGCCAGCACCCGGCGGGGATCGGCCGCGTCGAGGATCGTGTTGTCGATCCGGAAGTCGCCGTGCACGATCGCGGCCGCCGAGCGTCGCGGAATCGCCTCCACCAGCGCGGCGTGCAGGGTCGCGACATCGGCCAGCTCGCGCGTCTTGACCCGATCCCATTGGGACGCCCACAGATTCACCTGGCGTTCGACGAATCCCGTCGGCCTGCCGAACTTCTCGAGGCCGACGGCCGCCGGGTCGATCGCGTGCAGCCGGGCCAGCACGCCCACCAGTTCGGTGGCGCTCGCGGCGACCTCGTCGTCGGTCAGTGCGGCGAGGTCGTCCTGATCGCGGACCACCCGGCCGTCGACGTAGTCCACGACGGTCATCGGCGCGCCGAGCGCCGCGCCGTCCGCGTCGAAGGCGATCGGCCGCGCGACCGGCACCGCCGAATCACGCAGCGCGGTGGTCACGGTGTATTCGCGCGCCATGTCGTGCGCGGACGGGGTCAGACCGGCCACCGGCGGCCTGCGCACGACCCAGCGCGAGGCCCCGTCGGTGGCGACGAAGGTCAGATTCGACCGCCCGCCGCTGATCAGCTCCACCCGCAGCGGGCCGCGCACGTCGACGCCGTGGTCGCGCAGAAAGCGGTCGAGAGCGGGAACATCCATGCCGGGCAACGTCATTCGGCGGCCCTCCGGGCCCGCTTGGCCGCGCTCACCACGCGCTTGGCGATGGCCCAGCGGTGCACCTCGGAGGGGCCGTCGTAGATGCGGAACGGCCGCACCTCGCGGTACAGACGCGCCAGCGGGAGGTCGGCGGCGACGCCGAGGCCGCCGCACATCTGCATGCTGCGGTCCACGATCCGGACGATCGCCTCGGCGGCGAAGGTCTTCGCGATCGAGGTGGCGTTCGCCGCGGTCTCGCCGCGATCGAGCTCCCAGCAGGCGCGGGTCAGCAGCGCCCTGGTGGCGGCGATGTCGATCTCGTTGTCGGCGATCATCTGCTGGATCATGCCGAGATCGCCGAGCCGCGAGCCGAAGCCCTCGCGCTCGACCACCCGCGCCACCGCCATGTCGTGACCGCGGCGCGCGGCGCCGAGCCAGCGCATCACATGGGTCATCCGGGCCGGGCCGAGCCGCACCTGGGCGTAGTCGAAACCGAGGTCGACCTCGCCGAGGACGGCGGAGTCGGGGACGAGCAGATCGTCGAAGAAGACCTCGCAGTGGCCGCCGAGCATCGACTTGTCCATCGTGTCGATGTGCCTGCCCACCCGCAGGCCCGGTGTGTCGGCGGGAGCGAGGAACATCGTGGCGCCGCCACGCTCCCCGGGCTCACCGGAGGTGCGGGCCATGATGATGAAGAACGCGGCACCGTCGGCGCCGGTGATGAACCACTTGTGGCCGTTGATCCGCCAGCCGCCCTCGGCCCGCACCGCACGGGTCCGCAGCGCCGTGGGATCGGACCCGGCGCCAGGGGCGGGCTCGGTCATCGCGAAGGCCGAGCGCACGTCACCGCGTGCCAGCGGCGCCAGGAACTGTTCGCGCTGTGCGGGATCGGCGATGTGGGCGAGCATGTGCACATTGCCCTCGTCGGGCGCCGCGATGTTCAGCGCGGTGGGGCCGAAGAGGGAGTAGCCGGCTTCCTCGAAGACCGGGGCCCGGTCCGACATCCCCAGTCCGAGGCCGCCGAACTCGACCGGCGCGTGCGGGGCGAAGATCCCCGCGGCCTTGGCCTGCTGCTGCAAGTCGCGGCGTAGCGCGTCACCACCGGCCGCGGCGATATCGCCGTCGTTGGCGTCGTCGAGTGGGACCACCACGCCGCGAATGAAGTCCCCCGTGCGCTCGACGAGCTGGCGCACCTCGTCGGAATGGGACAGATCTACCGCCACGGAACCCGCTCCTCACTGCCGAACGTTCGCTCGGTCCTGAACACGGGAACGATCGCACGCAAGCCGATGAGCTGTCAACCACGCTGGTGCGACGTTGGCAAATGTTCAGGTATCCTGAACACCGTGAAGACAGCTGACGGCGCCGAGATCGGCGCGCGGATACGGCGGGCAAGGCTCGCGGCGGGACTGTCGTTGCGGGAGACCGCACGGCGCGTCGAGGTCAGCGCGGCCACGCTCAGCGCGGTCGAGAACGGCAAGACCGGCGTCTCGGTCGCCCGGCTGCGCGACCTGGCCGGCGCGCTCGGCACCACCACGGCCGCGCTGCTGGGTGAACCGACCACCCGGCGCCGGGCCCCGGCACGGCAGGCCGAGGCCGAACCGGAGCGGGCATGGCGCGCCTTCCCGCCGCTCGCGATCGATCCCGTCCTCGCCGCGGCCATCGACTCCTTCGTCGAGACCGGGTATCACGGCGCGACCATGCGCGAGATCGCGCAGCGCGCGGGGATGAGTGTGCCCGGCGTCTACCACCACTACCGCGACAAGCAGGACCTGCTCGTCCGGGCACTCGACCTGACCATGGACGAACTGCACTGGCGCGTCGGCGCGGCCCGCGGCTCGGCGGACAGCGGCCGCGACCGGGTCGTCGCGGTGGTCGAGGCGCTGGCGCTGTTCCACACCCACCGCCGCGAACTGGCCTTCATCGGCGCCAGCGAGATGCGCAGCCTCACCCCCGGCAACCGGCGCCGCATCGCCGCCTCCCGCAACGAACTGCAATACCTGCTCGACGCCGACATCGATGCCGCGCTCACCGAGGCGGGCCTGCCGACCGTGCACGCCAGGGCCGCGGGCCGCGCCATCTCGACCATGTGCACGTCGCTGCCCCAGTGGTTCCGCCTCGACGGTCCGGCCACGCCGGAGCAGATCGCCACCGACTACGCCGGATTCGCGCTCGGACTGCTCGGTATCGGCCGGTGAGGACGGCCGAATCGAGGCTGTCGGGCCACCGATCCGGGCTGCTAGGGTCGCGCTGACAGCGTCCGGTCGCGGCATGGTGACCGGCACAGTGGAGGTGTCGCCGTGACTGCTCGGCTCGACGATCCGTTGACCCTGCCGTGCGGGGTCACCCTGCCCAACCGGCTGATGAAATCGGCGCTGAGCGAAACGCTCGGGCGCCCCGACGGCGCACCGTCCCGGCGGCTGGAGACGCTCTACACCCGCTGGCGCGACGGCGGCTTCGGACTGGTGGTCACCGGCAATGTGACGGTCGACCATCAGCACCTCAGCGAGCCGGGCAATGTCGCGATCGCCGACGACCGGCACCTGCCCGAACTCACCCGCTGGGCCGACACCTTCCGGCCGACCGCGACGCCGCTGTTCATGCAGATCAATCACCCTGGCAGACAGGCACATTCGCTGGCAGGACGGTCCCGTCCGGTCGCCCCGAGCGCGCTCAGGGCCGCGGTGCCCGGCGCGGTGCGGCCGCGCGCGCTCAGCCACGCCGAGATCCTGGCCCTCATCGCGCGGTTCGGCGCGGCGGCGGGTATCGCCGAGGCGGCCGGCTTCGACGGGGTGCAGCTCCACGCGGCGCACGGCTACCTGGTGAGCCAGTTCCTCTCCCCGCTGGCCAACCGACGCGAGGACGAATGGGGCGGCGACGCGGCGCGGCGACGCCGGTTCGTCCTGGCGATCGTGCGGGCGATGCGCGCCGCCGTGCGCCCGGGATTCGCGGTCGCGGTGAAACTGAATTCGGCCGACTTCCAGCGCGGCGGCTTCAGCGAGGACGAGTCGCGCGAGGTGGTGCGGGCACTGGTCGCGGAGGGCGTCGATCTCATCGAGGTCAGCGGCGGTTCCTACGAGTCACCCGCGATGATGGGCACGGTCGCCGCGTCGACCGCGGCGCGCGAGGCCTACTTCCTGGCCTACGCGCGGACCGTGCGCGACGTCGCGGGGACGGTGCCGATCGCGGTCACCGGCGGCTTCCGGACCAGGTCGGCCATGGCGGACGCGGTGTCGACCGGTGATTGCGCGGTGGTCGGATTGGGGCGACCCGCCTGTCTGACGCCCGACGCGGGGACGGCGCTGCTGGAGCGCGGGCTGGAGCGCTTGCCGTCGTCGAGCGTGCGCTGGGGCGGGGCGCGCGGGCTGGTCGGCCGGTTCGGTGACCTACGCAGCCTCGACAGCGTGGTCGATCTGCAGTGGCACACCGATCAGCTGCATCGTCTCGGTGCGGGCAAGGATCCCGATCCGGCGCGGCGCTGGTGGCGGACCGTCGCCTCGGCGACGCTGCGAATGGGACCCGGTGCGCTGCAACCGAAAAGGAGCGCGGGCCGATCCCGCCGATGATGGTGCGACCCGCCCCCACGTTCTCGGGGCGGGTCCTTCCCCATGCACCATGCGGCGCCGCCACGTCGCACGGCAGGGTCCATGCTAGACGCGAGAGGCGCCTTAGTCCGGTAACCACACACCGGACAACGCGCGGCGGACACCGTGTCCTGTCCCCGGGGCACCGGCCCACACGGGATCCGCACCGACTCGAATGTCCTGGCGCACAGCCGAAACCGGAGCGGCTACGGCGCGGCGGATTCCCTGCTCAACGTGGCGAACCAGGCGAGATAGGCGGCGGTCACCGCGCGCAGGTCGGCCGCGGGCCAGTTCGCGGGACGGAGTGCGGCGGGCAGCACGGGATCGGTCGTGAGGTGATCGAGACCGGCGCACACGGCCGCGAATTTGACTGTGGGGTCGGGCGTTTCGATGGCGCCGAGCAGCGCGTGGCCGCGGGCGGACCAGTCGGCCAGCGACCACAGGCGCGCGGCCAGGCGCTCCGGTTCGTCGACGGGGCGGGTGTGCAGCCGGATCGCGACGTCGTCCAGCGCGGCGGGCCATGCCCGCTCGAGGTTGGCAGGCCGCATCCAGACGCCTTCCCTGAGCTCGGCCAGCCGCAGGGCGAGCAGGGTGGCGCGCAGGGTGGCGCGATCGGCGGCGGGGCGGCCACTGGCCGTGACGACGACCTGTTCCCACTCCCCGTCCCACGGCCGTTCCGGCGGCGCGGCGAGTTCCACGCGCCGCGCCCGCAAGCCGGGGGCGAGGGTGTAGGCGCGATTCTCGCGGCGCAGTTCACCGGCGGCGACCATGCGCGAGACCGCTACCCGCACGGTCGACTCCGGGTAGCCGACGGCGGTGGTGGACGCGCAGATCTGCCGGGAGGTCATCGTCGGCGAATCGGCGGCGATGAGTATCCGGACCAGTGCCGAGCGGGCCGAGACCGGACGGATACCGGTATCGGGCCCGGTCACGAGGGGTTGCACGCGGTCGAGTCTACATATTTCACTATTGCCACGGCCGTTTCGAATATGTAACGTTCGGTGGCATCAGCGCCACCCGGCGCGCCGCCGACGACAAGGAGCTCCCCATGACCGCCGCCTTCCCCCTGGCCGGGCGCACGATGATCATGTCCGGCGGCAGCCGCGGCATCGGACTGGCGATCGCGGTCGCCGCGGCCCGCCAGGGCGCCAATATCGCCCTGCTGGCCAAGACCGATGTTCCGGACCCCCGCCTGCCCGGCACCATCCACACCGCGGCCGCGGAGATCGAGGCCGCGGGCGGTCAGGCGCTGGCCGTGGTCGGCGATGTCAGGGACGAGGCGTCGGTGCGCGAGGCCGTCGAGCGCACCGTCGAGCGCTTCGGCGGTATCGACTACTGCGTGAACAACGCCTCGGCGATCGCCCTGGCCCCGACCGAGGAGCTGCCGGTCAAGCGCTTCGATCTGATGCAGCAGATCCAGATCCGCGGCACCTACCTGCTCTCCAGCGCGTGCCTGCCGCATCTGCGGCGCAGCGAGAACGCGCACATCCTGAGCCTGTCCCCGCCGCTGAACCTGGCGCCGCACTGGCTCGGTTCGCACCCCGCCTACATGGTGGCCAAGTACGGGATGTCGCTGCTGACGCTGGGCTGGGCGGCCGAGTACGCCGAGCACGGCGTCGCCGCGAACTGCCTGTGGCCGCAGACGCTCATCGCGACCGCCGCGGTGCAGAATCTGCTCGGCGGTGACGAGGCCGTCGCGAAGGCGCGGACGCCGGAGATCGTGGCGGACGCCGCGGTCGCGATCCTGGGCAGCGACGCGCGCACGACGACCGGCAACACCTTCCTCGATGTCGACGTGCTGCGCGAGCACGGCATCACCGACCTGTCCGGCTACGGCGGCGCCGGCGAACTCGAGTACGACATCTTCGTCGATCCGCCGCAGGCCTGACCCGACCTGACCACGGAGAGGGGCCAGCCGTCGTGCGCGTTCGCACGACGGCTCGGCGGAAACGGATGATCAGTGGCGGTGCAGGGATCGGACGGTGAGCGCACCCCAGCACAGGAGCCAGCCCGCGGCCCCCAGGTAGAGGACGTAGGCCAGACCGACGAGCACGGGGCCGTAGTCGCCGACCCAGTCCCCCAGTCGCACGAGGGCGGCGAGGCCGAGGCCGACCAGGAGCAGGCCGATGATCAGGCCCGGCATGGCCAAGGGCGCGATGGTGGTATCGGCGTCCGCTGTCGCGGCGTCGCGGCGCTCGCGTGCGGTAACTGACAGTTTGCTGTTCGATTCGAAGTAGATGCTGCTCATAACCATGAGGTCCCTTCCGGGCAGCCGTCCCGACGCGGCCGGTAGGTGATCCGCAATGGATCTTTCGTGGCCCTTCACGCCGGAGCGGACGGGCGGGTCGTCCGTGGCAGAGGGTCCGCACCGACCCTGCCGTTTGATCACGAACGGTTAACGTTCAGCAATTACGAGCGTGCCAGCTATCAGTAGCGAATGACAGATGATGTGATCTGCATCACATAGAACACCTGTTCGACACGAAGCGATAACGCGCGTTACATTTCCGGCAAACAGCCCCCGGAACTGGCGAAACACCCCACCAATCGGACGTTTGCCCAGCATGCGCACAGCCGTGTGATTTATACAACCGTTACGGCTCTGACGTGCGGAAACGTGCTCCGAACCACTGCGACACAGCCGCGACCGGCATCGCCCTCCTTCACGGCGCCGTAACCATCCGGCCCCGCCGACCTCGCCCGCGCGATCGGAACCCACGCGCCGGGAACGGTTCTCGAGTGTCACAGAGGGCGAAACCATGCCGAGATCCCGTCGTGTTCCGCGACGACGACTTGCGCGCGGTCGTCGACCACCGCACCTTGCCGACCGCTACGGACAGCGGCGATTTCCGGGCCCGACATTCCGTCGGTTCGCGCTGGTGAACGCGTCACGTCCGCTATCGTCCATCCAGTTATTTTTCGATGCTGCTGGATCGTTCGTGTCGCTTCGCCGCAATCACGTGCCGCGTGAGATCCACGCCTCGTGCTTTCGGCGACCCTCTCAGACGAAGGACGCCGGTCACCATGCCCGCACCCGTTATCCTCCACGGCCGCATCGCACGGCTGGAACCTCTCGCACCCCACCATGTGCCCGGCCTGGCCGCCGCGGCCGCCGCCCTCGGCCCGGCCGGGTTCACCATCGTCCCGCACGGTGAGCAGGAGGCGCGCACCTACGTCTTCCAGGCCGAGGCCGCGCAACTGGCGGGCACCACGCTGGCGTTCGCGATCGTCACCGTCGAGGACGAGTGCGTGGTCGGGGCGACCAGATTCACCCGGCTCGACTACTGGCAGGGCCCGCTGACCTGGCCGTTGTCGGCCGAACCGGTCACCGCGCTGCCCGGCGGGTCGATCCCGGACGCCGTCGAGATCGGCAACACCTGGCTCACGCCCGCGGTGCGCGGCGGCGTGGTCAACCTCGAGGCCAAACTGCTCATGCTCACCCACGCCTTCGACGGGTGGGGTGTACGCCGGGTGACCCTGCGCGCCGACGCCCGCAACCTGCGCTCGCGGGCCGCGATCGAACGCCTCGGCGCGGTGAGCGACGGTGTGCGCCGGGCACATTCGCGCGGACTCGACGGAGCGGTCCGCGACACCGCGTTCTATTCGATCCTGCACGACGAGTGGCCGGGGGTACGGTTGCGCATCACCGAGCAACTCGCCGCGCGGGTGCGGCGCGCGCCGCTGATCCCGGCCACCGCCGAGGCCCTGCGGCCGCTGGCGGCGCCGATCAGCTGACCGGGACCGACTCGATCCGCTGGGTGACCAGCTCGGCGAGCGCGAGCGGGCGCTCGTCGGGCAACCAGTGCGAGGCGTCCTCGACCACCGCCAGGCGGTAGTCACCGATGACATAGCGCTCGGTCAGCTCGGCCCCGCGGCGGGTCAGCGCCGTGTCACCGGTACTCCACACGTGCGTCACCGGCACCCGCGCCGACACCGTCGACAGGGTCCGGTTGCCGGGGACCACCAGCGCGCGGTACCAGTTCAGCGCCGTGGGCAGCGCGCCGGTGTCGACGATCTCGCTGTGCACGCGCGCCAGTACCTCCGGTGACATCCCCGTGGCGGTGAGCGCCCGGTCCAGCACCCCGGGCCGGGCGGTCAGCAGCCGCTCCGGCAGCACCGGGATCTGGAACAGGCCCATATAGAACGAGCGGAACAGCTGATCGCTGCCGACCATCGAGCGCAGGAACGCGCCCGGGTGCGGCACCGACACCGTCACCAGCGTCCGGACCAGGTCGGGCCGGGCCGCCGCGAGCGACCAGGCCACCATCGCGCCCCAGTCGTGGCCGACCAGATGCACCGGTCCCCGGTCGATCTCGCGGATCAGCTCGACCACGTCGGCGACCAGTTCCGGCATCCGGTAGGCGGCCCGGCCACGTGGCCGGGCACCCGGCGAGTAGCCGCGCTGGTTCGGCGCGACGGTGCGGTAGCCGCGGTCCGCGAGCAACGCGCTGAACTCGGTGAACGAGGTCGCCGTCTGCGGAAAACCGTGCAGCGCGACGACGACCGGGCCGTCCACCGGACCGGTATCCACCACGTCGAATCGGAATCCGGCCCGGGTGTACGAGTTCAGCCGTGCGCTCACAGGAACCTCCGTCTCGATTGACTGAACGGTAAATTACCGCTTAGTCAGTCGAGGGTCAACGCCCCGTTCCGCCGTGCACGACCGCGACCTCGGCGCCGCCCAGATCGAAGGCGCGGTGCAGCACGCGCACCGCGTCATCCAGGTCGGTGTCGCGCACCAGCACGGAGATGCGGATCTCGGAGGTGGCGATGAGATCGAGATTGATGTCCGCCGCCGCCAGCGCCTCACAGAACGTCGCGGTGACGCCGGGATGGTTCTTCATGCCCGCGCCGATCAGCGACACCTTGCCGACACGGTCGTCGTAGCGCACATCGGTGAATCCGATGTCGGCCCGACGTTCGCGCAGCAGCGCCAAGGCCCTGTCGCCGTCGGCGGCGGGCAGGGTGAAGGTGATGTCGGTGCGGCCGGTGCCGGTGTTCTGGACGACCATGTCGATACCGATCTCGGCATCGGCGACAGCCCGGAAGACCTGTGCCGCGTAGCCGGGTTCGTCGGGCAGGCCGACCACGGTGATCTTGGCCTCGCTGCGATCGTGCGCCACGCCGGTCAGCACCGCCTGGTCGGCCGGGATGTCGGCCATCGAACCGAAGACCGTGGTGCCGATGGTGTCGGTGTAGGACGAACGCACGTGCACCGGCACGTGATAGCGCCGCGCGTACTCCACGCAGCGCAGCATCAGGACCTTCGATCCGCAGGCCGCCATCTCCAGCATCTCCTCGTAGGAGACCTGGTCGAGTTTCTGCGCGTCGGAGACGATGCGCGGGTCGGCGGTGAACACCCCGTCGACATCGGTGTAGATCTCGCAGACATCGGCGCGCAACGCCGCGGCCAGCGCGACGGCGGTCGTATCGGACCCGCCGCGACCCAGCGTGGTGATGTCGCGACTGTCCTGGCTGACCCCCTGGAACCCCGCGACCAGCACGATCTCCCCGTCGTCCAGGGCACGCCGGACCCGGTCCGGATCCACCTGGATGATCTTGGCGTTGCCGTGCGCGCCGGTGGTGATCACCCCGGCCTGCGAACCGGTCAGCGACCTGGCCTCGGCACCGAGCGAGTGGATCGCCATGGCCACCAGGGCATTCGAGATGCGCTCCCCGGAGGTCAGCAGCATGTCCATCTCCCGCGGCGGCGGCGCCGGCGCCACCTGACCCGCCAGGTCGAGCAGTTCATCGGTGGTGTCGCCCATCGCCGAGCAGACCACCACCACATCGTGACCCTGCTTCTTCGTCTCCACGATCCGCTCGGCCACCCGCCGGATCCGCTCCGCGCTCGCCACCGATGATCCGCCGAATTTCTGCACAACCAGGGCCATACCGTGTCCTCTCCCGTGCTCGTCCACGCGTGATTCCGCGCGTGACCCCTCCGAGTATCCAGGGATTTCTGGCACGGCTGTCCAGATTCGTGGTGAAAACGACTGCCGCCGAATCGTTTCGGCCGCGATACTGGCTGCACGGGGGTGGCGCGAGCGGCGTTCGTTCCCGGCTCGGCACCTCTCGGCGGTTAGGCGAATTCCCATGACCCATCAGCTCTCTCGTTCCCCGCGGCCCGCACTCGGGGTCACCGTCCTCGGCGCGGGCGCGCTCGCCGAAGAGGTCGTGCGCATTCTCCGGGAGTCCGGGGGTGACCTGCGCGAACGCGCCGGAGCGGAGCTCACGGTCGACGGAGAGCCGGAGTTGGTGGTCGACGCGACCTCGGACGCGGGATCGGTGACCGCGGTGCTCGACGCACTCCGGCAGGGCCGGTCGGTGATCACCGCGAACACCGCGCTGATCGCCGAACACGGTCCCCGGCTGGCCGCCGCGGCCGAACAGTACGGCGCCGACCTGTGTTTCGAAGCGGCGGTGGCGGGCGGGGTCCCGGTGGTGCGGCCGCTCACCCAGTCACTCGCGGGCGACCGGGTGCACCAGGTGCTCGGCGTCTTCCCCGGCGAACCCGGGCGCGGCACGGCCGAGCAGGCGGCGATCCTGGCGACCCTGGCCTTCCATACCAGGGTCGAGGTCGGCGACGTGTACGTCGAGGATCCCGGCCCCGCGCCCGGCTACGACCGCGCCGTCGCCGAGGCGCTCGGCCTGCGCCTGCGCACCCTGGTGGTGTGCGCACGCGTGGTGGAGCAGCCCGAAGCGGGTGGCAAGGAACAGATCTCGGTCCGGGTCCATCCGGCGCTGCTGCCCGCCACCGACCCGCTGGCCGGGGTGGCGGCGCCGTACGGTGCGGTGGCCGTCGACGCGGCGGCCGCGGGCAGGCTGATGTTCTACGGCACCGCAACCCCCGCGGCGACCGCCTCGGCACTGCTCGGTGATCTGATCACGGCGGCGCGCAACCGGGTGCACGGCGGCCGCGCCCCGCGCGCCTCCTACTACGCCGAACTCCCCCTCGCCCCGCTCGGCGACACCCCCACCCGCTACTACCTGAACCTCGCGGTGACCGACCACGCGGGCGCCCTGGCCCAGGTCGCCGCGACCTTCGCCGCCCATGCCGTGAGCATCGCCCGGGTGCGCCAGGAGCACCACGGCCCCGACGCCCATCTGATCATCCTCACCCACCGCGCCCCCGACTCCGCCTTCGCCGACACGGTGGACGCGCTCGCCGAAACACCGTGTGTACGCGCCGTTCTCACCCGCTGGCGGGTCGAGGGCACCGACGACGTGTAGCGAGGTCCCCGGCGCCCCTCCTCGCGCGAGGACGCCGGGGGCGTTCCCGATCAGCGGGAGAATACGCGGGCGCGCCGACGGGCGCGGTCGTACGGTGAGTCGCATGACGGCAACCACCACCGACGAATCGGCCCGCCACCTCGCACGGCTGGCGGCGATCGAGTCGATCATCGCGCTCAAGCACCGCTACTTCCGCGCGTGCGACGCCAAGGATCCGGAAGGGTTCCGCGACTGTTTCGTCGCGGTCGGCTCGGCACTGGACTACGGCGAGCTGGGCGCGATGGACGCCGAGGGCATGGCCGCCGTCTTCGCCTCCATCGCCCTGCAGAAGGTCGACGGCAAGCACGCGATCCTCGACATGCACCACGGCGTCCACCCCGACATCACCGTCGGCGAGGACGGCACGGCGACCGGCAGCTGGACCCTGCGCTTCCGCCAGGTCAACCTGATCGAACGCACCGAAACCGTCGCCACCGGCGAATACGCCGACGAATACCGCCTGGAGAACGGTCAGTGGAAGATCGCCACCTGCACGTTCACCCGCCTGTGGGCGATCACCAGGCCACTCGACGACGCCACCCGCATCGCGGAGTAGACCACGGCGCGCACTGGTCACCGCCGGCCGCGGCCGGCCGACGTCGTTCACTCGCCGCGGTGGTGGCCGCCCACGGGTACTGGAAGCCTGAACCGGCTACAGGCTGACCGCGACCGAGCGCAGGATCAGCGCGACGATGAACACCACGGTGAAGGCCAGGTCGAGGGCCGTGCCACCGAGCCGTACCGGAGGCAGGACCCGGCGGACGGGCGCCAGCACCGGCTCCGTCGCGGCGTACACCACCGAGCGTGCCTTGCCCGCCCACGGGGGCAGCTTGCCGAGCAGGTCGGCCCAGTCCAGCACCATCCGGACGAGCAGCAACACGATGAACACCGTCAGCACGTAGCCGACCACGGTTCCGATGAGACTCATGACGCACTCCTTGGCAGGCCGTACAGGACCTCGTGCCTTGTCAACGCGTCGGATCGCGCCGAGGTGTCCGACTCCGCTGGTTCTCAGCCGATTATCAGCCCTGGAGTCTCGCGGTGTCCCCGCGAAACGCGGTGAGCCCCGGGCTGGGTACCCGGGGCTCACTGTCGGATGCTCGATCTACTTCTTGCGGTCCTTCTTCTCGCGGACGCGCACCGAGATGCGCACCGGCGATCCGTCGAAGCCGAACTCCTCACGCAGGCGACGTTCCAGGAAGCGGCGGTAGCCCGCCTCGAGGAAGCCGGTGGTGAACAGCACGAAGGTCGGCGGGCGGGTGCCTGCCTGGGTGGCGAACAGGACGCGGGGCTGGCGGCCGCCGCGCATCGGCGGCGGGGTGGCCGCGATGACTTCCTTGAGCCAGGTGTTCAGCCGGCCGGTGGAGATGCGCTTGTCCCAGGACTCGAGCGCGGTCTCCATCTGCGGCACCAGCTTCTGCACGGCGCGGCCGGTGTGGGCGGAGATGTTGACCCGCTGCGCCCACGGCACCCGCACCAGATCGCGATCGATCTCGCGCTCGAGCATGTACCGGCGGTCCTCGTCGACCAGGTCCCACTTGTTGAACGCCAGCACCAGCGCGCGACCGGAGTCGGCGACCAGGCTGATCACGCGCAGGTCCTGCTCGGTGATCGGCACCGAGGCGTCGATCAGCATGATCGCGACCTCGGAGGCCTCGAGCGCCGACTTGGTGCGCAGCGAGGCGTAGAACTCGGTGCCCGAGGCGTTGGACACCTTGCGGCGCAGCCCGGCGGTGTCGACGAACTTCCACACCTTGCCGCCCAATTCGACCAGCGAGTCGACCGGGTCGACCGTGGTGCCCGCGACATCGTGGACCACCGAACGCTCGTCGCCGGAGAGCTTGTTGAGCAGACTCGACTTGCCGACATTCGGCTTGCCGACCAGCGCGACCCGGCGCGGCCCGGCCACCCCGGTGCCCTCACGCGGGGTTTCCGGCAGCGCGGCGAGCACATCGTCGAGCAGATCGCCGGTCCCGCGGCCGTGCGCGGCCGACACCATCCGCGGCTCACCCAGCCCGAGCGACCACAGACTGGCCGCCTCGAGTTCGGCCTTCTGGTCGTCGACCTTGTTGGCCACCAGGATCACCGGGATCTTGGAGCGGCGCAGCTTGCGCACCGCCGCCTCGTCGGTCGCGGTGGCGCCGACGGTCGCGTCGACGACGAGCAGGATCGCGTCGGCGGTCTCCATCGCCACCTCGGCCTGCCGGGCCACATGCTGCTGCAGGCCCTTGGCGTCGGGCTCCCAGCCGCCGGTGTCCTGCACCAGGAAGCGGCGTCCGGCCCAGCTGGCCTCGTAGGAGATGCGGTCGCGGGTCACGCCGGGGATGTCCTCGACGACGGCCTCGCGGCGCCCGAGGATGCGGTTCACCAGGGTCGACTTGCCCACGTTGGGGCGACCGACGACGGCCACCGTCGGCATCGCGAGATGCTCGTCGCCCTCGTGCTCGCCTTCGAGATCGGCGATCTCCCAGTCGGTTTCGTCGGACCAGGTGCCGTCTCCGACCAGTACCTCTTCGTCGATCATCGCGACCCTCCTGTCGTGGCCGAAAGCTGCTGGGCCACCACGCGGTAGAGCTCGTCGATGGTCTGATCCATCGTCAGGTCGCTGGTGTCGACGAGCACCGCGTCGGCTGCGGGGCGCAGCGGCGACACCGTGCGGGTGGAATCGAGGGTGTCGCGGCGCTGCACGTCGGCCAGTACGGCCGCGTAGTCGTCGCCGCGTCCCTCGCGGATGTTCTGGGCATTGCGCCGCTGGGCGCGCGCCTCCGCGGAGGCGGTCAGGTAGATCTTGGCGTCGGCGCCGGTGAGCACCACGGTGCCGATGTCGCGGCCCTCGACCACGATCCGGCCCGCCATGGCGGCGATCTCGCGCTGCGAGGCGACGAGCTGCTCGCGCACCTCGGCCACCGCCGATACCGCGGACACGGCCTTGGTGACGGCGTCACCGCGGATCTCGGCGGAGACGTCCTCGCCGTCGAGCTCGATCACCTCGTGGCTCGGATCGGTGCCGATCGACAAGGGCAGGGCCGCAACGGTTTCGGCGATCGCCGTCGGATCGGCCAGGTCGACCCCGGCGCGCAGCACGCGCAGCGTGGCGACCCGGTACATGGCGCCGGTGTCGAGGTAGCGGGCGCCAAGACGCGTGGCCAGCCTGCGCGACACACTGGACTTGCCGGTGCCGGAGGGACCGTCCATCGCGACGACCAGGGTGCCGTCGCCGGTCATGCGGTCGCCCATGATCTTCACCGGGGAATCCACTCCGTTCACAACTGCACCGCCTCGTAGAGTTTGCCGATCTCGTCCCGGCCGAGCACGCGCAGCGTGCCCGGACGCTGGTCGCCCAGCGCCACCGGGCCCAGATGGGTACGTACCAGCCGGATCACCGGGTGGCCGACCTCGTCGAGCAGCCTACGCACGATGTGCTTGCGGCCCTCGTGCAACACGAGCTTGACCAGCGAACGACCCTCGTGTGCCTCGAGCAGCGCGAACCGGTCGACCTTGGCCGGCCCGTCCTCGAGCTCGACGCCGTCGCGCAGGCGCTTGCTGATCAGGCGGTAGTTCACCTCGCCCTGCACGGTGGCCAGGTAGGTCTTGGGCACCTCGAAGGAGGGGTGCATCAGCCGATGCGCCATCTCCCCGTCGTTGGTGAGCAGCAGCAGGCCCTCGGTGTCGGCGTCCAGACGGCCGACATGGAACAGGCGCTGACCGGCGGCGATCCGCTCGGCGACGATGTCGCCGACGCAGGGACGGCCCAGATCGTCGGACATGGTCGACTGCCAGCCACGCGGCTTGTTCAGCACCAGGTGCACCAGCTCGTCACGCACGACGACGCGGGTGCCGTCGACACGCACGACCGCGTTCTCCGGGTCCACGCGCAGGCCCTGCTCACGCACGATCTTGCCGTCGACCTCGACGCGACCGGCCGCGATCATGTCCTCGGCGGCGCGACGCGAGGCGACGCCCGCCTTGGCGAGCACCTTCTGCAGGCGTTCCCCCTCGCCCCACGGCAGCTTCTTGGGGCCCTCGGCGGTATCGGCGTGCTGATGCCGCGCGGGCTTGGCGTTGTTCAGGATGGTCGGCGCGACCACCTTGCGCTGCGGCTTGGCCGCCTTCTTGCGCGCGGCCGGGGCCTGCGCGGTGGTGGGCCGGGCATTGCCGCCCGCCCGTGGCGCGGCGCCGCGTTGCTGAGCACCGGGACGTCCACCGCGCTCGGCGTCGTCGCGCTGGTAGCCACCGGTGCCACGGCGACCGCCGTCACGCTGGAAACCGCCGGCGGAGGCGCCGCGGCGCCCCCCGGATTCGGTGTCACGCTGGTAACCACCGGCGGAGCCGCCACGGCGACCGTCGTAGTCACCGTCACGCTGGTAGCCGCCCGCGGAGGTGCCGCGGCGAGCGCCGGTGTCGCGGGAGTAACCACCCGCGCCGGTTCCGCGGCGGCCGGTGGCCTCGCCGCGGGCGCCGCCCTGCCCGGTGCGCGCGGTGCCGCCGCGGGATCCCGCGGTTCGGTTCGCGCCGCTACGGGGCTGGTCGGTGCGTCTTCTTCGATCCGGTGTGCCATCTCGGCGAGCGGAATTATTCATCTGTCCTGTCAATCGTCGGTGCCGAGGTCCATGTCGGACTCGGCGGGTTTCTTCAGCCTGGTGAACCGGGGGTCGGTCTCCAGGCTCTCGCTGATCTCATCGATCAGATCGACGCCGGGAAGCAGCGGCGCCAGCGGTGGCAGGTCGCCGAGTGAGGCGAGCCCGATCCGTTCGAGGAACAACTCGGTGGTGCGGTACAGCGTGCCGTTGGTCTCCGGATCCTGACCCGCTTCCGCGATCAGGCCCCTGGCGAGCAATGTGCGCATCACTCCGTCGACGTTCACCCCGCGAACCGCGCTGACCCTGGTGCGGGTCACCGGCTGGCGGTAGGCGATCACCGCCAAGGTCTCCAAGGCGGCCCGGGTGAGCTTCGTCCGGGCCCCGTCGAGCAGTACCCGCTCGACATAGGGCGCGTACTCCTGTCGAGTATAGAAGCGCCAGCCGTCCCCGACGAAACGCAGGTCGATGCCGCTGCCCCGCGCGGTGAGCTCGGCCGACATCGCCCGCAGCGTGGCCTCGACCCGCTCGGCGGTGTCGTCGACGGCCGCTGCCAGCTGTTCTACCGGCGCGGGAGCGTCGACGACGAGCAGCATGGCCTCGAGCGCCGACCGCAGTTCGCCGTCCTCGAGCGGCTCGGAAGTGAACTCCACCACTGCCTCGGTCATGCTGTTCCCTCCTGGATGATCGGGAGCCCTCCGTGGTTACGCTGCGCTGCCGCCTCCGGGCTCGACTCGATCATCCGTAGTCCTCCTCGAAGGTCAGCGCCGCCGCTTCGGCGTCCGGGTCCAGTTCGCCGAGCCAGCTCACGGCCAGCGGGCCGAGCGGATCGGGCTGGTCGAACGCGATGGTTTTGCCGCGATACAACTCGAGCAACGCCAGGAACCGGGCCACGATTTCCACCGGGACGGTGCAGTCCTCGACAAGTTCGGCGAAGGTGGTCCACCCGCCCGGCCCGCGTTCCTTCAACCGGGCCAGCACCAGCTCGGCCTGCTCGGCGACCGAGATGGTGTGCATGTGCAGATGCCCGAGGCCGACCTGGGCGATCGGGCGCGGCCGGAACGCGGCGGCGGCGATCTCGGCGAAGGCGGCGATGTCGACGCCGAGCGTCACCTCGGGCAGCAGGCCCTCGAACTGTTCCTCGAGCGCCACCGACCTCGGGTACCGGCGCAGCGCGGCCGCTTCCAGTTCACCGAACAGCTCGGCGACCTGTTTGAACGCCCGGTATTGCAGCAGCCGGGCGAACAGCAGGTCGCGCGCGTCGAGCAGTTCCAGGTCGTCGGCGTCGGTCATCTCGCCCGAGGGCAGCAGCCGGGCGGCCTTGAGATCGAGCAGCGTGGCGGCGACGACGAGGAATTCGGTGGTCTGATCGAGGATCTTGTCGGCGCGCAGCTTGGTGTTCTCGACGAGTTCGGCGGTCAGCGCCTTCGTATAGGCGATGAACTCGTCGGTGACCTGATGCAGCGCGACCTCGGTGACATCGAGTTTGCGCGAACTGATCAGCGTCAGCAGCAGATCGAACGGCCCTTCGAAGTTCTTCAGCCGCAGATGGAAAACAGCATCCTTGGCGGCTGGTGCCGCGGATTCTCGGCCCTCAGGCCTCGATTCTTCCCTCCCTCCGGTCAGTCCAGAATCGAGGCGGCCGAGAATCTGTCCGTTGTCTTCGTGCACCGCGGGTCGAGCGTCGATCACCGGCCCGACCGGTGGATGACCTCGCGTGCCATCGCCCGATACGATTCGGCGCCGCCGGATTTCGGTGCCCACGTGGTGATGGGTTCACCGGCCACACTGGCATCGGGGAACCGGACGGTGCGCGAGATGGCGGTGTCGTAGACCAGGTCGCCGAACACCTCGACCACCCGCGACATCACCTGGCGCGAATGCAGCAGGCGCGCGTCGAACATGGTGACCACGATGCCGTACAGGCTCAGTCGCGGGTTGAGGCGGTCGCGCACCTTCTCCACGGTGTCGTTGAGCAGCGCCAGGCCGCGCAGCGAGAAGTACTCGCACTCCATCGGGATGATCACGCCGTCGGAGCAGGCCAGCGCGTTGACGGTGAGCAGGCCGAGCGAGGGCTGGCAATCGATGAGGATGTAGTCGTAGCGGTCACGCACCCCGGCCAGCGCGCGGCCCAGCGACTGTTCCCGGCCCACCTCGTTGACCAGCTGGATCTCGGCCGCGGAGAGGTCGATGTTGCTGGGTAACAGGTCCATCCCGTCGACCTTGGTGGTCTGCAGGACGTCGTCGACGGTGGCCTTCCCGCCGATCAGCAGGTTGTGCACGGTCAGGTCGAGATCGTGGTGGGCCACGCCGAGGCCGGCCGAGAGCGCGCCCTGCGGATCGAGGTCGACGAGCAGTACGCGGCGGCCGTATTCGGCCAGGGCGGCACCGAGATTGATGGTCGAGGTGGTCTTGCCGACCCCGCCCTTCTGGTTGCACATGGCCACCACCAGCGCGTCACCGTGACGCTGCACCTGCGGTGGTTCGGGTACCAGTCGCAGCGGGCGCCCGGTCGGGCCCATCTCGACGGCCTCGGCGACCTGATCCGGTCCACCGTCCCACGGTGTTTCCGCTGTCGTCACGATCCGCTGCTCCTTATACGTTTTCCTGCCGGTATCCCCTGTCGAGGGTAGCGAGCCCGATTCGGCCGGGACTCGCTTTCGTACGGTCCAGCTCTGGGTAGACGCTACCGCTCGGACCGGTGAGGTACAGCATGGCAACGCCGGGCGTGTTCGCACGATACCCGCCGGACATGACTGTCCGGTGGCGGTTCACCTGGCCCTCGGGTGCGCGGTCGCCCAGACTTCGCGCAGTGTGCTCACCGTGACGAGGGTGTAGATCTGGGTGGTCGTCACCGAGGCGTGGCCGAGCAGTTCCTGGACCACGCGCACGTCGGCGCCGCCGTCGAGCAGGTGGGTCGCGAAGGAATGCCGCAGGGTGTGCGGCGAGACGGCGGCCCCTATCCCGGCCCGTTCGGCGGCGGTCTGCAACACCTGCCAGGCGCTCTGCCGCGAGAGCCTGCCGCCGCGCACGTTGAGGAAGAGCGCACCGCCGGACCCCTTCCCGCTCGCCGCGAGACTCGGCCTGCCCCGCACGAGATAGGCGTCGACGGCGGCCAGTGCGGGACGGCCGATGGGAACGAGCCGCTGTTTGCCACCCTTGCCGCGCAGCACGACGCACCGCTGCTCGGCGTCGATGTCGTCGACGTCGAGGCCGACCATCTCGGAGATGCGGGCGCCGGTGGAGTACAGCAGTTCCAGCAGCGCGCGGTCGCGCAGGCCGCGCGGACCGCCGTCGGCCGCGTCGCCCTCGCCACCCGCCGCCTCGAGCAACCGCAGCACCTGGTCGTAGGGCAGCGCCTTGGGCAGGCGGCGGCCCGGCGCGGGCGGTTTCACCGCGTGCGCCACATCGGTGTCGGTGAGGCCCTCCGCGGCGGCGAACTTGTGCAGGCCACGGACCGCGATCAGCGCCCTGGCCACCGAGCCCGCCGCGAGCGGTGGATGGTCCGTGCCGCCGGACCGCAGCGCCATGGTGAACTCGGCGACATCGCCCTGGGTGACCGCCCGCAGGCTGTCGATGCCGCGCCCGTCCAGAAAGGTGCGGTAGCGGCCGAGATCACGGCGATAGGCGCCGAGGGTGTTGCGCGCGGCGCCGCGCTCGACCGCGAGGTGGTCGAGGTAGGCGTCGATCTCGCGCGCGAGCACGCCCGAACCCGTCTAGTCTCCGCCGGCGTGCGGCGCGGCTCCGACGTCCCCGGCGGGCAGGCCACGGGCCGAACCCGCGAAGACCGCGGCGGCCCGCGAGGCCGAACAGCCGCGAGCCGCGCTCACGCGCCGCTACCCGATGCCGCCGCCTGCTCGGCCTTGCGCCGCAGGAACGCCGTCGGCTGACCAGGCCACGGCGCGTCAGCCGGGCGCATCGGCACCGCGTTCGCCGAGGCCGCCGCGTAGGCGAGGACACCCGCCACCGCGGTCGCGTTCACGATCTCCCCGGCCAGCGCGGCCCGGACAGCCTCGGCGACCGGCATCCGCACCAGCTCCAGGTCGGCTTCCTCGTGTTCGGGGTCCGGCCGGTCGGTCTCGGAGAGCCCGGTGGCGAAATACACCCGCAGCGCCTCGTCGGTGAACCCCGGCGACAACGCCACATCCACCAGCACCGACCACTCGGCGGCGGCCAGGCCCGTCTCCTCGGCCAGCTCGCGCTTGGCCGCGGTGAGCGGGTCCTCGCCGTCGATGTCGAGCAGCCCGGCGGGCAGTTCGAGCAGCCGGGTACCGAGCGGATGCCGGTACTGCCGGATCAGGACGACGTTGCCGTCGTCGTCGAGCGCGAGCACCGCGACCGCGGCGTGATGCTCGATGACCTCGCGCTCGGCGATCCGCCCGTCCGGCATCGCGACCTGATCCTGGCGCAGGGCCAGGATCGCGCCGCTGTAGAGCACCCGGCTCGACACCGTTTCGAACTCGTGACTACCGGGCTTGCTCACTTCTCGATCGCTCCCGCTCAGAGATCCGCGGCCTGCTCCGCGAGCTCTTCCTCGGGGAAGTCTACGGGAAGGCGTTCGGCCAGTTTGTATTTCAACGCCGCGTTGATCAGCGCGGCGAACAGCGGATGCGGCCGGGTCGGGCGGCTCTTGAGCTCCGGATGCGCCTGGGTGGCGACGAAGAACGGATGCACCGAGGCCGGGTACTCCACGAACTCCACCAGGTGCCCGTCGGGCGAGGTGCCCGAGAACACGAGCCCGCTCTTCGCGATCGCGTCACGGTAGGCGTTGTTCACTTCGAACCGGTGCCGGTGCCGCTCGGAGACGTTCTCGGTGCCGTACGCCTGCGCGACGACCGAACCCTTCTGCAGCGTGGCCGGGTAGGCGCCGAGCCGCATGGTGCCACCGAGATCGGCGGCGCCGGCGACCACGTCCTCCTGGTCGGCCATGGTCGAGATGACCGGGTTCTTCGTCTCGGGCTCGAACTCCGCCGAATTGGCGTCTTCGATGCCGACCGAGCGCGCCGCCTCGATGACCACGCACTGCAGGCCGAGGCAGAGGCCGAGCAGCGGGATGCCGCGGCGCCGGGCGTAGCCGATGGCGCCGAGCTTGCCCTCGATGCCGCGGATGCCGAAACCACCGGGGATCAACACCGCGTCGACGTCGCGCAGCGCCGCCTGGGCGCCCGCCTCGGTCTCGCACTCGTCCGAGGGCACCCAGCGGATGTTCACCTTGGCCCGGTGCGCGAAACCACCGGCCCGCAGCGCCTCGGTGACCGACAGGTAGGCGTCGGGCAGGTCGACGTACTTGCCGACCAGCGCCACCTCGACGGTCTCGCGCGGCGAGTGCACGCGGTCGAGCAGGTCGCCCCACACGGTCCAGTCGACATCGCGGAACGGCAGCCCCAGCTTGCGCACCACGTAGGCGTCGAGACCCTCGCTGTGCAGCACCTTCGGGATGTCGTAGATCGACGGCGCGTCGGGGGTGGAGATGCATGCCTCCACGTCGACGTCGCACATCAGCGCGATCTTGTTCTTGAGGCCCTGCGGCACCTCGCGGTCGCAGCGCAGGATCAGCGCGTCGGGCTGGATGCCGATGTTGCGCAGCGCGGCCACCGAGTGCTGTGTCGGCTTGGTCTTGAGCTCGCCCGAGGGCGCCAGGTACGGCACCAGCGACACGTGCAGGAAGAACACGTTGTCGCGGCCCACATCGTGGCGGATCTGGCGCGCCGCCTCGAGGAACGGCTGCGACTCGATGTCACCGACCGTGCCACCGATCTCGGTGATCACCACATCCGGCACATGCCCCTGCAGATCGGGACCCTGCATCGCCATGATGCGGTTCTTGATCTCGTCGGTGATGTGCGGGATGACCTGCACCGTGTCGCCCAGGTATTCGCCGCGCCGCTCCTTGGCGATCACGGTCGAATAGATCTGTCCCGTGGTCACATTCGCGTCCTTGGACAGGTCGCGATCGAGGAACCGCTCGTAGTGGCCGACATCGAGGTCGGTCTCCGCGCCGTCCTCGGTGACGAACACCTCGCCGTGCTGGAACGGGTTCATGGTGCCCGGATCGACGTTCAGATACGGATCCAGCTTCTGCATCGTCACCCGCATGCCGCGCGCGGTCAGCAACTGACCGAGGCTGGAGGCGGTGAGACCCTTACCCAAAGAGGAGGCGACGCCACCGCTCACGAAGATGTGCTTGGTGGCATTTCGAGCCTGATTCCGTGTTTGACCCACGGAACTCCACAATAACAGGGCCCCGGGCCGCTGAGCTATTTGCGGGTCGTTAACGCGGACGCGTGTCGGGCGGCGAACTCAGCGAGGCATGGCGATCATCGTGAGCGAGGTCGCCGTCGGCCCGGTCCCGTACCGGCCCGCACCGCCGGAGAGCTGCTCGGTGAAGGCGAGAGCGGTTGTCACCCGGCCGATCTCGCGGTCGACGTTGTCGACCGTGGTCACCGTGGTCGCCAGCGGCGCCTGCGCGCGGACGTGCGCGATCGCGCCGTTCCCCTCGGCGGCACCGGCCCGGCCTGCCAGCACCGCGCCCGTGGCCCGCGCGCGCACGGCGCCGGCGAAGCGGGCGATAGTCGCGCCCTGGCCGGTGTCGGATGCGACACCGTTGCCGGTGACCACGACCGCCAGCTGCGCGGGCCGGACCGGCCCCTCGCCGTAGGCCAGGAAACCGCCGCCGCGCAGGGTCTCGAGAACCAGCGCGAGTTCGGGCTCGGTACTGCGCGGCTGATTGGTCGCCGGGTCGAGCAGCAGCGTGAGCCCGAGCAGGTCCCCCGCCATCGAGCCCTGGTCGACCGCGCCGGTGCGCAGCTGCGCGCCCGCCGGAACGATATTGGTCAGCGCCGAGCGCATCCGGTCGCCCTCGCCCGCGTCGACGAAGGACTCGGTGAGCGCGATCCGGCCGGTCACCGCGGCACCCGCGGTCTCGAGTGCGCGAGTCACCCCGTCGATGTCGCCGGGGTCGGCGTCGGGGGTGCTGAACACGACGACGCTGCGGTCGGCCAGCGTGCCACCCAGGATCCGGCCCGCAGATCCCGCCAGGAAACGGTCGGCGGCGTCGAGCTGTCCGGTGAGCTGTTCGTTGCGTGCGGTGAGCGCGTCGACCTGGCCGCTCAGATCACTCTTGTCCGAGCGCAGCCCGGAGAGCATGTCCGCGGCGAGGGTCTGGGAGCCGAGCACCACCCCGACGGCCAGGGCGAGAAAGATCGCCGCGATCGAGATGGCGTGCTGACGCAGCGAGATCACAGCAGACCACGCACCCACAGCACGAAGCGGTTCCAGTACTCGATCGCCCAGTCCAGCAGCTCGGTCCCGTTGTGCGAGGCCAGGATCACCACCACGATCGCGACCAGGGCCGCCAGCACCACCAGCGCCAGCGCCGCGCCCGAGGACCGGTGCCGGTACAGGGTCGACACCGCCTTCGCGTCGACCAGTTTCGCGCCGACCTTCAGCCGGGTCAGGAACGTCGCCGGATTGCTGTCGCGACGGCCGCGATCGAAGAAGTCCTCCAGCGAGGCGGGCGCGCCCGCGAGCACGATCAGCGAGGCACCGTGGTGATCGGCGAGCATGAGCGCCAGGTCCGCAGGCGAGCCCGAGGACGGGAACGTGGTGGCGCCGATGCCGAGGTCCTGGATGCGTTCGAGCCCCTTGGCGTGGCCGTCGGTGTCGGCGGGCAGGATCATCTCGGCGCCGGATCGCAGTGTCTCGGTGCTGATCTCGTCGGGATCGCCGACGATGAGGTCCGGGGTGTACTTGAGCTTGCGCAAGGTGTCGGCGCCCCGACCCACCCCGATCAGGATCGGCGCGTACTCCTTGATGAACGGCTTGAGCCGCCGCAGTTCCTCGGGATGCCCCGGCCCGTCGGCGATCACCACGACGTGCCGGTTGCGCAGGTCCAGTTCGATGTCGGGCACGCCGATGCCATCGATCAGCAAACCGCTCTCGGTGCGCACGAATTCGGTGGTGTTGCCCGCGAACGCGTCGAGGTGGTCGGCGAGACCGTTGCGCGCCTCGATCATCCGGTCGGCGATGGCCGATTCGTCGAACTCGATGCCCTCGACCAGGACCTCGGGTTCCTTCTTGGTGAGCTTGTCCGCGTAGACGATGCCCGCGTCGATCCGGATCTTGGCACCGTCCTTGATCTTGCCGAAGGCATCGGAGGACACCGTGTCCATGAGCACGATCCCGTTGGCCACCAGCACTTCCGGACCGAGGTTGGGATAACGGCCCGAGATCGACGGCGAGGTGTTGATCACCGCGACCACGCCAGCCTCCACCAGCCGGTCGGCGGTGTGCCGGTCCAGGTCGGTCTCGTCGAGCACCACCACGTCCCCGGAACTGACGCGCCGCAGCAGTCGCCGGGTGTCGCGGTCGACCCTGGCGATCCCGGTGACACCGGGCAGCGTTTCCGTGTTTCTCGACAACAGCGCCGGCATCCTCATGTGGCCGATGATGAGCGCAAACCCTCAACCTTTGGTGGAGGCGCGCCGAATCACCGATCACATTCGTCACCGTGAGCTACCGGTCAGCACCCCGGGGCGACTGGGCGCCTGCGGTGCGAGCTTTTCGCCTTTGCGGTGGTCACGGCCCGATCAGGACACGGCGACAGTGCCGTATCCCGGCATGACCGTGACACTCGGTCCGATGTTGCCGCCGACGGCGACCGAATAGACACCGGCGACGATCTGGCCCGGTCCGGTGTTCGCGACGACCGGCCCCACCGGGCACTGAGCCGGATCGGTGCACGGGAAGATGTAGGGCACATCGGCGATCCCGGTCGCGCCGGTGTTCACGTTGAGCCATTGCACCCGCGCCCGCAGCCACGGCGAACCGTCGCCCTTGTAGGGCACCACGGTGGTGACACCGAACGACACCTGTCCCGGCTGCGCGCCGGTCGTCGCGGTGACGGTGACGTAGTCGGTGCCGGGTCCGTTCATACTCCAGCCCCAGAAGGCGGCGGCGCCGGCGAAATTCGTCGTCACCGGTGCCGCGGCGGCGGTTCCCGCCGTCCCGAGCACCGCGGTCGCGGCCACCGCCGTCGCGGCGCCGATCATCCCGATCCCTCGCATCGTCTCGCACTCCTTCGGTCGTGTCCGCCGGCCACGGCCGGCGACAGTCCACAAGTTCGGCTCACAAACGATCTCCGCCAGTATGTCGGAGCGACCGCGCGGGCGGTTACATCGCCCCGTTCCGAGTGGTCGGCTCGGACCGAACCGGGCAACTACCCGTATGCTGCGGGTCACAGATATCTCGGACAGGAGACACCCATGCCCCGCAGCACCGTCGAGACGGTCTTCGACGCCCCTCGCGACATCGTCTACCGCCTTTTCGCCGAGCGTGAGGCCGTGAGCCCGCACCTGCCCATCCAGGTCAAGCTCATCAAGCAGGGCGACCCGGCCACCGGCGTCGGCGCGCAGCACCTGCTCGGCTTCGGCAAGGCGGGCGTCACCGAGGAGATCACCGCGCTGGTCCCCGGTGAGCGGATGGAGTACAAGATCGTCAAGGGCGCGCCGGTCAAGCGCCACGTCGGCATCGTCACCTTCGCCGACACCAGTTCGGGCGGCACCCGCGTGGTCTACACGATGGAGTCCGAGCCGTCGCTGCCCGTGCCCGCTCCGATCCTCGAATTCGGCCTGCGTCAGCTGACCAACCAGCTCATCGGCGGTGTCCGCAAGGCGCTGCGGTAGTTTCCCGCCACTCCGGCCCGGCCGCGGCTAGGCCGGAGTGCGCTCCGCACGGGCGGTTTCCAGTAATTCCTCCGCGTGCGCGCGGCCGGTCTCGGTGTCGTCGAGGCCGGCCAGCATGCGGGCCAGTTCCACCACCCGCTCCTCGTCGGTCAGCGTGCGAACTCCGCTGTCCACCTTGCCTTTTCCGTCGTCGGACTTGTTGACCACCAGGTGGGTGTCGGCGAAGGCCGCCACCTGCGGCAGGTGGGTCACCACGATCACCTGATGGGTGCGGGCCAACCGGGCCAGGCGCTTGCCGATCTCGACGGCCGCCCGGCCGCCGACGCCGGCGTCGACCTCGTCGAAGACCATGGTCGCGCCGTGGTCGGAACCCGCGAGTACCACCTCCAGCGCCAGCATGACGCGCGAGAGCTCACCGCCGGACGCGCTCTTGCTCAGCGGCAGTGATTGGGCGCCCGAGTGCGCCGAGAGCCGGAATTCGACCTCGTCGACGCCGTTGGCCCCGGCGTGCAGCCGCACACCGTCGAGGTCGAGCGGCGCCGAGTCCTGGGCACCGGCCGGCAGCGGACGCACCCGCACCTCGAGCTTGGCTTTCCCCATCGCCAGACCACCGAGCTCGGTGCTCACCGCCGCGGCCAGCTTGCCCGCGGCCTTGGCCCGCGCGGCGCTGAGTTTGCGCGCGGCCTCGCGCACCTTGCCCGCCGCCGTCTCGACCTCACCGGCGAGTTTGGCCAGCGCGTCCTCGGAGACGTCGAGGGAATCCAGGCGCGCGCGTGACTCATCCGCCCAGGCGATCACGCCGTCGATGTCGGGCGCGTACTTGCGGGTCAGCGATTTCAGCTCCGCCTGCCGGGTGAGCATCGAATCGAGGGCGCCGGGATCGGACGGCAGTTCCGACAGGTAGCCACTGAGTTCGGTGGTGACGTCGACGACCACCGCGATGGCCTCCCCCAGCCGCGGCGACAGCGCACTCAGCGCCGGATCGTCGGCCGAATCGAGCCGGGCCCGCGCACCGCCGAGCAGATCGAGTACCCCGCCACCGTCGGCGGGTGCGTCGGCGGGACCCGACAGCGCCTCGTGCGCGGCGGCCGCGGCCTCGCGCAGCGAATCCAGATCGCTGAGCCTGCGGATCTCCGCGACGAGCCGGGCGTCCTCGCCCGGTTCCGGTGCGATGCCGTCGATCTCGGCCAGTGAGTGCTTGAGCCGGTCGGCCTCGAGCGCCAGTTCCCTGCTGCGCTCGGTCCGCTCGAGCAGTTCGGCGCGGGCGTCGAGCCAGGACCGCCGGTGCACCTGGTACTTGCGCAGCAGCCCGGCGACGCCGTCGCCGGCGAACTGGTCGAGCGCGGCCAGCTGCTGTTCCGGCCGCTGCAGGCGCAGCTGGTCGTTCTGCCCGTGCACCGTCAGCAGCCGTGAGGTGAACTCGCCGAGCACCGCCGCCGGCACGCCGCGGCCACCGAGGTGGGCGCGAGACCGGCCGTCGCTGTTGACGGTGCGCACCGCGATCACGCTGCCGTCCTCGTCGGCCTCCGCGGCGGCCGATTCCAGCACCTCCTCGACGGCCGCCCTGGCCGCCTCGTTGACATCGTCGATGACGAATCGGCCCTCGACCACGGCTTTGGCCGCGCCGAGCCGCACTCGGCCCGCGTCGGCTCGCGCCCCACTGAGCAGGTGCAGGCTGGTCACGACCATCGTCTTGCCCGCACCGGTCTCGCCGGTGAGGACCGTGAGTCCGGCGTGGAACTGGGCGGTCGCCGTCGAGATGACGCCGAGCCCGTCAATCCTGATCTCAGTCAGCATCGCGGCTGTTCTCCGTTCGCTGTCTCCCCCGCCAGCCGGTGACCGGCAGACGGAACTTGCGCACCATCCGGTCGGCGAACGGCGCGGAATCGAGCCGCACCCACCGCACCGGTCGTTCGCCGCGGACCACTTCGGCGCGACCGCCCCGCGGCAGGGCCAGCGTGCGGCGGCCGTCGAGGAACACGATCGCGTCGTGCCCGGTCGCGACCGTCTCCACGGCGATCAGCGATTCCGGGCTGGTCACCAGCGGCCGGGCGAACAGCGCGTGCGCGTTGCTCGGAATCACCAGCATCGCCTCGAGTTCCGGCCACACCACGGGTCCGCCCGCGGAGAACGCGTAGGCCGTCGATCCGGTCGGGGTGGCGATGAGGATGCCGTCGCAGCCGAACGCCGACACCGGTCGCCCGTCGACCTCGAGCACCACTTCCAGCACGCCCATCCGCTGGGCGTTCTCGATGCTGGCCTCGTTGAGCGCCCACCCGCGCTCCACGACCGTGTCGTCGACCCGCACCGTGACGTCGATGGTGAGCCGGTCCTCGACCCGGTAGTCGCGGTCGACCACCTGGGCCAGCGCCTCGTCGAGGTGTTCGGCCTCGGCTTCGGTGAGAAAACCGATGCGCCCCAGGTTGATTCCGAGCACCGGCACACCGGTCGGCCTGCCGAGTTCGGCCGCGCGCAGGAAGGTGCCGTCCCCGCCGAGGGCGAGGACCATCTCGCACCCGAGCGCCGCGGACGGGCTGTGCGGCACCACCCGCACCGGGTAGCCGGCCGGTTCGTTCTCGAAGCGCGTGCTGTCGGCCTCGTCGGCGAGCACGCGCAGGCAGATCCCGGCCTCGGCGAAGATCTTCGCGACCCGGTGCGCGGTCTCGATGATCTCCGCGCGGCCGGGGTGGGCGACGAGCAGGATCTCCCTGCCGCCCTCGTGCGTGTTCACTGCGGACCCTCCTCGACCGCGCGGGCGACCAGGGCCGCCACCTGCTCGGCGTCGTACTCGAACGGACCGACCTTGCGCAGCCACAGGAAGTACTCGACGTTGCCCGAGGGGCCCGGCAGCGGACTGGCCACCACGCCCTGGGTCCGCAGGCCGAGCGCGCCCGCCGCGGCCGCGACCTCGCCGACCACTTCGGCGCGTAACGCCGGATCACGCACCACGCCGCCGGAGCCGACCCGTTCCTTCCCCACCTCGAACTGCGGCTTCACCATGGGCAGCAGATCGGCGCCGTCGGCGGCGCAGGCCGCGATCGCGGGCAGTACCAGGCCCAGCGAGATGAACGACAGATCGCCGACGACGACGTCGACTGTGCCGCCGATGGTTTCGGGCGTGATGTTGCGGACGTTGGTGCGGTCGTACACCCGCACCCGGTCGTCGTTCTGCAGCCGCCAGATCAACTGGCCGTACCCGACGTCGACCGCGGCCACCTCCCGCGCGCCCCTCGACAACAACACATCGGTGAATCCGCCGGTCGAGGCGCCCGCGTCGAGGCAGCGCTTGCCCGTGATGCTCAGTCCCTGCGGCTCGAACGCCGCCAGCGCACCGAGCAGCTTGTGCGCGCCACGCGACGCCCACGACACCTCGTCGGGTTCCTCCCGCACGATCAACGGCGTTCCCGCCTCGACCGCCGTCGCCGGTTTCACCGCGACGGTTCCGGCGATCAGGACCCGGCCCGCGCTGATCAGTTCGACCGCGTGTTCTCGCGATCGCGCCAATCCGCGGCGTACCAGTTCGGCGTCCACCCGCGCTCTCCTGGCCACCTCAGATCTTGTCCACGGTCGCCAGCGCGTCGACCAGCACGTCGTGCGCCTGTTCGAGGATGCGGGCCCGGCGGGTGATGTCGGCGCCCGCCTCGGTGTTCTCCGCGGGGCCGGTCACCGGAGCCGCCGCGCCGAGTTCGGCCAGCAGCGCGTCGACCTCGGCCGTGATCCGGTGCGGATCGGCCGGGGCCTGACCGCCCTGACCGGGCAGGTGGCTGCCGGGCAGCGGGATCCCTGGGCGGGGTGGCTGTGACGCGCCGGTCGGCGGGGAACTCGGTGTACTCATCGTGCCGTCAACGCTATCGGATTTCGGAATCGGCCGCGCGCACCCGCACCGCCCGGCCGGGGTGCTGTCGCAACAGCTCCGCGACCTCGGACGGCGCGACGGCGTCCGGCACGATCTCGTCGTTGAGGGCTTCGAGTCCGGTGGCGATGAAGGTGGGTACCCGCTCGGGCGGTGCGGCGCACACCTCCTCGAGGGTGCTCACCCCGGTCAGCACCAGCAGGGAGTCGAGTCCGAGCCCGTTGGCGCCCTCGATGTCGGTATCGAGCCGGTCGCCCACGACCAGCGCGGCGCGTGTGCCCGCGCGTTCGAGCGCGTTCTCCATCAGGGGCGCGTACGGTTTGCCCGCCACGAGCGGTTCTCGATCCGAGGCCGTGCGCAGGGCCGCGACCATGGACCCGTTGCCCGGTGCGAGGCCGCGTTCGTTCGGCAGTGTGCGGTCGGTGTTGGCGGCCACCCACAGCGCGCCCGCGCGCAGCGCGTAGGCGGCCTCGGCGAGATCCGGCCAGGCGGTGGTCGGCGAATGGCCCTGGACGACGGCCGCGGGCGGCGTGTCGTCGAACCGGCGGACGGGGACGAGCCCGAGCGCGGCGATCTCGGCGGCCAGGTCGTCGGTGCCGACGACCAGGACCCGGTCTCCCGGAGCCAGCCGCTGGGCGAGCATCCTCGCCGCGGCCTGCGCGCTGGTCACCACGTCGTCGGTGGTCGCCGGGTAGCCCAGCTCCGCCAGGTGACCGGCGACGGCGCCGGGTCCGCGGGCCGCGTTGTTGGTCACATAGACCAGGCGCTGCGCCGAATCACCGTTCGGTGCCAGCGCTTTCGGCCCACCCTCGATCACCTCCGGCCCGCGGTACAGCGTGCCGTCCAGGTCGAGCAGCAAAGCGTCGTATTGATCGCGTAGCTGGTTCACACACCCTCACTCCGTCGTCGCTGCCGGGCCGAATACGTCTCGACCCTAGGCGAACCCACCGACAACTCCCGACTCCCGCCGGGCCGCCGAATAGTGCTCGCACCCTTCATGATCGAGCATGGGTTCCCAGTTCGTGCACGGTGTGGCCGGTTTCCGTGCCCGCCCTCACGCGCGTCGAGGTGGGCGAGTCGCCGATTCCGTGGTCGAGGTCACGCCGGAGGGTCCGCGAACGGTCGCGGGCTGGAAGCCGATGTCGGCTCCCAGCCCGCGCTGGACCATCCTCGGTGCCGCTACTGCGCGTCGCCGCCGGTCAGTTCGGCGGCGCGGTCCTCGGCGTCGGTCTCACCGTCGAGATCGGCGGACGCGGCGTTGAGGAACCACTGCAGGCCCTCGTCCGTGCGACCGGCCGCGACCAGCGCGTCGGCGTAGGCGTAGAACAGGCGCGCGGCGGCCGAGCCGGTACGGGCCGGGTCCAGATCCGAGGTCTGCAGGGTGACGACGGCCTGGTCGAACTGGCCGAGGTCCATCCGGGCGCCCGCGACCACGATCCGCAGCTCGCTCGCCTCGTCGCCGCTGAGCCGCTGCGCTTCCTCGCTGCGGCCGAGCTCGATGGCCCGCTCGGGCCTGCCGAGACCACGCTCGCAGTCCGCCATCACGGCGAGCAGCCCGGAGCCGCCCGACATGCGACGCGCGGTCCGCAGCTCCGAGAGCGCCTCGGCCCATTCCTCGGCGTGATAGGCCACCACACCGGCGGTCTCCCGGACCACCGCGATGCGACCGGCCCGCTGCCTGGCCGCCCTGGCGTGTGCCAGTGCCAGTCGCGGATCGTCCTCGAGCAGTTCCACGGCCATCACCATGTGCCGGGCGACGGTCTCGGCGTTGTTCTTGTCCAGGCTCAGCAGATCGCGGCGCACGGCCGGATCGAGATCGGCGGCCTGGACGTCCTCGGGCAGATCGGGTTCGTCCGGCCGGGCTCCACGCCGGTCGGTGGGACGACCACCCACGGCGCGAGCGCCCTCACCACCGCGGCGACGATCGTCGCGGTCGTCGCGGGCACCGTAGCCCGCGTCGTCGCGGCCACTCGCCGCATCGTCGTCATCAGCGCGGCGACGGTCGTCGCCGGAACGCGAATCCGACCGAACGCGTGCGGCATCGTCTTCGCCGCGAGGCTCGTGGTCACCGTCGTCGGAACCGGAATCGGCGCTCGCGGCCTCATCCGTCTCGTCGCGACGGTCGGAGTCCGCGCGATCGGCGGTCTCGGACCGCTCATCCTCGCGATCGTCCGAATTCCCCGCCGCTGTCAAGTCTGCGTCGTCGGCGGAAGTGTCCGACCGCTCGCCGGCGAGATCCGCTGCGGCGTGGTCGTCGGCGGAGTCACCGGCTACTTCGTCCGCGGACTCGACACGCTCGTTCGACGGAGTGTCGCCGGACTGCACAGTGGACGCGGTCGATACCGAGGTCTCGTCGATGGCCTCGGCGGCGAGGGCGTCGTCGTCGGCCGCGGAGGACACGACTCCGAGCACGTCGCCTTCCCGCTCGCGACGCTTCTCGCGGTAGGTGCCGTCCAGCGGCTTGCCGTCTTCACCGACATAGCCGCGCGCCGCGCCGGAGTCGCTCTTGCGCTTGAAGCCGCCGCGTCCTCGATCGTCGTCGCGCCGGGTGCCGCGCTCGTCGTCGCGCCGCTGGTAGCCGCCGCGATCGGAGCTCTCCCCGCGCCGGAACCCACCACGATCGGAACCACCGCGCGAACGCTCATCGCCCTCGCCACGGCGGAAGCCACCGCGGTCACCGCCACGATCCGAGCCGCCACGGGAGCGGTCGTCACCTTCGTTGCGGCGGAACCCGGAACCACCACGGGGACGGTCATCGCTGTCACGACGGAACCCGCCGCGATCGCCACGGTCGTAACCGCCACGCGAACGATCATCACCTTCATTGCGACGGAAACCACCACGA
>NZ_JARWOJ010000094.1 GCF_029868625.1 Nocardia neocaledoniensis | reverse complement strand
TGGTGACCACGCTGGCCGAGCTGACGCGGGCCCGAGCGATCCTGGCCGAGGTGGTGCCCGCGGGGGTCCACCTCGAGATCGGCATCATGGTCGAGGTCCCCGCGGCCGCCGCCAAGACGGCCGCGTTCGCCGCCCACGTGGACTTCCTGAGCATCGGCACCAACGACCTCACCCAGTACGCGATGGCGGCCGAGCGCGGTAACGAGGCGCTGGGCTCGCTCGCCGACCCCCTCGACCCCGGCGTCCTGCACCTGATCGACACCGTCTGCCGGGGCGCCGCGGGCCGGGCGCGCGTCGCGGTGTGTGGTGAGGCGGCGGCAGACCCCGCCGCCGCGCCGATCCTGTTCGGCCTCGGCGTCCACGAACTGAGTGTTGCGCCCCCGGCGGTCCCCGGAGTGAAGGCGGCGGTGCGGCAATGGGATTCGCGAGAATGTCGTGATCTCGCCGAGCGTGCCCTGCGCTGTGTCTGCGCCGAGGAGGTCAGGGCACTGAGGGTGTGAGCGTCAGTGCTCCGGTTCCGGCGGTGGGGTCGCGACGGTCCCGCTCAGCCGGATCACACCCGCGTCGAGGTCGATGGCCAGTGCCGGATCGTGGTCCTGACCGTCGCTGTCCCCACTGCCTTCGTTCTGCAGCTTCTTTCCCGGAAACACTTCGCCCATGATGCCCACGACTCCACGATAGCCACTCGCGCGGGCGTGCCGGGGGTCGCGCGTCGCTACTCGAGTTCGCCGATGTTGCCGATGACGCGGTTCAGCTGGGCGCGTCCGTCGGAGAGGTTGTAGGTGACACAGGCGATGGCGAGTTCGCCTGCCGCGATCTTCTCGGCGACGATGGTCGAGCGCTGGGAAAGGAGCAGGCCGGTCTCCGCCACATGTCGCGCCTCGAGGTCGTCGACGGAGTCGAGCCCTTCCGCGCGCCCGAGCAGGATCGACGGGGAGACGCGCTCGACGACGCTGCGGATGAAGCCACCGGGCACGGCGCCGGAGTCCAGCGCGTCGATGGTCGCGCGGACCGCGCCACAGCTGTCGTGCCCGAGGACGACGATCAACGGTACGCCGAGCACCGCGACGCCGTATTCGATCGAGCCGAGCACGGATTCGTCGACGACGTGACCGGCGGTGCGCACGACGAACATGTCGCCGAGGCCGCGGTCGAAGATGATCTCGGCCGCGACCCGGGAGTCGCCACACCCGAACAGAATCGCCGACGGATGTTGCCCGGCGGTGAGCTCGGCGCGATCGGCGGCGCCTTGGTTGGGATGCTGCAGTCGGCCTTCGACGAAGCGATCGTTTCCTTCGCGGAGGGTCTTCCAGGCGGTAACGGGGCTTGTATGCGGCATATGTCCGTTCTAGCATGTGCCGCCGTCCGGGGCCCTCGCACACTCGCCCGGAACGGGGTTGGGGGCCCCCCCCCGGGGGGCCCCCCCCCCGGGGCGGGGGGGGGGTTTGGGGGGGGGGGTTTGTGTTTTCTGGGGGGGGCCGCAACCGCCGTTTAATTGTTTATTTCGGATTTTTTAATTATCCCCAACCCCCCCCCTGGGGGGGGGGGCCCCCGGGGGGGCCCCCCCCAAGC
>NZ_JARWOJ010000093.1 GCF_029868625.1 Nocardia neocaledoniensis | reverse complement strand
CACCAGCAGCACGCTGCGCCGATCGCCGGTGCGCCCGTTCGCGAACAACCGCTCCTGCAGGTCGGAAAGCACCAGACCACGCTCGACGAGCAGCTTCCTGCCGAGCTGCTTGTCACCGGTGAAGCCCGGCGTGGTTTGTTTTTTTTATTTTTAATTTGGTGGGGGGGGGGGGGTAACCCCCCCGGCGACCTTTCCTACGCGTTGAGGGTGATCCAGGCCATGCCCGAGAGTTGTTCCAGGTCATGGTGGTTGGGGTAGGTGTCGCTGGTCGCCACGATGGTCGCTTCGACGCGGCCGGGGCCGGGGGCCATGCCCATGCCGGTGATCACGCCATCGGGAGCGTGCTCGACGACGCCGTCGATCACCTTGTGGGACTGACCGTTCGAGACGCCGGTGTCGAGGTTCTTCCACCGCACCGAGACGCGGTAGGGCTCGCAGTTCTGCCCGGTCTGGACGATCTTCACCCGGACTCCGAGCTGGCCCGCCTGGGGTTGGGGCACCGTCTCGGCGTTGATGATGGCCGCGCAGCCGTTGCCCGGGGTCCTGGCGAGGGTCGGGTTGAACTGGACGACTTGGTCGGACGGCAAGGCCGCCGCTGGACTGCTGAACCCGACGAGCGCGGCAACGGCCGCAGCGGCGGCCACCCCGACCTGAACCGAAACCCGTTGTCCTTGTGTGCTTTTCAGACTCATGCTCCGAATTTCGCGACTCGCCCGGAGATCGTTAACCACCATAACGGTCTCAATGCGGCAACGGCGGGTGGAGACTTGGGTCACAGAGTTCTCTTAGTCGCGCGGCACACTGCGCTCACGCTTGCCCAGTAGTGTCCGCCGCGAACCATCGGATGGGAGACAACAGGTGAGCGGACGCAACGGATTCCTGCTGCTCGGCGGGATCTCGGCGGTCGGGGCGGGCGCGGTGCACTTCCTGGCCGCCGGTATGCACACCGACCACGCCACACTGGCACGGCTGATGGTCGTGCTCGCCGCGATTCAGTGCGCGAGCGGGCTGGCGGTGCTGCTGAGCGAGCGCAAGGTCGTCGTGTCGGCGCTGATCGGGGTGAACGCGTTCGCGGTGGCGATGTGGGCGTTCACCCGGTTCGCCGATATCCCCTGGGTCACCGGGCTGACCGCGGAATCACCGGGTGTCGCCGACACCGCGTGCGCCGCACTGGGCGCGCTGGCCGTGCTCGCCGCGAGCGTCGCGCTGTCGCGCCCCGGTGCGACGCTGCCGCCGCTGCGGTCCGGGATCGCGGCCGGCGCGGTCGGCGTGCTCGCGCTGGCGGCGATGCTCAACGGTGTCGGGCACGTGCACAGCCATGGCGGCGACGCGCACGCGGCCGGCGGCGACGGCCATTCGCATGCCGCGGGCGACGACCATGCCGATACCGGCGACGCCTGGCCGCGGCCCTTCGACCCGGTCGCGCCGATCGATGTCTCCGGCGTCCCCGGCGTCACCGCCGAGCAGGAACAGCGCGCGAGCGCCCTGATCCGGACCACCCTCGACAAACTGCCGGCCTTCGCCGATGTCGGCACCATCGGCGCGCTCGGCTTCCGCTCGATCGGTGACGCCGCCACCGGCTACGAGCACTACATCAACACCGGCTACATCCGCGACGACAGCTTCCTCGACCCCGCCCGCCCGGAGTCGCTGGTCTATCGGGTCGACGGGCAGAGCCGCACCCTGGTCTCGGCCATGTACATCGCCAAGGGCAAGACGATCGACGACCCCGCTCTCACCGACTACGCCGGTTCGCTGATGCAGTGGCACGTCCACGACAATCTGTGCTGGAAGGCGGGTGACAACGGGCCCCAGGTCGCGGGAGTCACCGACGCGCAGGGCAACTGCCCGCCGAACTCGATCAACCCCGGCGCGGGTAATCCGATGGTGCACGTGTGGATCGCCCCGCACGAATGCGGCCCGTTCGCGGCGCTGGAAGGCCACGGTGCCGGGCAGGCGGCCACCGACGGTCGGCGCACCGACACGTGCGGCGACGGCCACAGCCATGGCGGCGGACACAAGTAGCGGCCCGAGTCCCGAACGGAGCGCTCAGCGCGGCGACGCCCAGCGACGCAACGCATCGATCGTCGTCTCCGGAGAGGTGTTGAAGCAGAACCGGATTCCCGGGGCGAGCTCGGCCGTGACATTGACCAGGCGCTCGAACAGCAACGTGTGTTCGGGTGCCATCCGGACGCCGGCGCCGATCATCGCGACGCGGAATTCTCCGCCGGCCAGGCACTCACGCAACCGCGCCTCCGCCGCGTCGGGGTCCGCCGGCAGTTGGCAGCTGACGAGATCGAAACCGGCCTCCCGCAAGGCGGATTCGCCCGCGGCGATGCGGGCGGTCAGGGTCGCCTCGTCGAGACCTGGATAGCGGGAGTAGTCGACGGCGCTGGGGTGCAGGCCGATCGAAAGCACCGTGTTCGGATTCTGTTCTGCCACTGTGTCCTCCATTCTCATCAGGGATACGGCGAGGCCCACGCTCGCGAGCAGCGCCGCGAGCAGGATGCCTGCCTTCACCACGGCGCGGCGCCCGCGCGGTCGAAGAAGCCGCCGCTCGGCCCGTCACGGTCGACGGTCGCCATCGCCACGATCGCATCGGTGCCCTCGGTGACGGTCTGGAATCCACTGTGCCCGTTGAGGTCGGTCGCGGTGTAGCCGGGATCGACGGCATTGACCTTCATGGTGTCGAGCTCGCTCGCGTACATGACGGTGAGCATGTTCAGCGCCGCTTTGGTGCTCGGATAGCCGAGGGCCGGTGGCAGCAGGCCGGCCCACTTCGGATCGGTGATGGTCGCGATCGAGCCGACGCCGCTGGAGACCATCACGATCCGCGGCTGCTCCGACAACCGGAGCAGCGGCAGGAACGCGTTGGTCACCCGGATCGGGCCGAAGACGTTGGTCTCGAACACCTCGCGCAGGTCGTCGGGCCCGGTGCCGCTCGGCGCCGTGCGCGGGCCCCCGATACCCGCGTTGTTGATCAGGACGTCGAGGCGGCCCGTCTCGGCGCGCACGCTGGCCGCGGCGGCGGCGACGGAGTCGTCGGAGGTCACGTCCAGCGCGACGAAGCGGACATCGAGCCCGGCCGCGGGGGGGGGGGGGCCGCGGCCGGCCCCATTTGGTCGCGGGTTGGGCCGCGACCCCCCCCACGCCGCTGCACCCCATCACGACCCGCGGCTGCTCCGACAACCGGAGCAGCGGCAGGAACGCGTTGGTCACCCGGATCGGGCCGAAGACGTTGGTCTCGAACACCTCGCGCAGGTCGTCGGGCCCGGTG
>NZ_JARWOJ010000092.1 GCF_029868625.1 Nocardia neocaledoniensis | reverse complement strand
GGCGCCGGCCACCCGACGGTCGCCTGCTCGACCGCGGTGGCCAACCACCCGGCCGCCGCCCGGGCGTCGTACTCGGGAAACCCGCCGAACGCACCCCCCCCCCCCCCGCCCCGGCGCACCAACCCCCCCCGCCCGGGGGCGGGGCGGGGGGGGCGCCGCCCCCCCCCCCCGTCGGGGGTTACAGCCTTTCGATGATGGTGGCGTTGGCGAGGCCGCCCGCTTCGCACATGGTCTGCAGGCCGTAGCGGGCGCCGCGCTGGTGCAGTGCGTGGACGAGGGTGGTGGTCAGGCGGGCGCCGGAGGCGCCGAGCGGGTGGCCGAGGGCGATGGCGCCACCGTTGACGTTCACCTTGCTCAGGTCGGCGCCGGTCTCCTCGGCCCAGGCCAGGACGACGGGGGAGAACGCCTCGTTGATCTCGATCAGGTCGATGTCGGACAGGTCCAAGCCGGCCCGGCGCAGCACCTTCTCGGTCGCGGGGATCACCGCGGTCAGCATGAGCAACGGGTCGTCACCCGCGACGGCGAAGCTGTGCAGCCGGGCCAGCGGGCGCAGGCCGAGTTGCGCGGCCCGCTCACCCGACATGATGAGCACGGCGGAACTGCCGTCGCTGACCTGGCTGGCGGAGGCGGCGGTGATCTCCCAGCCGATCTGTGGGAAGCGGGCCGCCATGGCCGGGTCGTAGTAGGCGGGCGTCAGCTTCGCCAGCGTCTCGAGGGTGGAGCCGACGCGAATTCCCTCGTCGGCGGTCAATCCGCGCAGCGGGGCGAGCTCGTCGGCGAACAGTCCGTCTTTGGTTGCGCGAGCGGCCTTTTCGTGGCTGCCGAGCGCGAATTCGTCGAGCTGGGTGCGGGTCAGGCCCCACTTCGCCGCGATCAGCTCGGCGCTGATGCCCTGCGGAACGAGCTCGTCCGGATACCGTTCGGCGAAGGCGACGCCGGACAGGTCGGTGGCCCCGATCAGGTTGGCGCCCATCGGAACCCGGCCCATGGACTCGACGCCGGCCGCGACGACGATGTCGTACGCGCCCGCGATCACGCCCTGCGCGGCGAAGTGGATGGCCTGCTGGCTGCTGCCGCACTGCCGGTCGACGGTCGTCGCGGGCACCGATTCCGGGTATCCGGCGGCCAGTGCGGCCCGCCGCGTCATGTTCGAGCCCTGCTCGCCGACCTGGGTGACGATGCCGCCGATCACGTCGTCGACCAGGGCCGGGTCGATGCCGCTGCGCTCGATCACCGCGCGCAGGCTGTGCGCGAGCAGGTCGACGGGATGGACGTCGTGGAGTGCGCCGTTGGGCTTGCCCCGGCCGATGGGGGTGCGTACCGCTTCGACGATGACCGCGTCTCGCATGGGAGTCCTCTTTCGCGCTGGCTATATCAGGCAATAGTCAGCGTAGGCGCTAACTATCATCTACTCAAGTCAGAGATGGGTATGATGTCGGTCATGGCAGCCGTGATGGAAGGACCCTTGGCCGATCTGAGCAGGTGGGAGACCGAGGGCTGTTCGATCGCCAGAGCCATGGATCTCATCGGCACCCGCTCGGCCGTCCTCATCCTGCGCGAGGCCTACTACGGCACCACCCGCTTCGACGGCTTCGCCCGCCGTGTCGGCATCACCGACGCGGCCGCCGCGAGCCAGCTCCGCAAACTCACCGCCGCCGGCCTGCTGGAAAAGCGCCCCTACCGGGAAGAGGGCAAGCGCACCCGCAACGAGTACGTCCTCACCCAGATGGGCAGAGATCTGCTCCCCGCCGTCGTCGCCCTGTGGCAGTGGGGCGACACCTACCTCCAGCCGGGCCCGGCCCCCCTCCTGCGCGTCGACACCGAAACGGGCGAACCCGTCCGCGCCCGCCTGACCACTCCCACCGGCACCCCGGTCGAACTCGAACAACTCACCGTCCGCGTCAACCCCGACTACCTCCGCGCCCGCAAGAAGTCCGACCGCGACCGAACCCGATGAGGCAGAATCCGCACACCATGTTGCTGTGGATCAACGGCCCCTTCGGCGGCGGCAAGACCCAAACGGCATACGAGCTGCATCGGCGCCTACCCCGCAGCGTCGTGTGCGATCCGGAGACGGTCGGATTCGGTCTGCACCGGATGATGCCGGCCCGGTTGCGCGGCGACTTCCAAGACTTCCCGAGCTGGCGGCAGGGCGTCGTCGAGGTGCTCGACCACGTGCTGCGCGAACACGATGGACCGGTGATCGCGCCGATGACCGTCGCCGAACCCCGGTACTTCGCCGAGACCGTCGGGCGGCTGCGGGAGCAGGGACACGACGTCCGGCATTTCGCGCTGCTGGCGCAGCGGGCGACGGTGCTGGATCGGCTCCGTGATCGCGGCCTCGGCCTCGCGCCGATCCTGAAAGCGGTCGGCCGAGGCGATCTGTTGCTGCGGCGCGAACAGTTCGCGGTCGACCGGCTCGACTACTGCCTCGAACAGTTGGGCAAACCCGAGTTCGCCGAACAGATCTGGACCGATACGACGCCGGTCGCGGCGGTGGCGGAACGGATCGCCGACACGGTCGGGCTGCCGTTGACCCCGGCGACCGGCGGCCGGTTGCGTGCGAGGGCGCGGCGCGTGGCAGTCACCATCCGAAACGTTCGGCTGTGACGATGGCGTCGAGGTCTGCCCGAGCGCGACATCGCCGAATGGGCTCGGCGATGCCGCGGCAGGCGGGTGCTCAGCGGAGGCGGCGGCCGTCCGTGGCGCTGAAGAAGTAGATGTGCTCGGGGTCGGCGGTCAGGGTGAGCTGCTCGCCCTTGGCGGGGGGACGGCGCCAATCCACGCGGGCCACCACGGTTTCGCCGGTCTGGCCGCCGGCGCCGTCGGAGAGCGCGCGGCCGTAGACGTAGGCGTCGGAACCGAGCTCCTCCACCACGTCGACCTCCATGCGCAGACCACCGTCGCCCACCTCGAGGTGCTCGGGGCGGATACCGAGCACGACGGTGCCCTCGCCCGCGTCGACCACCGCGCGCGGCACCCGCACCGGGTAACCACCGATGGTGACGTTGCCGTCGGCGACGGGCAGCGTGAACAGGTTCATCGCGGGCGAGCCCATGAACCCGGCGACGAACATGTTGGCCGGATCGCGGTAGAGGTCACGCGGGGACGCGCACTGCTGCAGCAGCCCGTCCTTGAGCACCGCGACGCGGTCGCCCATCGTCATCGCCTCGACCTGGTCGTGGGTGACGTACACCGTGGTGGTGCCGAGCCTGCGCTGTAGCTGGGCGATCTGGGTGCGGGTCTGCACGCGCAGCTTGGCGTCGAGGTTCGACAGCGGCTCGTCCATCAGGAACACCTGCGGCTGGCGCACGATCGCGCGTCCCATCGCCACGCGCTGGCGCTGGCCACCGGACAGCGCCTTGGGCTTGCGGTCCAGGTACTGCTCGAGGTCGAGCAGCTGGGCCGCCTCGCGCACCCGCCGGTCCCGCTCGTCCTTGGACACCTTGGCCAGCTTCAGCGCGAAGCCCATGTTCTCGGCCACCGACATGTGCGGGTAGAGCGCGTAGTTCTGGAACACCATCGCGATGTCGCGATCCTTGGGTTCGGCATGGGTGACGTCGTTGTCGCCGATCAGGATTCGCCCGCCGTTGACCTCCTCGAGCCCGGCCAGCATGCGCAGCGAGGTCGATTTGCCACAGCCGGAGGGCCCGACCAGGACCAGGAACTCGCCCGCGGCGATCTCCAGATCGAGGGCGTCGACGGCGGGTTTGGTCGCGCCGGGGTAGAGGCGGGTGGCGCGATCGAAGGTCACGGTAGCCATGCGTAAATCAGTCATCCCATCCCGGCAGGAACGTGCCGGACGATCCGAGAACAGGGTCGCCAGGGATCGTAGCGGCCGCGCTGAACCGGCGCCCGATTCCGGGTAGCCTCGCTGACGGTGCCCACCGAGACCGAGGAGCGCGGTATGAGTCGTCCCATCCGTATCGGAGTCCAGCTTCAGCCCCAGCACGCGCCCGACTACGGGCTCATTCGCGACGCGGTGCTGCGCGCCGAGGACGCGGGCGTCGACATCGTCTTCAACTGGGATCATTTCTATCCCCTCACCGGCGACCCGGCCGGCGCGCATTTCGAATGCTGGACCATGCTCGGCGCCTGGGCCGAACAGACCGAGCGGGTGGAGATCGGCGCGCTGGTCACCGGCGGCGGCTACCGCAACCCCGATCTGCTCGCCGACATGGCCCGCACGGTCGACCACATCAGCGGCGGCAGGCTCATCCTCGGCATCGGCGGCGGCTGGTTCCAGCGTGACTACGACGAGTACGGCTACGAGTTCGGCACGCCCGGCACCAGGCTGAACCTGTTGAAGGACAACATGGCCCGGATCAGGGCCAGGCTCGGCAAGCTCACCCCGCAGCCGACGCGGCAGATCCCGATCCTGATCGGCGGCGGCGGTGAGCGCAAGACGCTGCGCCTGGTCGCCGAGTACGCCGACATCTGGCACTCCTTCGCCGATCTCGACGCGCTGCGGCGCAAGAACGAGATCCTCGCCGAACACGCGGCCGCGGTCGGCACCGACGCGAACCGGATCGAGCGCTCGGTGCAGTGGCAGGGCCGCGCCTCGGCCGACGCGTTGCGCGCGGCCGGCGTCACCCTGTTCACGGTCGGCGTCTCCGGTCCCGACTACGACCTGTCCACCCTGAAGCAGGCGATCGACTGGCGCGACGAGGTGAACCCCGAGCGGCTCGAGGGACTTGCCTGAGTGTTGCCGGTCACCGCGCAGGCGCGCGTATCCTGCCCGGTGCGGGGTTGCGGCTAGGGTTTATCGCCATGGCTGGTGTGCGTGCTGTGCGAACCCGGGCGCGGATCGCCGCGCTGCTGCTCCTCGTCGGCGTGGTCGCGACCGGGTGCGGCGGCGGCTCCGGCGGTGACCAGACCGCCCGCGATCTGTGTTCCCCGCCGGGGGAGAGCGCGGCCGCCGCGGCGCCGACGAACCTCGCGTCCTCGGAGACCGCGGGCACCGACCGCTACACCACGGCGACCACGGCGCCGGTCGAGTCGATCGACACCGGCAGGCTCGGGCTGCTGACTCCCGGCACGCTGAGCGTCGGCACGCTCTCGGACGCGCCGCCGAGCATCTGCGTGAACGGGCAGGGCTCGTTCACCGGCTTCGACAACGAGTTGCTGCGCGCGATCGGCGCGAAACTCGGACTGCGCGTCGAGTTCTCCGGCACCGAGTTCGCCGGTCTGCTCGCGCAGGTGTCGGGCAAGCGCTTCGATGTCGGCTCGTCCAACATCACGACCACCGACGCCCGTCGCGAGCTGGTCGGGTTCACCAACGGCTACGACTTCGGCTACTTCTCGCTGGTCGTGCCGCAGGGCAGCGCCATCAAGAGCTTCGCCGACCTGAACACCGGGTCACGCATCGCGGTCGTGCAGGGCACGGTGCAGGACGAGTTCGTGGTGAACCAGCTGAAGCTGGACCCGGTGAAGTTCCCCGACTACAACACCGCCTACGCGAACCTGAAGTCCGGTCAGGTCGACGCCTGGGTCGCGCCGTCGGCGCAGGCCGAGGGCGCGATCTCGCCCGGCGACGGAATCGTGATCTCGGAGAACACCTTCAGCCTCGACAACTTCGTCGGCTACGCCGTGGCCAAGAACAACCAGCCGTTGATCGACGCGCTGAACTCCGGCCTGGACGCGGTGATCGCCGACGGCACCTACGCCCGCCTCTACGCCGACTGGGTGCCGCGCGAACTCCCGCCGGGCTGGAAGCCGGGCTCCAAAGCCGCACCGGCGCCGCAACTCCCGGACTTCGCGGCCATCGCGGCCGAGCGCGCGCCGGGCGACACCGAGCAGGCGGTGCAGAAGTCGACACTGGAGCAGTTGAAGGACACGTTCTTCGACTGGTCGTTGTATCGCAAGGCCTTTCCCGACCTGATCAAGACCGGACTGCCGAACACCCTGATCCTGGCGGTGGTCTCGGGCGTGCTCGGCACCGTCCTCGGCATGATCCTCGCGGTGATGGGCATCTCCCGCACCCGTTGGCTGCGCTGGCCCGCCCGGATCTACACCGACATCTTCCGCGGCCTGCCCGCGGTGGTGATCATCCTGCTGATCGGGCTCGGCATCGGCCCGGTGACCAGGGGAATCACCGGCGGTAACCCGTACTGGCTCGGCGCCGTCGCGCTCGCGCTGCTCGCGGCCGCCTACATCGGGGAGATCTTCCGTTCGGGCATCCAGTCGGTGGAGGCCGGCCAGCTCGAGGCGGCGCGGGCCATCGGCTTCGGGTACCGGCAGGCGATGACGCTGGTGGTGATTCCGCAGGGTGTGCGCCGGGTGCTGCCCGCGCTGATGAACCAGTTCATCGCGCTGATCAAGGACTCCTCGCTGATCTACTTCCTCGGCCTGCTCGCCTCCCAGCGCGAGCTGTTCGCCGTCGGCCGTGACCTCAACGCCCAGACCGGCAACCTGTCGCCGCTGGTCGCGGCGGGTCTGATGTATCTGGTACTGACCATCCCGCTCACCCACCTGGTGAACTACATCGACGGGCGGATGCGCACCGGCAAACCGACGCCGGCCGACCCGATCGAGCAGGCTGTCATCACGGAAGGACGTGGAGCATGAGTGCTTCGCTCACTGGCACCGGGTTGCAGCTGACCCTGGGCAACAACCACATCCTGCGTGGGGTCGACATCCATGTGGAGGCCGGGCACGCGACGACCGTCATCGGCCCGTCCGGTTCGGGCAAGTCGACGCTGCTGCGCGTGCTGAACCGCCTGCACGAACCCGATTCCGGCGACATCCTGCTCGACGGCGAATCGGTGCTGCGCGAGGACCCCGACAAGCTGCGGCAGCGCATCGGGATGGTGTTCCAGCAGTTCAATCTCTTCCCGCACAGGACCGTCGCCGACAACATCGCGCTCGGTCCGCGCAAGCTGCGCGGCCTGTCCGCCGAGCAGGCGCGGGCGCTGGCCATGGAACAGCTCGAGATCGTCGGCCTCGCGGGCAAGGCCGATGCCAGGCCCTCGGCCCTGTCGGGCGGCCAGCAGCAGCGCGTCGCGATCGCCCGCGCGCTGGCCATGAAACCGGAGCTGATGTTCTTCGACGAGGCCACCTCGGCCCTGGATCCCGAGCTGGTCAAGGGCGTGCTCGCGCTGATGGCCGACCTCGCGTCCGGCGGTATGTCGATGATCGTGGTGACCCACGAGATGGGCTTCGCCCGCAGTGTTTCCGACAGCGTCGTGTTCATGGATCAGGGCGTCGTCGTGGAGACCGGCACCCCGGACGAACTGTTCGACGACGCCAAGACCCCGCGCCTGCGCCGCTTCCTCGACCAGGTCCTCTGACCAGGTCTTTCCGGCCGGACGGGGGTCGCAGCAACGCATGCGCAACTGTTAATGTCGGACGTGTTCCACCTGCGATCGACCGGTCCGAGTACAGGGAGATAGGCATGACAACGGCACACGTAGAACACCCCGAACACACGCACGTCCACGGCCCCACCTGCGGGCACGTCGCCGTGCCGCACGGCGACCACGTCGACTACGTGCACGACGGGCACCTGCATCGCGAGCACGACGGCCACTTCGACGAGTGCGAGCCGTCAGCACATGTCGAGCACACCACCCACGAGCACGAGCACGGCCCCAACTGCGGGCATGTCGCGGTCCCGCACGGCGACCACGTCGACTACATCCACGACGGGCACCGCCACGCCGTCCACGACGGTCACTACGACGAACACTGACCCGGCCTGAGGCGGCTCGCCGACGATCAGTCGGCGACCGTCGCGAAGGCCGACCAGAGCAGCGGCGCGTTCTCGGGGGCGGGGTCTGCGCGCCAGGCGGACAGGCGGGCCCGCTGCCAGGCCAGTAGCGCCGGTATCGGCTCGGCGACGTCGTGCGCGGCGTCCACCGCGCAGATCGCCGCCTGCAGTGGGCGGGCGGTGGTGGGGGTGAGGGTCTGGAAGGCGTGGTCGGTGGGGAGCGGCCAGCGGGTGGCGGTGACCAGTTCGGCGCCCGCGGAAAGCGCGGCGGTGGTGAGGCCCAGCGCTTCGGTGAAGCGTAGGTCGCCGCCGCTCTCGCAGGCGATCAGGGCGACCCTGCTCGGCATCGGCCACAGATCACGGCCCGCGACGGGAACCGGATCGAGAGTGTGGGTGCCGAGCAGGAGGTCCTTGGCCGACAGCGGGCGGTGCGATCGGGTGGGGGTGGCCAGGCCCCTGGCGTCGGCGGTGCAGCTCAGGTGGAGTTCGGCGTGTTCGCTCTCCCCCGATTCGGGCGGCGGGGCGGTGACGTGGCCGACGTAGACGAGTCGGCTCGCGCCCGCCTTCAGCGCATCGGAGAGCCAGGTGCGGTCGGTGTCGGCGCGGCGGAACAGGTCTACCGGGTCGGCGACCTGTGGCACCAGCCGGTCGTAGCGCCCGAAATGCTGGGCCACAAGGGTTTCCGGGTTGGGGCGCCCCAGGACCGAGCCGAGTTCCGAATCGGCCCGATAGCCGGGTACGCGGGGGTCGAGCACCGCGACGACAGGGAGCTCCCTGGTTTCCGACCAGCGCCGCGCGATCCGCTCCGGCGCGTGCACCACCGAGGCGGGCGCCAACAGGCTCACGTCGGCGATGTCCAGCAGGCGCAGCTCGGGATCGGGCGCGATGATCTCCCACGGCACCTGCGCCAGGCGCGGCGAGGGCTGGATCCGCAAATGCGGGCGGAGCCCGCGCTGGTACAGCTCGTGCAGTTGAACGGCGAGTCCGTAGGGCAGCAGGGTCCGCGAAAGCGCCTGGGCGAGAACTAGTTCAGCGCTCGGCTCGGCCAGAGCGCCCTGGTTCATCACCCGGCGTAGCTCGTCGGGCCGCGCGGGGTCGGGCACCGCCTCACCCAGGAGTTCGAGAACCTCGCGCACCTGGTCACGCGGCAGCACGCTCACGCCGCGCGCCGCGTAGTCATCGACCCAGCGCCAGGACACGTACACATCACCCGCGTCCGCCATCCGGATCACGGCGGTCGGTGTCATCGAGTTCATCGTCGAACCCCCGATGCAGCGTGCTGAGGAGCAGTCGTCTTTCCGCCCAGGGACTGCCCGGCGGGACGGCCGCGCCAGTCGTCTGCGGGCGGCCCCGCCGGGTGGCGGCCCCGTGCGGCGAGCGAAGCGGCCGTTGTGTCGATCAGGGTCGGCAGCGAGAGCCGACTACTCGCGGTCCGGTGGCTGTCCATGGCTGTGACGCGGAGCCAGGCTTCGCGGGGCCGCTCGGCACCTGACCGTGCGGTGTTCACAGCGGCACCACTCTGGCATCGCGCACGGGAACGCCGTAGCGCTCCTCGGCATGGGTGATGAAGTCCGACAGCACTATTCGGTCGTGGTCGCGGAGGCGGGGCGGTGCTGACACCGGGATGCCGGCGGCGGCCGCGACCTCGGCCAGGGCGTTACCGAGGTGCAGGACCGGGGTGGGGGAGGGCTCGGCGGGCGGCGGGTCGAGCAGCTGGAAATCGAGGGTCGGCGCGGTCGGCTCGGCGAAGGCGGCCAGGTCGAGAGTGGTTCCCGCGCACTGGGTGTCGACGAGATCGCTGACGAGCTGGGCGTTCCCGGACAGGGCGGCGAAGCGGAAGGCCAGCCGCATGGCCGGCTCGGCGATGGCGCGATGCCAGTGTTCGCGCTGGTTGCCGTTGGGCAGGGTGTGGCGGACGGCATCGATGGCGAGGGCGGAGGGCACCGCGAGGCCGACGGCCCGCGCGAGCAGCGTCGGATCGGGGCGGGCCCCTTGCTCGATCACGGTGTGCAGCAGCTCGGCGTGCCAGTAGTCGAGCTGGGCGCAGCGCAGGCCGAGGCCGTGCGCGGAGTACACGGCGAAGGCGTCGGCGAGGAGCGTCTCGCTCTCCGTCGCCGCGCCCATCGCGAAAGCGACTGTGGCGAGCCGTAATCGGACATCGGCCGCATCGAGTACCGCGCCGGTGCTGTCGAAGCGCTCCAGCGCGCGCAGGTACTGGGCGCGCGCTTCGGCGTGGTCACCGCGCCCTTCGGCGAGGAAACCCAGTGTCTTGTAGCCGATCCCGGCCCAGTGGCCGAGCTCCGCGGTCTCGAAGAACTTCTGGCTCGACCGCAGCGGCTCCTCGGCCTCGTCGTAGCGACCGGCGCGCACCAGCATGATCGCCAGGTTCTGCGCGGCCTCGGCGACGGCGGCCTCGTCGCCGGTCGCCGTGAAGGCGGTCATAGCCTGCCTGGCGAAGTCGAACGCGATGTCCCGCCTGCCGGTCTCGAAGGAACTCGTCGCCAGGTTCATCAATGGATGACCGGCCAGCGCCGGCGCGAAACGTTCGGTGACGCCCAGTGATTCGCGCGCGAGTTCGGCGGCGCGCGCCCACTGCTGGCGGTGTAGCGCGACAGCGGTCAGCGACAGCAGGCAGGCCACCCGCACCATGCCCTGCTCGGTGGTGTCGGCCAGCAGATCGCGCGCTTCCTCCAGCACGCGTTGCGCCTCGTCCAGCTCGCCGAGATGCTGCAACGCCTGCGAGAGATTCACCAGTGCGGCGGGCCGCTGGTGCGCACCGTCCGCGGGCAGCACCGCCAGCGCCGTCCGGAAGAGGTCGACCGAGCGGCGGTGCTCGCCGAGTTCGTCGGCCATGCTCGCGGCATTGATCAGCGCGGCGCTGCGCAGACGCGGCGCCGCGCCCTCGGCCGCGCGCTCGAAGATCGCCATCGCACCCGCGATGTCGCCGCGCTGGTAGGCCGCGTACCCCGCGGTGAGCTGGGTGTCGTCCTGATCGGAGGTCTCGCCTACCGCCGCCATGGTGCTGCTCCGTTTCCGAAGGGAAGGTGCGTGCGCATCAGAAGTCCGAATCATCCTCGGCGGCGGCGCGTTCCGCCGCGAGCAAGTCGTCCCCGGTACCGGCCAGCCGGTGCCTGACGAGATCGCGAATCGACGCGCGCATCGCCGACTCGTCGGGCAGCGGACTGTCCGACCCGACGCTCCGCACGAAAACGCCCACCGATACGAGGTTTTCGATGACGTCGGAGGTCCGCAGCTCGCCGACCCAGGCATCGCCGCGCCGAACCAGCGGAACCTCGGCGAGTGCGTCCGCAGCGCGCAGCCGCGCCAGGGGGCGCAGATGTTCGGGCACATCACGAGGACAGTCCGGCGCCGCGATCGCGGCGACCTCCACCGTCGTCACCCCGCCACCTCGTCGCACCTGCCACGACACCGACCGCGCCCCCGCGTCCACGAGCCCCGGCGGGCAGCATCGCCAATCCCAGTCCCCGGCGCCACGAGCCAACGCCAGCCCGGTCCCGCTCGCCTCCCCGCCCGCCGCGAGCGCGTAATCCTCCGCCCGCCCATCATGTCGGCTCGCCCCGCGCCCGCCCGAGGGAGCGGGCTCGCCGTGTCGGGGGGCCGACGGTTCGTCCGTCGACCCGTGCACACCGGCGGTGTCTGGGTCGTCGGCGCCGGACAGCACGGCTTCGCACACCTCCGACAGTGCGGCGATCTCCTTCGCGAGGGCGGCCGGGTCCAGGGCGGGGATGTTGTCGACGGTCGAGGCGGGCCACCAGCGGGATGCCCAGTGCGCGTAGGCGAGTCGACGCAGTGCGGTGACCAGTTCCGGGCGCGCGGGGGTGGCGGTGAGTTCGCGGTGGTGGCCCTCGTCATCGGCGACCGCGAGGGCGGTGTTCTCTCCGTAGACGGCCCACAGCCAGTCCTGCGCGGCTTCGGTGTCGTCGAGGGTGGCGGCCGGAAGCTGTTGTCCGGTGAGGAGACTCCACGTCAGGTGGCCGCCGGCGACTTCCAGGACCAGGGTGTCGAGGGCGGGCGCGCCATCGAGGACGGTCGGCGCGCCGTCGGGTCGCAGCGTCACGATGCCGGCGGCGGGGTGGTCGAGGCGGATCGTCGTCATCAGCTCGCCCTCGATTCGGGGACCATCGACGCGGCAGCCACGGTGAGTGCCTGTTTCACCCTGGCCCGATGATCGAGCATCACCGACCGCGCGACCCCGTCGAGCAGATCCCACAGCTCACCCGGCTCGAACACCGGCATGTCCCGCACGTCGCGCCCGTGTAACCGGACCCACAGCCTGCGCAGATACGGCCGCCACGGCGTGCGCAGTTCCGCGGCGACCACCGCCAGCGGCCCCTCGGCCCCGTCGCCGATCGCGTACCGCCGCGCCTGCAACACGTAGGCCTCCCGTCGCCAACGGCCGTTCACCACCTCGTGCGCCCGCGACTGCCCCGGGTTCCGCACCTCCGGCTCGTTCGCTCGCCGGCTACTCGCCACGGTGCCCGCCGATCTACGCGCACCGTCGTCGCGTACGGGTTCGACGCGGTCCCCGGACGATCCACTGCTCCCCTGGCCGGAACGGCCCGCTGACCGGAGCGAGCCGCGAGCGGCCGCGGGCTCGTCTTCCCTGGCCGTGCGGGCGTAGTCGCTCGACGGTGTCGGGACAGGCAGCATCTCGGCGGCCGAACCCAGCGGCGAGAGGCCGAGTGCCAGTTCGCAACCCACGGCGGCGGTGAGGCGGAGGGATTCGTCGAGCAGTCCCCATGGCGAGCACGCGCGAGTGATCTCGGTGGTCACCAGGTCCGGGATGGCGGGCAGGTCGGCGCGGTCGATACTGCCCTGGAGGACGGTGAACACGCGCTCGTACACGGTGCGGTCGAACGGGAGCGCGAGGGTGGCGGTCGACGCGGTCGCGCCGAGGCCAGGACACTGTGGACCGGTGTGCACCGTCAGCCCGAGGTCGTCGGCGCCGTAGGCCGGATGCGGGCGCCACAGGGCGATCCCGCGATGGGTGCCGGCCTTGTCGTCGAGCAGTTCGTCCAGCAGTGGGCCGGCGTCGGCCGGGTCGCCCTCGTGCGCGAGGGTGCTCGCCTCGAGCAGTTCGGTCAGCGCGGGGGCGTGATCGCGGGCGCCGTACTCCGACAGCGGGCGTCGCCGCCAGGCGAGGTCGACCAGCGCGGTCAGCTCGGCGCGCCGAACCGGCTCGGTCACATGCTCTTTCAGCGCGGCGGTGGTGCGGCCGCCGGTGCTGTCGTGTACCTCGCGGAGCACGGCTTCGGCGCGTGTGCGCGCGTCGGCGCCCGGCTCGCCGTGCAGCGTCGCCAGCTCGAAGCAGCGCTGGAAGTACAGGTCCTGGGCATTGCCCTCGGTGATCCGCAGGGCGCGGCGCGCCTGTTTGAGCTCGGTGAACCACGCCGCGCACGCGCGCAGCGTGTCCGAGCGCGCCAGCACCAGCGAGGTCAGCAGGGCGACCCCGTCGGGCGACAGCACGGTGCCGGCGCACAGCGGATGCTGCACCGGCCGGATGACCAGCGGATCCAGGATCAACTTCACCGTGCGCCGCAACGGCCCGCCCTGCGGTCCGCTCAGCGCCTCGACACCCGTGAGCCCACGCCACACCTCGTCGAGCACCATGGCGCGCGGTCTTCGCATTCGACCAGGTTAACGGCATTTCGGGCCCTTGGCGCCGCGAAAAGTTGGGATCGGTAGGGCCGTCGCGATTTCTACCTTTCTCTCAACGGGTCAACCACCACCGACCCGCTCGACCGAGAGAACGGAAACACCATGAACACCAAGCTGATCGCCGCCATCGCCGCCTCCGCCGCCGCCACCGCGCTGTTCGTCACCGGGTGCAGCGATTCCGGCAGCACCGCCACCCCGAGCAGCACCGGTTCGGCCGCCCCGGCCCCGGCCGCGGGCAAGTCCGCCGCCAGTGTGGACGGCAAGGCGTTCGACGCCAAGTTCGAGACCACCTGCGCCAAGCAGGGCAGCACGCTCGCGCTGGCGCTCACCGACCTGGCCAACGCCACCTACGGCAACCTCTCGGTCAGCGCCTCGATCGAGGGCGACACCGTGCAGGCGGTGGCCATCGCCGGCTCCCAGGGTGGCGCCAACGGCATGCCCTACGCGGTCGGCTACGGCAACGGCCAGCCCGGCGGCTCGGCCAAGCTCACCAAGGACGGCAACACCTTCAAGGTCACCGGTGAGGGCGTGAGCGCTCCCGACATGACCAACCCGCTGGCCGGCCCGGCCACCGCGAAGTTCGACATCACCTTCGCCTGCACCACCATCGCCTGACCTGTTCGCGACCCGGTCGCACCATTCCCGAGGAGGAACCATGAAATCCAAGCTGCGTGCGGCCGCGGTCGCGTTCGGAATCCTGTCCATCGGCTACTACCTGTACTACGGCCTCACCTACACCCCCGACGAGTTCACCGGCGGCATGCTCGGCTGGGTCGGCCCGCAGATGGCGCTGCCGATCATCGCTCTCACGATCGTCCCGATGGTGTTCGCCTTCACCGGCGACGGCATCTTGGAGGCCTTCACCGGCCGCAACAGCGGTGAGTTCCGCCAGGGCGAGGTCGGCATCGGCACCATCGTCTCGTTCCGCCAGACCGGGGTCTCGGTCAATGACCAGCCACAGGTCAAGATCGAGTTCCGGGTGGAGGGCGCCGACGGCAAGGTCTTCGACTCGCAGGCCAAGATGATCGTGCCGCTCACCGAGCTCGCCCTGCTGCAGCCCGGCGTGGTCCTGCCGGTGCGCTACCTGCCCGGCCGCACCGACAAGGTGGAGGTCGACCGCTCCGGCGACCAGAGCGCCGCCCAGCGGGCGATGAACGAATCGCTCATCCGCAAGGGCATCACCACCCGCGCCAAGCTCGACATCGCCGAGCGCGGCATCGCGGCCCAGGCCGTGGTCCGCAGCCTGGACGTGCCGGGCCGCATCCGCGGCGGGTACACCGAGGTGGCGCTCGGGCTGGTGGTCACCCGGCCCGACGGCACCACCTTCGAGGCCTGCGTCGACAAGTACCTGCCGCCGACGGCCATCGGATCGGTGCAGGTCGGACGGATCGTGCAGGCCCACTACCTGCCCGGCGACGAACAGGAGGTAGTGATCGCGCTGCCGGTCAACGCCTGATGACACCCGGACCTCTCTGAACTCGGCGAGTACACCACTCGCCGAGTTTTGGTCGTGTGTTCATCTACGCGTTCCCGACGGCTCGCCTGCGATGCCTACCGTGCGGCGAAGTCCGACCTACACAGGAGTCACCGTGAGTCTGAAACCGCTCGCCCTGTTCGTCAAGCACGACGGTCAGTCGTCACGAGCCGCCATCACCTGCGCGTACAAGTGCGGCAGCGCGTGCTTCCACGAGGTGCCCAATGACTCCGCGAACGAGTACTTCGGCGATATCGTCGCGCGCCTGAACCGTCGTGGGCTGCTCAAGGGCGGTGCCGCCGCGGTGCTCGCCGTCGGCGCGGCGAGCGCGCTGGCCGCCTGCGGTGACGACAGCTCCGACACCGGCTCGACGCCCACCGGTTCGCCGGGTACCGGCACCGGGTTCACCGCTGTCGCGCCGAACAAGGAAGACGCGGTCGTCGTCCCCGAAGGCTACGAACAGTCCGTGGTGATCCGCTGGGGCGACGCCGTCGTCGAGGGCGCGCCGCAGTTCGACTTCGACAAGCAGACCCCCGCCGCGGCGGCGCAGCAGTTCGGCTACAACTGCGACTTCGCCGGCCTGCTGCCGATCGAGGGCGAGGCCGACAAGTACGTGCTGGTGGTCAGTCACGAGTACAGCACCGAGCCGATGATGTTCCGCGGCTACAACAAGGACGCGCCGACCCGCGAGCAGTTCGAGATCGCGCTCGCCTCACACGGTGTGAGCGTCGTCGAGGTGCACGGCGTATCGGGTTCCGGGCAGTTGAAGCCCGCCTTCGGCAAGTACAACCGCCGCATCACGGCGACGACCGAATTCGAGGTCAAGGGTCCGGCCGCGGGCAGCGCACTGCTCAAGACCAAGGCCGACCCCACCGGCACGAAGGTGCTCGGTACCCTCAACAACTGCTCCGGCGGCGTGACCCCTTGGGGCACTGTGCTTTCCGGAGAAGAGAACTTCAACCAGTACTTCGGCAACGCCGAGACGGTGACCGACGCCGACGCGGCCAAGCGGCTCAAGCGCTACGGCATCGAAGGCAAGGCCTCGGAGCGAAAGTGGGAGACCTTCGACGCACGCTTCGACATCGCCCAGGAACCCAACGAGGTGAACCGATTCGGCTACGTCGTCGAGATCAACCCGTGGGACGCCACCTCGGTGCCGGTCAAGCACACCTCGCTGGGTCGGTTCAAGCACGAGGCCGCCACCGTGCACGTCACCGGTGACGGCAGCGTCGTCGCCTACAGCGGCGACGACGAGCGCTTCGACTACATGTACAAGTTCGTCTCGAAGAAGAAGGTGCAGTCGGGCGTCGGCGCCTCGGCCATGCGCCACAACATGACCATCCTCGACGAGGGCACCCTGTACGTCGCCAAGCTCACCGGCGACCACGCCGCCGAGATCGACGGCTCCGGCAAGGTTCCCAACGGCGGCTTCACCGGCAAGGGTCAGTGGATTCCGCTGCTCGAGACCGGCGCCGACGGCAAGGGCAAGTCGCTGGTCGAGGGCATGTCGGCCGAGGAGGTCGCGGTGTTCACCCGCCTCGCGGGCGACAAGGTCGGCGCCACCAAGATGGACCGCCCCGAGGACTTCGAGACCAACCCCAAGACCGGCAAGGTCTACGTCGCGCTCACCAACAACACCAAGCGCGGCGAGGAAGGCAAGGCGGGTCCCGACGAGGCCAACCCGCGCAAGCTGAACAAGAACGGCCAGGTCCTCGAGCTCACCGACGACCACACCGGTACCGATTTCACCTGGACGCTCCTGCTCGTCTGCGGTGATCCGGCCGCCGCCGACACCTACTTCAGCGGCTTCGACAAGACCAAGGTCAGCCCGATCTCCTGCCCCGACAACCTGGCGTTCGATCCCTACGGCAACCTGTGGATCTCCACCGACGGCAACGCGCTGAAGTCCAACGACGGGCTGTTCGCGGTCGTCCTCGACGGGCCCAACCGCGGCGAGACCAAGCAGTTCCTCACAGTGCCCAAGGGCGGTGAGACCTGCGGTCCGATCGTCACCGAGAAGCAGGTGATCGTCTCGGTGCAGCATCCCGGCGAGGCCGATGACGCGACCACCGACAACCCGCTGTCGCATTGGCCCGACGGCGGCACCGCGCAGCCGCGTCCGTCGGTCGCGGTGGTGTGGAAGAAGGGTGGCGGCCGCATCGGCAGGTAGCCGCGATCCGCGCGCGAGACCGCCACTCGACTGGGCGAGTGGCGGTCTCGCCGTCGTCCTAGCTGCTGCCGAACAATCCCGACATGTTGGCGAAGCGGGCGAAATCGGTGTGCGTGGCGTTGAACCGGTTGACGTCGGTGGCGCCGCCGATGCCGGGAACGCTGCCGCGATCGGTGGTCTGCCAGAAAGTCCACGTGGGCCAATTGCCGGGGACGTCGGGCTCGGGGTTGCCGCTGTAGTCGGCGATCCACAGGGGGTGGTGGGTGAACAGGCTGGTGTCGGCCATGGCCGTCTTCCAGAAGTGGGGATAGGTGTAGATGATCGCGGTGCGCCCGGTCAGCGCCCGTACGGTGGCGAGATAACGCTCGGTCCAGTTGATCAGGTCGGCCGGGGCGAGGCCGCCGGAGGTTTCCAGGTCGAGCACCGGGGGCAGGTCGAGCGGGCCGTTCTGCCCGAGGACCGTGGCCGCGTACATCGCCGCCTGCGGTTCGGGCGGCAGCTCCGGCCTGGCGAAATGGTAGGTACCCCGGGCCACACCCGCCGTGCGCATCAGGATGCTGTCCGGGACGAAATACGGATTGACGTAGTGCAGTCCCTCGGTGGCCTTCACCATCGCGAACTGATGACCGGCCGCGCGCACGGCGTGCCAGTCGATCATCCGGCCGTCCACGTGCTGCCAGGACGACACATCGGGACCGCTCGGCTCGGCCTGCGCGAGCGCGGGCACGAGCCCGGCCAGCGCGACCACCGACAGCGCGGTGCAACCTCGGCGAACCGTCGAACTCCAGCGCTTGGTGTCCATGGCCCTCGACCGTAGTGCCCGCGAACCCGTGTGACCAGCGGTGTTGATGGGGTGTCCGGGAATAGTTGTGACCGGTGAAGGGGCGGTATATCACCCGGCGAAGGCCGCGACGGCGGCGAACCGGTCGTCCGGCGGCACCGGTGGGCCCCGTATGTTGGGCGCGTCCGCGGAGACGGGAGTGGTGGCGTGGTGCGTAAGCGTGAGGTGCGGTTCGAACCGAAGGTGGCCGGGCTCGGTGCCCTGCCGGAGGCGGCATCGCCAGGCGACGACCCGGCCGACGACGGCAGCGTGTCCGGGGTCGAGTATCGCGGAGCCGACTTCGCCGAGTCACACGTCTACGGGTGGACCGTCGAGCAGTGCCGGTTCGACAGCGTCCGATTCCCCAGCACGCTGCGGCAGGCCAGGATCGACGAGGCCGAGCTGCGGGTGTGCGATCTCGCCAATGCGCAGGCCGACGATTCGTCGATGTTCGAGACCGCGATCGCGCACGGCAGGCTCACCGGATTGTCGTGGACCGCGGGCGTGCTGCGCGATGTGCTGATCGACTCGACGCGCGCCGACCTGGTCTCTTTCGCCGAATCGCGTTTGCGCACAGTAGTTTTCCGCGACTGCGACCTGCGCCAGGCGGATTTCCAGCGGACCGATCTCCGCGATGTCCGGTTCGAACGCTGCAATCTCGCCGGCGCCCGCTTCGCCGATGCCAGGATCCAGCAGAACGTGCGCTTCGAGGAGTGCGATCTCACCGGCGTCATCGGGCTCACCGCGCTGCGCGGTGCCGTCATCCAGGGCGGCGACCTGGTATCGCTGGCGGCCACGCTCGCCCGTGAGCTCGGTATCACCGTCGAAGGGTAGTAGTGCCCTCGTCCGTGGTCGTGTGGAGTGGCGTCAGCCGAGCCAGTCGAGGACTGAGGCGGCGGTCCAGGACTGCTGCATGCTGCCCAGCGGCGCGCCCGTGAAGGGTTCGTAGTACTCGGCGAAACTGCCGTCGGCGGCCTGCCGCAGGCCCTCGGCGCGCAGCATGTGCGCGCGTTCGGCCCAGCCGCGGCGCGCGAACGCCCAGGAGAACAGCCAGCTCATCACCGGCCAGACCGGGCCGCGCCAGTACTCGCGTGGCCGGAAGTCCTTGGAGACCGGCGAGGTCGAGGGCGGCAGGGCGTAGCGCAGGTCGGGATGACCGCAGAAGCGCGGGCCCTCGAACGTGTTGAGCAGCGCGCGTTCGGCGTGCCGTGGCAGCCCGCCGGCCAGCAACGGCGCGAACATAGCCAGCGTCTCGGTATTGATCCAGCGTTGCAGCCGCACGTCGTAATCCCGTGCGGCGCCGGTGCGTTCGTCGGCGGTGGCGACCACGCCCTTGCGGAAGCGTTCGGCCCAGCCGTGCAGCTCCCGGACGTCGGCGTGCGGTTGCTTGTACTCCTCGCCGATGTCGGCGAGCACCTCGCAGGCCAGCGCGAAGATCGCCGAGACGAACACGTCCTCCACGGCGAAACTCATCACCGAGGTGAGCTGGTAGTCGTCGTAGGAGGCACGCCGCATCTGTTCGACCAGCCACAGGTAGCGGTCGTATTCGCGGTCGCTCGGGCGCTGAGTGGGGTCGGAGATGATCGCGGTGTCGGCGCGGCGGTAGGGCGGCAGGTCGGCGCCGGGCACCACATTGGCGTAGGCGCGATCCCAGCGCGGCGAGTTGTCCATGCCGGACTCCCAGCCGTGGTACAGCGTCACCCGCCCGGTCTCCTTGGGGTCGCGGGCGTGCGCGAGCCAGCGGTGCCAGCGCACCAGGTCCGGCCAGCGCCGGTTCAGGAATTCCTCGGCGACCGCCCTGGTGGAGCGGCCGTGCCTGCGGGAATGGTCGAGAATGCGCTGGACCGCGATGGCGTGCACCGGCGGCTGGGTGATGCCGGAGGTGTCGGGGCCGTCGGGGGCGTTGGCCGCCAGCCTGCGGCATTCCCAGCGCGCGGGACCCGGGAAGTACCCGTCCACGCCGTTGGCGAAGACGATGTGCGGGATCATCCCGTTCTTCCACTGCGCCGAGAGCAGCGTGTCGAGTTCGACGACCGCGCGCTCCACGCTCAGGGGCGCCAGGCCGACCGCGACGAATGCCGCGTCCCAGCTCCACATGTGCGGATAGAGGCGGGGCGCGGCGCTCGTCATCGTGCCCAGGTCGTTGCCGCGCAGGAGATAGGCGGCGCGGGCCGCGAGCTGCGTGGGGGTGAACCCGGGATCGGACATCCCTCTATTCTGCGGCTGCCCTGGCCCGATGGCATCTCGGCACGGCTGTGACTATCAGTACCCGCCTTGACGCGCCTCGTTCTGCGCGGCGGTGCCGACCGAGTTCAGCATGGTGGTGATCGCCAGGCCGATGACCAGGTTGAGCGAGGCGGTCGCGATCTTGGCGTCCAGATCGGCGATGAGGTGAACGGCAGGATCACCGCCACCGCGGTGCACAGTAGGCAGATCCAGGTGAAGAACGTCATCGGGCTCGGCATGGCGAGCAGCAGCACCATCAGCAGTGCCGTCGCCAGCAGTGCGGCGCCCGCGGCGGCCACCGCGTAGGACGTGGTCGACACCGAGCCGTAGGTGCCCGCCCCTTCCGGCGCGAGGATCGCGATGCCGAGCACGCCCCGGATCAGCATGATCGCCACCACGACGAGCAGCGCGGCGACAACCGCGGTGCCGATTCCGCCCGCCCACAACTTGCCCACATTGATCTTGGGCTGCGGCGGCTGTCCCTGGTTCGGTGGATACTGCGGGTTCGCTGGATCGTAGTTGTACCGGGGATCGGTCATGCCTCGACGGTACAAGCGCTGGCCCCTGATCTGCGCCGAAATGGGCACGGTGTCGTAATGCCCGCGGACCTGGCCGGATTTGCCCGAATCCGGAAGGGGTGCCAGGATTCGCCGATGTCGTCCGGTTCGCACGGGGGTAGCGGGCTGGATTCGCGCGGCGACGGCGGTAGCTCCGGCCGTGGGTCGGCGGCCGACCCACGCGTCGTTGGCGATCTGTGTCTGCCGTTAGCGTGGGCGTATGACGGTGACCAGTACTCCCGCCCCGACCGCCTTGATCACCGGCGCCAGCCGTGGACTCGGCGCGGCGATCGCCCGTGAACTCGCGCCGACCCATGAGCTGCTGCTCGGCGCGCGCTCGGCCGACGCCCTCGCGCCGATCCTGGCCGAACTGCCCGCCGCGACCGGGTGGCCCGTCGCGCTCACCGACTATCCGGCCGTCGCCGCGGCGGCGGAGTCGATCGAGCGGCTCGACGTGCTCGTCCACAACGCGGGGGTCGCCGACCTCGGTACTGTCGCGCAGTCCTCGGTGGACCAGTGGCGAACCACCCTCGAGGTCAACCTGATCGCCGTGGCAGAACTGACCAGGATCCTGCTGCCCGCCCTGCGCGCCGCGAACGGCCATGTCGTGCTGATCAATTCGGGCGCCGGGCTGCGCGCCAACGCCGGCTGGGGCTCGTACGCGGCGAGCAAGTTCGGCCTGCGCGCCTTCGCCGACGCCCTGCGCCTCGAGGAACCGTCCCTGCGCGTCACCTCGATCTTCCCCGGCCGCATCGACACCGACATGCAGCGTGCGATCGTCGCCGACGAGGGCCGCGAATACCGCCCGGAGGAATTCCTGACCGCCGAGACGGTGGCCGCCGCGGTGCGGACCGCGGTCGACACGCGGCGCGACGCGCACCCGACGGAGATCGTGCTGCGGCCGCGCTGACGCTGGCCCGGCCGTGCGGCGCGCACCTCGCTGAGGCAGGCCCGATCGTGCTGCGCCCGCGTTGATGGTGCGCATCCCACGGGATCCGGATGGTCGATCGCCGCGGGACCTCGTCGTACGCGTCAGCGGTCGCTCCGGCGTGGTGCGCACCGGCCGCCGCTGGATCCATGCCCCGCGCCGCTCGCTTCGGTATGGTCGCCTGTCGTGCGCGCACTCGGTCGGGTTGTTCGCACGCAGGTGCCCGCCGGTTCAGCTGGTCGACGGATTCGGTGGGTACGGTCCCGCTGTTTTGATCCGTGCCCTGGTCCAGCGGCCCAGGCGCACCCGTCGAAGAGGGGTTCGTCCGTGGACAGACGTCGAATGCTGGCTTTGCTCGCCGCGGGTGGCGCGGTGGCGCTGACCGGGTGCGCGACCGCCGAGGGCGAGACGGCCGGGTCGGCGGGCGAGATTCCCACCCCACCGGCGCCCGCGCCCGCTCCGGCACCCGTCACGCCGATGCTCCCGCCGCCGCCCGGCGGACCGAAGTCGATCATCGCGGCCGAGACCATCACCGAGCTGCCCGGCCCCGGCACCAGCATGGCGCTCACCGTCGACGACGGCGCCAGCCCCGAGGTCGTCGGCGCCTACGTGCAGTGGGCGAAGGACACCGGCGCCCGCTTCACCTTCTTCGTCACCGGCTACTACGAATCGTGGACGATCCACCGCGCCGCCCTGCGCCCGCTGGTCGATTCCGGTCAGATCCAGCTCGGCAACCACACCTGGGACCACCCCGCGCTCACCAAACTCGGCGCCACCGGCATCGCCGACCAGCTCGGCCGCACGAAAGACTTCCTGCGCAACACCTTCGGCGTCGACGGCACTCCGTTCTACCGCCCACCCTTCGGCTACCACAACGCCACCGTCGACCGCGTCGCCGCCGACCTCGGCTACACCGTCCCCACGATGTGGGAAGGCTCCCTCTCCGACTCCGGCCTGATCACCGAGGAATACCTGATGGAGTGCGCGCGAAAGTATTTCGCCGCCCAGAAGATCATCATCGGCCACGCCAACTTCCCCCCGGTCACCCACTGCTACGGCCAACTCGTCGACATCATCCGGGAGCGAAACCTCGCCCTGGTCACGTTGAACGACGTCCTCCAGGTCAGGGCCTGAAGGGCTACATCTTCGGGTCCGCCACCCATGCAATAGCTTTGAGCTATGATCGCTACCGCTGCTCGAGGGGGGCCAGGAAATGGCGTAGCCCCGGCGATGTGACCGAGTCAGTGATCGTTCCGGGGCCTTCGTCAACAAGTGTAGGGGTATCGCAGCATGTCCACGTGCCGATGCCGTCGATTTGGCCGGCTGGATCTCACCCGATGCCGCCGCCTGGATTCGGGCGCGGGAGCGGCTGAGCCAGGTTTACCGCGTCAAACCCGTAGCGCCCCGGTCTTCGGTGAACTGATCAGCGGCGCTGCCTGTAGGGCAAGGCAATGTACCTGCCCTACAGGCGCGGTGGTCGACCGGACAACTACGGAACGATGTTCACCATCTTGCCCGGGACGACGATGACCTTGCGTGGGGCCGCGCCCTCGAGCAGGGCGACGATCTTCTCGTCGGCCAGGGCGGCGGCCTCGATGGCGGCGGGGTCGGCGTCGGCGGGGACCTGGATGCGGCTGCGGACCTTGCCCTTCACCTGGATCGGGTATTCCACCGAGTCCGCGACCAGCAGAGCCGGGTCGGCGGTGGGGAAGGGGCCGTGGGCCAGGGACGTGGTGTGGCCCAGGCGTTCCCACAGTTCCTCGGCGATGTGCGGGGCGAGCGGGGCCAGCATCAGCACCAGGGGTTCCACGGCGGCACGGGGGGCGCCGTCGGGGTAGTTCTTGGTGAGGTGGTTGGTCAGCTCGATCAGCTTGGCGCCCGCGGTGTTGTCGCGCAGCGCGGCCAAGTCCTCGTCCACGCCGGCGATGGTGCGGTGCACGAGGCGCAGGGTTTCGTCCGAGGGCGCGGCGTCGGTGGCCTTCACCGCGCCGGTCTCCTCGTCGATCGCCAGGCGCCACACCCGCTGCAGGAAGCGGTGCGCGCCGACGACGTCCTTGGTCGCCCACGGCCGCGAAGTGTCCAGCGGACCCATCGACATCTCGTAGAAGCGGAAGGTGTCGGCGCCGTACAGATCGCACATCTCGTCGGGCGAGATGGCGTTCTTCAGCGACTTGCCGATCTTGCCGTACTCCTGGTTCACCTCGATCTCGACGCCGTCGGCGCCGGTCCAGAAGAACTTCCCGTCCCGCTCGACCACCTCGGCGGCGGGCACGTAGGTGCCGCGCGCGTCGGTATAGGCGTAGCCCTGCACGTAGCCCTGGTTGAACAGGCGCCGGTAAGGCTCGCTGCCGGACACGTCGCCCAGGTCGAACAGCACCTTTTGCCAGAACCGCGCGTACAGCAGGTGCAGCACCGCGTGCTCGACACCGCCCACGTACAGGTCGACGCCGCCCGGGTCGTTCGGGCCGTGCTCGGCCGTGCGCGGACCCAGCCAGTACTTCTCGTTCTCCTCGGCGCAGAACGCCTCGGTGTTGGTGGGATCGGCGTAGCGCAGCTGGTACCAGGAGCTACCGGCCCAGTTGGGCATGACGTTGGTGTCGCGGCGGTATTTCTTGGGTCCGTCGCCCAGGTCCAGTTCCACGGTGACCCAGTCGGTGGCCTTGGCCAGCGGCGGAGACGGCTCCGAGTTCGCGTCGTCCGGGTCGAAGGTGACCGGGGCGAAGTCCTCCATCTCCGGAAGTTCCACGGGCAGCATGGATTCCGGCAGCGCGTGCGCGACGCCCTGCTCGTCGTAGACGATCGGGAACGGTTCGCCCCAGTACCGCTGGCGCGCGAACAGCCAGTCGCGCAGCTTGTACTGGACCTTGCCGGTGCCGTGGCCGTCGGCCTCCAGGTGCCCGATCATCACGGCCTTGGCCTCGTCGACCGAGAGTCCGTTCAGGAAGTCGGAATTCACCAGCTCGCCGTCGCCGGCGTAGGCGCCCTCGGTGATGTCGCCGCCGGAGATCACCTCGACGATCGGCAGGCCCAGCGCGGTGGCGAAGTCCCAGTCGCGGCTGTCGTGGCCGGGCACGGCCATGATCGCGCCGGTGCCGTACCCGCTCAGCACGTAGTCGGCGATGAAGATCGGCACCTGCTTGCCGTTGGCGGGGTTGGTGGCATAGGAACCCAGGAAGACGCCGGTCTTCTCCTTGTTCTCCTGCCGCTCCAGATCCGACTTGGCCGCGATCGACTCGCGGTACGCCGCAACGGCTTCCGCGGGGGTGGCGGCGCCGCCGTTGGTCCAGCCCGGCTCGGTGCCGTCCGGCCAGACGGTCGAGGTCAGCTTGTCGACCAGCTCGTGTTCGGGCGCCAGCACGACGTAGGTGGCGCCGAACAGGGTGTCGGGCCGGGTGGTGAACACCTCGAGCGTCTCGCCGTCGGCCTCGAAGCGCACCTGCGCGCCGCGCGAGCGACCGATCCAGTTGCGCTGCATGGACTTCACGTTGTCCGGCCAGTCCAGCTCGTCCAGGTCGTCGACCAGGCGATCGGCGTAGGAGGTGATCCGCATCATCCACTGCCACATGCGCTTACGGAACACCGGGAAGTTCCCGCGCTCGCTGCGGCCGTCGGCGGTGACCTCTTCGTTGGACAGCACGGTGCCGAGGCCGGGGCACCAGTTGACGATCGAATCCGACTGGTACACCAGGCGATACGAGTCCAGCAGCGCCCCGCGCTCGGCGGTGCCCATGCTGTTCCAGTCGCCATCGGGGACGGCGCGCGCCCCGGTGGCGAACTGCTCCTCCAGCTCGGCGATCGGGCGGGCCCGACCGGCCTCCTGGTCGTACCAGGCGTTGTAGATGCGCAGGAAGATCCACTGCGTCCAGCGGTAGTACTCGGGGTCGGTGGTGGCGAAGGAACGCCGCGAGTCGTGGCCCAGACCCAGCCGGTCCAGCTGCCGCTGCATCGTCGCGATGTTGGACTCGGTGGTCACCCGGGGGTGCGCGCCGGTCGCCACGGCGTACTGCTCGGCGGGCAGGCCGAAGGCGTCGTAGCCGAGCGCGTGCAGCACATTGCGGCCGCGCATGCGGTGGTAGCGGCCGAAGACGTCGGTGGCGATGTAGCCCAGCGGGTGGCCGACGTGCAGGCCCGCACCCGAGGGGAACGGGAACATGTCCTGGATGAACAGCTTGTCGGCCGGCGTGTCGCCGGCGAGCGGACCCACCGGGTTCGGCGCGTGGAAGGTGCCGCGCTCGGCCCAGTTCTGCTGCCAGCGCCGCTCGATCCGCCCAGCCAGCTCGGCGTTGTACCGGTGCTGAGGTACGTCACTCTCGGTTGCACGAGTGTCCTGCACGGTCCTGCCTTCTTGTTCTCGCCGATCCCCGGTAAACATCGTCTAACAGGGTAGAACGTCGGTGCCAGCCGATTTCCACGGGCCGAGACCGCGCGGCGCGCCGTCGGGCCGCTGTGTGGGCGGTCACCTTGCGGGGAGCGCGCGATCGGGGCCCGGCGCGGGTGCGCTAGCCTGCAGGAATGGTCGTCGTCGCTTCCCTGCTGTTCGCGCTGGCCGCGGTCGCCATCGTGACCGGTGTGCTCGGACTGCTCGGCAAACTGCCCCGCAACCGCTTCCTCGGTGTCACCACCGAAGCCGCCCTACACAGCGACGACAATTTCCGCATCGCCAATCGCATCGCCGCCCCCACCTCGGTCGGCGCGGGCGCGCTGCTCTTCGCCGGTGGCCTGGTCGCCCTGGTCGCGGGCGGATTCGCCGGTCTCGGCGTCGCGGTCGTGGTGGCCGTGATCGCCGTGTTCACCCTCGGCGCGGGCGCGAACGCCGCGGCCCGCACCGTCGAGCCTCTCCTGCCGCCCGCCCCCGTCGGCGGCTGCGGTTCCTCGTGCGGCGGCTGCTCGCTGCGCGACACCTGCGCACCCGCCAACTGAGCCGGTCCGCGACCCCCACAATTCACTGGCCTACGGCCCGTTGCTTCGGTACAACGGAGGTAGGAACTGAGCCGGGGGGATTCATGAAGTATTTCGGTTCGGCGGCGCTGCTCGCACTCGTCGGAATCATCGTGGCGAACGTGTGGCCCGTCGCCGGGATCGTCGTCATCGTGGCCGCCGTCGGTCTGGCGGTCGCCGGCGCTGTCCGGATCAGACGCGAAGACAAGTTGCTGAGCACCCGCAAGTCCGACCGGCGCTGGTGGGCCTCCGGTGGCGCGGGGGGCGCCGCGGGGGGGGGGGGGGGGGGAGATTTGGG
>NZ_JARWOJ010000091.1 GCF_029868625.1 Nocardia neocaledoniensis | reverse complement strand
CGCGCCGAAGCCGACCGGCGGGAAGTCGGTGATGGTGTTGACGTAGGGGTTGCCGATGCCGGTGGTGCCGACGATGACCTTGTAGGTGACCGAGGTGCCGACACCGATCTGCTCCGCGCTGGCGATCTTGTCGTAGACGTGCGTGACGCCCCAGGTGCTGACGTCCTGCTTCTCGGCGTGGCTGCTGACCGCGCAACTGCTTTCCGCGGCGGCGACGCCGGGACCGAGGCCGACACCGACACCGGCGACGACCAGTGCGGTGGTGGCGACGCCGGCCGCGATACGTGAAGTCCGGTACATGATTTCCTCCAAGCCCCGGCGATCTCGGCCGGGACGATTCTCTTGTCGACTGGTCCGTTCCGACCCGGGTTCGCGCCGGAATGGACTGGATTCCCGGAACTTGTCGCTCCTGGGAAGATTCGATGCCACCGTCAGGGTGGGCCTGTCGTCACCGATCACCGGGCTTCCTCCCACATGCGCAGGTAGGTCTCCGCGCCGCGGAAGACATCGGCCATGGCCTCTGGGCCGCCGAGGACGCGGACCGCTTCGAGCCAGTCGGCGTAGGACCCGTAGGTCGCGGTGCCATCGGTATTGAAGTCGAAGACACGTTCGCCCCAACGTTCGCGGTCGAAAGTCACTCGGCCGTCGTGCGAGGTGAACGGATACCGGATCGTGCCCGGCCCGGGAGCGGCGCCCTGGCCGGCTATGCCGTTCATGTCGGAGCCGAATCCGAATCCGAACTCGCTGTCCGGACGGGGGAGCGCCCGGGCCTCGCGCCAGGCCCGCACGAAGGACGCGGGTTCGGCGGCGTAGGGCGCGGCGAACCCACCCGCGGCATGGACCCGCGCCGTGGTCTTGTCCGAGTCCCAGCCGTGGGAGGACACGACACCGGAATAGCCACGCTTCTCGATGATGGACATCACCTCGTCGGCGGTGGCCTCGCTCAGGTGATCCACCTCGATGAGGAATCCGTGATCGATCATCCTGTTGATCAGATAGCTCCCGAGGTCGGTCAATCCGCGCGCATTGCAGTGTGGGCCAGGCGGATACAGCGGGAGCGGCGCTCCGCCGAGCAACGGGCCGGTGAGGTTCGAAAGGAACTGATTGACATGTCCGGCGATCGGTACCGAGATCTGGGTGCTGTCGTGTTCGGGACCGGGACAGTCCTGCACATTCCAGAAGGTGCCGGTCTGCATGAAGTTGCCCGCGTTGACGAGCAGGCCCGTGACATCGTGATCCATCTTGGTGCCGCCGAAGGCGTTGTCGAACTTGTGTACGGGGAAGAAGCTGCTGACGCCGATCGCTCGCAGCTCGACCAGCCAGCGATCGATATCGGCCCGCGTGCACTCCGGCTGCCCGAGAAACACTCCGCAGCCCATCGGGTCGGACAACTCCATGCCCAGGACAACGGCGAGTTTGCCCGCCTCGGCGATCCGGCGAGCTTCGGCGGGGTCGGTGGCGATGCGGAAGAAGCCCTGACCAGGGCCGCCGTATTGGGCATCGATGTAGTCCTGCAGCGCGCGCAGGCCTGCTGCCTGGAGCCGCGCGGAGGCCATGTCGTCGCACGGGTTTCGTCGGTCGGTCATCATGGTGCACAGCGACTCGTTGTCCACGAGATCGACGGTCATGACGCGGAGGCCTGCCTTCCAGGACCGCTCGATGCTGGTCCAGTAGGCGCCTTCGGTGGTGAGCACGGACGGCTTGGGCCAGTCGCGGAAGGTGGGCCAGCCGCCGGTGTCGGAATCGTGGAACGGTTCACCGTGATCGAGGAAGCTCGCGATCAGGCCGTTCGTGCCGGTGCGGTACGGAGCGCAGTCGGGCAGTGCGTAGGCCACGCCGTAGGGGTGCCACGGGCGTCCGCAATGGAAGTTCCCGCCCATGAATTCGTAGGCGGTGATGTGCGCGTGCGCGTCGATGACGCCCTGGATCGATCCATCGGAGCCGAGTTCGGATCCCGGCGTGCCGGTGGTGCCGGACTGTGCCTCGGGAAAGTCCGCGCAGCCCGTGTCCGGGATGAAGGTAGCGGGTACGGCCATGCCGGTCGCGACGTTGGTGATGGTGAATCCGTCTGGGCCGGAACCGTCCACAGTCCACACCGCGGCGTCGGAGGGGGCTTCGGTCGGCCGGATCGACTGCGCGGCGGCTTCCAGGAACTGGTGGGTGCGCCCGTAGAGCAGGTACTCGCCGAGAGCGGTCGCCCGCAGCCGGTACGGGCCGGACGCCGGAACCAAGGGCCCGGCCGAGGTGTCGATCCGGAAGCAGCCATTGGCCAGTGAATAGCGCGTCTGTCCGGGCTCGGCCATGGCCGGCCCCGGAGTGGACCCGGCGAGGCCCGCGCCGACCAGGGCCACGGCGACCAGAGCCGAAGCTGGTCCGCGCAACCCTGGGTTACTACGAATAGTGTTGGAGCGCAAGGGTTCTCGATTCTGAAATATCGCCACTTCACTTAATGGGCGCGAACGGCCGCCTGTGGCGCCGACTCTCGCTCGACGCCAAAATACTATGGCGCATAGTTTTTTGGGGCGTTTTCAGATCACGGCGAAAGATGCTGCTACCGAGCCGAGCCCGACCGCGAGCGCCGCGGTGATCGGCACGAGAAGGACCGTGCCCACCAGTGCCCCCGCCGCTCTGCGCCGCGCCGCCGAACGTGACTCCGGCGCGGCCCCGAGACAGGCCAGGCGTTCAGCCAGTGAATCAGGCGTCGGCTCGACGGTCGCGATCGACATCCGGGCACCGTGCCCTGCCACGGTGCGCAGCGCCGAACCCAGTGAGTGCGGATCGGTGCGGATCGCGGCAGCGCGATCCGCTGCGAGCTCGACCAGGGTCGTCAGCGCCGACGGCGCGGCGGCGAACAGCGGAATCCGGGGGAAGGCGCCGGCGAGCACCTGGCACACACCGAGGATGTGATGGTGGCGGGCGCGCAGATGCGCGTGCTCGTGCGCGAGCACCGCACGCCACTGTGTCTCGGTCAGGCAGCGGGCAAGACCGTCGGTGACCACCACATACCCGCCGTGTCCTGAGACGCTGTATGCCAACGGCACCGGGTGATCGAGCCATACCAGGCCGGTGCCGGCTGGATCGACGCGGCCGAGCAACGCGAGCAGTTCGGTGTGCCGCCGACGATGAGCCGACCATTTTCGCGCGTGGATGACGGCGACACGGGTGACGAGTCCGATCGGCAGGAGTGCTCCGGCCATAGCGGCAGGCAAGATCAGGTCCGCTGCCCAGGTGACGACTGTGGGCTCGATCTCGGCGAGACTCCGTGCGACCGCACCAACGGATGAGTTGCCGGGCGGCTCTCCCGGCCACGCCAAGGCCGTCAATGCCAGCACGCCGACCGCGATCGTCGCCGACACCGCGCCCATCCAGGCCACGATGCCCACGACCGGCGCGCCACCGAAGTCGATGCGCCGCAGCACCGTTGGCGTGCCCATGGCCAGGATGGCACCGGCGGCGAGCAGGGCGATGAGCAGGATCACGGTCCGTCCTCGCCGGCGGACAAGCCCTGCCGCAACGCCTGGACCTCCTGCGCGCTCGCGGTGCGCGCCAGATGCAGCAATGCGCCGGGCGCGTCCGGGCTCGCGTCGAGAATCTCACGCAGCAGATCGGTGGTAGCTTCCGCGCGGGAGCGGCTGGGGCGATAGCGGTACCGTCGACCGATCTTCTCCCGCTGAACCCAGCCCTTTTCCCAGAGGTGGGTCACGACGGTCAGGATGGTGGTGTAGGCGGGAGTTCGTTGTTCGCGGCCTATGCGATCGACGAGATCGTGCACCGACAGCGCGTCCGGAACTTCCCACAGCACCGTCATCACCTGGTTCTCCAGCGCACCCAGGCCTTTCACCATCGCTCGTCCCATCTCGCCGCTGCGCATAAGATACTGTCCCTTCGCCGTCTCTGCGGTTCGAATCCGCCGAACTGCTGGGACGTATCGAGATACGGAGGCAAGGGAGGGTTTTCGGGATCATCCCGAGGGCTTCGTGATCCGAAAGTACGAAATCGGCAAGGACTATCGGCCAGAAGGATACGAAGTCGGCAGTGCAGAACGCTTGTTCGTCAAACGTGACCTGGAAAGATTGACGGTGAGCGGGATCAGGTGAGCGTGGATGCGGGCCTTGCCGACGAGTTCACGGTAGGTCGAACGGACAACCTCGAGGACATCCGCGTAGGCCAGCTCGGGGAACTTCGGGGCGAGCGCGCGGGCGATGGCTTCCAGTTCGCCGGTGGCCGGATCGGGTATCGACTCGATGGCACCACGAAGCGGGACCACGCTCGCCGTTGTGGTCGCAGCGGGCGAATCGTCGATGGTCGAAGTGGTCATGTCTGTTTCCCTGTGCTGGCAGTTCGCGCGAGTTTCCGCACAAGTAGCGTCCGTCCTGGGAGCGCAGACCGGATAGAGACATCGGGCCTCGGAATGAGGACCGATTGGCCCTCGGTTCGCACGATGGCCGAGGCGTCACGGCAGGGGCGCGGTCCAGCGCAGAATGGTCCCGCCTTCGGGACGGTCGATTAGCTGGAAAGACCCACCGGCCTTTTCGGCCCGGACGGCGAGATTGGCCAATCCGCTGCGGCGCGAGGGCTCGGTCGGGAGACCGATGCCGTCGTCGGTGACTTCGATCGTCACCTCGTCGCCCACCCGGAGCTCGACGGCGACCAGGCTGGCCTGGGCGTGGCGGACGACGTTGCTGACCGCTTCGCGTAGCACCGCTTCGACGTCGTCGGACAGGGGCGGGGCGAGCACGGTGACGGGTCCGGCGAGGCGGACGGTGGTGCGAAGGCCGCTGTCGGCGGTGGTGTCGACGATGATGCCGTGGAGGTGCTTGCGGAACTTCGACGAGTCGGCGGTGTTGTTGCTCTGCAGGTCGAAGATGGAGTGGCGGATGTCCTGGACGATGGATTGGATGTCGTCGATGGTCTCCATCAGCCGGGTCTTGACCTCGGGCGTGCGGGCTCGCTGGACGGTGCCTTGCAGCGACAACCCGACCGCGAAGAGCCGTTGGATGACGTGGTCGTGCAGGCCGCGGGCGATGCGGTCGCGGTCGGAGAGGACGTCGAGTTCGCGCATCCGGCGTTGGGTGTCGGACAGTTGCAGGACCAGGGCGGCTTGGTCGGCGAAGGCGGTGAGCATGGCGGTGGTCGGCTCGTCTATCGCTTGGGAGTCGGCGGGGCGGATGGTGGTGAGGACACCGATCACCTCCGAACCCACCCGCAGCGGGAGCACCACCGCGGGCCCGAACTGGGTCCTGGCGTGGGAGAAGAGATTGTAGGGCAGCTTCTCGGACACGACCGTCTCATCGGAGCGGTAGGCGACCCCGGACTGGGAGTCCTCGACGGCGAGGCGTTGGCCGATGATCGCCTCGGCGTCGACTCCCGCCGCGGAGATCACCACCAACTCGGTCACCTCCTCGCGTGGTACCTCGGGATCCTCGGGCAGCGCGACGAATGTGCACGCCGATTGGGTGAGGTTCAGTGCCCGCTCGGTGACCAAGGCGAGGACGTCCTTGGGTTCGCCGCCGGCGAGAAGTTCGGTCGCCACATCCCGGGTCGCTTCGAGCCACTGCTGACGGACGCGGGATTCCTCGTACAGCCGGGCGTTGGCGATCGCGATACCGGCCGCCGCGGCCAGTGCCTGCACGACGACCTCGTCGTCCTCGGTGAACTCCTGGCCGCCCGCTTTCTCGGTGAGGTAGAGGTTGCCGAAGATCTCGTCGCGCACTTTGACCGGGACACCGAGAAAGGTGCTCATCGGGGGGTGATGCGGTGGAAAGCCGACGGAGGAGGGATGATCCGACAGCGTCGTGAGACGGATCGGTGTGGGCTCCTGGATGAGCAAGCCGAGCACCCCGTGGCCCCGGGGAAGATCGCCGATGAGGACCCTGGTCCGATCGTCGATGCCTTCGTAGACGAACTCGGCGAGCTGGTTGCTGTTCTTGTCGGTCTCACGGACACCGAGAGCGCCGTACTGGGCGTCGACGAGTTCGATGGCGGTGTGCACGATGGAACGCAGCGTGTCGTCGAGATCGAGTCCCGCCGTGACCACGAGCATCGCCTCGATCAGCCGGTCCATGTTGTCGCGCACATCGATGATCTGCGCGATGCGGTCCTGGACCTGGCTCAGCAACTCCCGTAACCGCAGCTGCGACAACGTCTCGGTGACCGGTGTCGGTTGGCTGCTCGAAGAGTCTTTGCTGTGCTCGTCCACGCACAACATTGTTCCATGGCGATCCGCGACAGAACGTGCCCCGTGCGGGGAACTGTCGTCATCACTCGTCGAGCTTCGATGCCATCACCGCGGCCTGCGTGCGGCGTTCAACCCCGAGTTTCGTGAGCAGCCGGGACACATAGTTCTTGACGGTCTTCTCCGCCAGGAACATGCGCGCGGCGATCTGCCGGTTGGTCAGTCCTTCGCCGAGCAGGGCGAGCAGAGTCCGTTCCTGCTCGGTCAGTGTGGCCAGCGGGCCGGTCTTTCCTGCTGCCTCCGAGCGCAGCTTGGCCATGAGCGCGGCCGCGGCCCGGTTGTCCAAGAGGGATTTCCCGGCGCTGACATCGCGGATGGCGGCGATCAGCTCGAGGCCCTTGATGTCCTTGATGACATACCCACTGGCGCCCGCGAGGATGGCGTTGAGCATGGCTTGCTCGTCGGTGAACGAGGTGAGGATCAGACACCGGAGCTCGGGATTCGCCGACAGCAGCTCACGGCACAGCTCGATCCCGTTGCCGTCGGGGAGCAGCACATCGAGCACTGCGACCTCCGGACGCAGCGCCGGGATGCGAGCCAGTGCCTGTGCGCAGCTGCCTGCCTCGCCGACGACCTCGAGGTCGGGCTCCAGGTCGATGAGATCGGCTACGCCGTGCCGGACGATTTCGTGATCGTCGACCAAAAAGACCTTGACCATGAGTGCGGACCTTTCGTGTGCTGTGACTGTTCCAGCCTACGGCGCTGTGGTGCGGATCGCCCGATGCTGTGCGCTCGATGATGGTCGCTGGGTCGCGGCCGAGCGACGAGGACCGGCAGCGGGGCGTTGTCGAGAACCGCCCGACTCACCGACCCCAGAGTGAACCCCGCGATTCCGCCGCGCTCGCGGCTTCCGAGGACGACCAGCTGGGCATCGTCGGCCGCGTCGAGGATCTGTCGTGCCGGATCGCCTTCCGCGACGACCCGGCGCACTCTGATCTGCGGGTGTTCCTGGGCATATCCGGCCAGGTTCGCCGCCAACCCGGCCTGTGCCGCCTGGTGCTCGTCGTGCCCCGCCGCGCGGTCGCCGGTTCTGGTCCACGCCAGCAGGGCCACGACATCGACACCGCGCGCCGCGGCCTGCGCGAACGCGACCTCCACCGCCCGCGCACTGGCCACCGATCCATCGACACCGACCAGGATCGGACGGCTGTTGTCGGGGGCGTGTCCGGCGGGAACGATGACCACGGGGCACGTCGAGCGCCGCACGAGCGCCGCGCTGACCGAGCCGAGCACCGCGCGGTCGAAGACGTCCATTCCACGAGTGCCGAGGACGAGGAGCCGCGCCGATCGCGAACGCTTCGCGAGGGCGCGGACGGGGGCAGGCCATGCGAGTTCGGTCGAGATCTCGACGCTGCGCTCTCCGGCGGCTCGCCGTGCCGCACGTTCGGCGGCGGCGAGCGCGGCGGCGCCGTCGTCCCGGAAGGACTGGTTGTGCAGGCCCACCTCGCCGAGCCGGGGGCCGAGGTCCCATCCGGTGCCGATCGCGTGCACCAGGTGCAGTGGCGCGTGGTGCAGAATTGCTTCCTGTGTAGCCCATCCGACCGCCGCCAGTGCGGGTGCGGAGCCGTCGACACCGACGATGATCGGCTGCACGCGTCGTGGTGTCATGGCTGGTGCACCCCGGTCTCGCCAGTAGTGCGACGCGCCTGGTGCTCCGCTCGCTGCGCGATTCCACGCAGCATCTTGCGCTCCATCAGCAGGCTGGCCGGTGTCATGATCGTGGCGTAGAGCAGACGAAGCGTGCGTGAGTCAGGTCCGAGGAGTCTGTTCCGGCTGATCAGCCGGGTGCCTCCGGCCGCTGGGGTGAGCAGGAACGACCAGGTCCAGTCGCTGGTGTCGGCGGCCCAGACGAGCGCACGGGCCGGCTCGATGTACTGGACGCGCATGATCGGTCCGGAATCGCCCAGGGTGAGTGCGTCTCCGACAGCGAGGTTCTGATAAGCGGGCAGGATCTCGCGGGAGCTGTGCATGTCGAGGCCGAAGAGGTTCTCGATCCAGTCGTAGGTGTAGGCGCCGGCGCGGCCGGGCCCCATCTGGACGAGCCACGGCCAGACAGCAGCGGGGGGCGCCGCGATACTCACCGCACGTGTTGTCTGCAGGCGGGCCTCGGGAAGCAGATCGTCTCCGTACATCGGCGCGGCGGCCTCAGCCGTGGTAGCACCCCAGGTCGAGCAGCGGCGACGGCGGTGTGTGGTCATGCCGGTGACGATCTGAACGGCACCGCCGCGGAGCCGGTGTGCAAGCCTGGGCGGCGGAGCCGGTAGGCCAGCAGGCACACCGCCAGTCCGAGCAGCCCGAAGACTGGCTGCAGCCAGTTGAACCGACCGATCACGAACGGCTGGACCGTGACCCAACCCACCAGCAGGACGCCGCTGCCGACGCCCACCATCGGCGCGATCGGGTCGGCGCGGACGGTGAGGACCGCGGTGGCCGCCATCGGCGCGCCGACGATCGTCGCCAACAGCAGGCCGGCCAGGACCGGACTGGTGAACGGGAGGCGTGCGGTGATCTCGGCGCCGAGGTCGGCGCCGCCGCCGACGAGACCCACAGCGCCCACGAAGGCCCACAGGGCGACGAATCCGGCACTGCCGACCAGACCCGCGCGCAGAGCACGGCGAGTCTTGCGTTGTTCGAAAGTGGACATGGTGTGACTCCTGGTGAGCTATCGGCCCCAGCCGAGCACGTCGGGCAGAGGTCGGCGAGGCGTGGGCGGCGGCCGGCGGTCGTCGGGGGCGAGGCCGATGCGCAGGACGACCTGCGGTACCCCCGGATGACCGATCAGACTGCTGAGCAGGCGCCGTCCCGCGGACAGTTCGGTGATATGGGTCAGCGCACAGGTCGACAAGCCGGACGCCGTGCACTCGAGCAGCGCCGCCGACAGCGCCTCGCCGGTACGCAGCCACGTCTCCGGCGCCTCGTCCGTCGCGGTGAGCACGGCCAGATGCGCGTGATCGCGCAGCTCACCTCGGCGGGCGGGAACCTTCGGATGTGGGAAGTCACGAACGACGCCGACGCGGCCCGCTTCCGACTCCGACACCAACGCCGAGGCCGGCACACCCTCCGCGACCGGAGAATGTCCCGACCACCAACGGATTTCGGCCTGATACTCCATGTCGTACCGGCGCAGTGCCTCGGAGTGTTCCGAGGCGAGCGACAGTCGTGCCCGTGCGTCCTCGTCGAGGATGTCGAGCGTGAGGCCGTGCTTGCTGACGAGTTCTTCCAGCGCCAAGCGCACCGAGGCCCAGCCGCTCGGCTCGGCCATGGGCAACCGGTCGGTGTACCGGTACTCGATCGCCTCGGCTCGCCGGAGTACTGCCGTGGGCGGGTCGTGCCAGGGGCGGAAATCGAGGGTCGCGAGCAGGTCGGGCTGGGCGGGGTCGGGGAATCGCTCGACATCTGCGTGCCAACGTAGTGACGCGAAGGCGGTGCGGGCGTGCTGCAGTGCGGCGCCACAACTGATCACGGCCTGGCGTCCGTGCGGGTCGACGGCGGACAACTGCCTGTCGAGGTCGCGTCGCAGAGACAGCCGCGTACCGTCGAAGTCCCATCGCCACGGCTGTGTGTTGTGGATCGACGGAGCGCGGCACGCCAGCTGAATCCCTGTTCGGACCACCGAACGGTGAGGGGCCACGGGGGCTGGATCATTGCTCATATCAGCCAGTGTGCTCGGGACAGGCGGCCCACCGAGACGGCCATTGCGCCCGTGTGGTGAGGACCAAATGCCCTCGGAGCGGCCAGTGGTGTCGGCACGTCGACCATCTCGCCGGTCACAGCGAGCGAGGGCAGAGTCCCGAGGCCCGCGTCGGCAGGTCTTTCGTCATGGCGATCGGGGCTTTCGAGCGAGGACCGTGACGGGCGAACGGCACTGTGCCGCGGGGGCCGGGGGCGCGATGGTGAAAGGCGCGGAGAGTGACCGCCACCGGACACATGGAGGAGATCGTGATGACCATCGAGACTCGAACGGACGCCCAGGCAGTGCCCGTGAGAGAGCGAGCGAAGGTCAGTCGGATGCTGGCCGCCTACCTGCACGCGCAGCGGGAAACCATCATGGATGGGCAGATCGCCGCGGGCCATGACGATCCGGACTCGGTGGTGGGCATGGTGAAGGCGGCGCGCCGGGCCCGCTGCGCGCTGAGCGCGCACCCGAAGGCAGTCCGCAGGCAGTCGGAGGTCCGTCGGCTCATCGAGGAATTGCGGTGGCTGGGTATCACCACCGGTGCCGCGCATGATCTGCGAGCCCAGTCGGCGCGACTGCACGCGGCGGTGGATGTGCTGCGCCCGCGATATGTCCGAGGCCCGGTGCGAGACAGGATGGCCGACTATTTCGACGTCCGTGTTCGTCCGGCCTGGATCGCGGCGCGGGACCTGCTCGCCTCGCCCCGCTTCGCGTCCGTCATCGAGGACCTGATGGCCGAGGAACGATTGCTGCAGACCGGTGTGGTGCCCGGGATCGACGACCCGGACAACACCCTGGTCCTCGACGCGCTGCTCGGCCGGGTCCGGCGACGGATGCGCAAGATCGGCTCGGCCAGGGATGAGGACGCCACCGATGCCGCGATGCACGATCTCCGGAAATCGGTGCGGCGCACCCGGTACTACGTGGAGTCGGTGCGCGATCTGGATCCCGCACGAAGCGACCAGACCATAGCCGGGCTGGTCGCTGTGCAGGATCTGCTCGGCGAGTACCAGGACGCGGTGGTCGCCAAGCATCATCTGATCCAGATCACGCGGGAAGCCGAGAACGCGGGGGAGTCCACCTTCACCTACGGGCTGCTACTGCAGCGCGAGGTCGATCGCACCGCTGAGCTCGCCGAGACACTGCCCGGCACATACTGGCGATCATTACGCGGGGCCCGGGTCATGGCCGACATCCACTCGAACACCGAGGACGCCTCTCCGCGACAGACTCCGTGAGGCGCGTCCGGGCCGTCAGCGCACGACGATGACGTCGACGAGGACGAAGGCCGCCACCGCGAAGATCAAGAAGGCGAACCACCTCTGCGACCGCGCGACGTCGACGCGTTGCCCGTAGCGGCCCGCGACGAGCGATCCGCCGACGGCCGTCGCGGCGAAGGCCGCGGTGGCCCGCCAGTCGAGACTGAGATCACCAAGGTAGGCGAGGAGTCCCGAGGCCGAGTTGGCGGTGACGATCACCAGGGATGTGCCGATAGCCACCGACATCTCGATGCCGAGCAGCAGGACGAGGGCGGGGACGATGAGAAAACCACCGCCGACCCCGAACAGGCCGGTCAGAAAACCGACACCGAGCCCGACCGGAACTGCGCGCGAGGTGCATCGACGCCAGTTGACGGTCGATCCGTCCGCTCGGCACGCGGTGCCGATGCCGTCCTCACTCGCGAGCATTCGAGCTCCCGCGGCGACCATGACGACGGCGAACCCGGCGAGGGTCAGCGACGGTGGCAGGAAGCGGTTCGCCGCGCTCCCGGCGAACGCGGCAGGCAGTCCGGTCACGGCGAACACGCCCGCGATCCGCCACTGGACCAGGCCGGATCGCATCTTGGGGACGGCGCCCACCATTGCGGCGACGCCCACCACCAGCAGCGACATCGGAACTGCCTGTCCGAGCGGGAGCCCGAGTCCGTAGACGAGCCCGGGTACGGCGAGGATCGATCCACCGCCGCCGAGCAGACCGAGCAGGATTCCGATGACAGCACCCAGCAGCACGGAGGTGAGGATCGTCATCGGTGACTCCCCCCGGACTCCGCACTCTCGCGGTCAGTCGCCGGCGGACAGTGCATCGATCGCGGACTGCAGGCGACGGCCCGCGTCATCGGCGATCGGGGCGAGCGCGGGTTCGTCGGTGACCTGCACGAGCAGTTGCGGATTCATCGCCTCCACGCGAACCGTGCCCGGAGCGGCAGGGTCTTCGCGCACGATGACGTTGCACGGCAGCAGTAATCCGATCTGCCGGTTCACCTCCACCGCGCGCTGTGCGAGCGGCGGATTGCAGGCGCCGAGGATCAGGTACCGCTCCATGTCGGCGTCGAGTTTGGCCTTCATGGTGGCCTGCATGTCGATCTCGGTGAGTACTCCGAAACCTTGTTCCTGTAACGCGGTTCGGGTCCGAGCGACGGCGTCGTCGAACGAGAGCGTCAGTGTGGTGGATAATGCGAAGTTCATCGGTGGTTCTCCTCGGTCGAGGATGGTGGTGGGGGAGTCCACGGCTGGTGTCAGGCGAGGGCGAGGAAGAGCTTTTCGAGCTCGGCTTCGCTCATGGGTTCCTTGCCGTCGGCGGCGTCGCCTGCCAGGCATTCGCGCAGTCCGCTGGCGACGATCTTGAATCCCGCCTTGTCCAGTGCGCGTGACACGGCCGCGAGCTGCGTGACGACATCCTTGCAGTCGCGTCCGTTCTCGATCATCGAGATCACCCCGGCGAGCTGCCCGTGCGCGCGGCGCAGCCGGTTGAGTACCAGCGCGATGCTCTCGTCATTTCCGACCATGGCGATTCCTTTCTCGGACCTGCCCCCAACTATACCCTAGGGGGTATGTGTGGGGCTGTAGCACGCACCACACATACCTCCGTCACCTCAGCCGTGCGAGAAGGTGACATTCGGTAGGGCGCGGCGTAACCAGGCGGGTGACCACCAGGCGGCATGGCCGGTCAAGCGCAGCAACACCGGCAGCAGGATCAGGCGGATGAACACCGCGTCCAGCAGCACGGCGACGCCGAGGATGATTCCCATCTCCTTGGGTGGCAACGGCTCCGCGAGCGCGAAGGTGAAGAACACCGCGACCATCACCGCCGCGGCGGCCGCGATGATGCGGCCCGCATGGGCCAGGCCCAGGACATGCGCGACGTTCGGATCGCCGGATTCCTCATAGTGCTCCTTGGCGGTCGCGAGCAGGAAGACCGTGTAGTCCATCGCGATGGCGAAGATCATCGCGAAGAAGAACACCGGCCCCCAGCCGTCCAGAAAGCCCTGCGGGGTGAATCCGAGCAGGCTCGCGCCGTGGCCGTCCTGGAAGATCAGCTTGGCCACGCCGAACGCCGCCGCGGTAGAGAGCAGGCTCACCACGGTCCCGAGAACGGCGATGAGCGGAGCCTGGAGCGCGACCAGCAACAGCGCGAAGCCGAGCACGAGGATGACGCCGATGATCACCGGCAGGTAGTCGTCGAGGGCTTGCTGAAGGTCGAGGTTTTCCGCCGGTGCGCCGCCGACCAGCGCCTGCGGGGGTAGATCGGCGCGCAGGCGATCGAGGATCGCGGCCATCGCCACATCCGACGGGTCGACGGCCGGGATCGCCTGCAGCATCACATGGTCGGAGCCGTCGGCGCTCGGCATCGGCGGGGTGACCATGGCGATGCCCTCGGTCGTCCTGGCTGTGGTGGCGGTGGCCTCGGCATCGGCCGTGGGGGTGATGATCTGGAACATGCCGGGCGCCCCCTCGCTCATCTGCTCCTGGATCAGTTCGTAACCCTGTCGCACCGAAGATTCGGCGGGCACGACCTGTATCGAGGGCATGGCCACCTTCAGGCCGAGTACCGGCAGCGCCAACGCCGTCAGCACCAGCAGGGAGCCGATGGCGAAGGGCCAGGGATGCCTGTGCAGCAGATTGCCCCAGGACTCGAACCGGGGCGACCGGTGCTGCTGGCGGGTGGCGTAGGGCAGCGATCCGGCGTTGATCTTGGGGCCGAGCGCGCCCAGTGCCGCCGGGAGCAGGGTCAGCGTCGCGGCGAGCACGAATGCCACGGCGAGCATGATGCCCACGGCCATGGTCCGTACCGCGGGCGCGGGAACGAGCAACACGGCGGACAGACTCACCAGCACGGTCACGCCGGACAGGACGACCGCCTTGCCCGCGGTGTCCATCGTCTCGGCGACGGCGTCAGGGGTACCTGCGGCCTTTCGCAGTGCATCGCGGAACCTCGCGACGATGAAGAGGGCGTAGTCGATGCCGAGTGCCAGGGCGAACATCATGGCGAAATTCATCGCCCACACCGAGATCGGGGTGGCGGAGTTGAGCAGCACCAGGCCGCCCGCGGAGGCCACCAGACCTGCGAGGGTCAGCAGCAGTGGCAGGCCCGCCGCGACCAGCGAGCCGAACGCGAGCACCATGATCGCCAGTGTGACGGGCCAGGAGAGCATCTCCGCCTTGATCATGGCGTCGTGGTTGGCCTCGTTGAACTCGCTCCACAGTGCGGACGCGCCGGTGGGATACACCTCGATGTCCGTCGTCGACAGCGCGGTCAACTCGCTCCCGAGGTCGTCGACCGCCTTGACCATCTCGTCGGTGCTCGCGGCGGCGCCGGCGATCAGGACGCCGGTATGACCGTCCGGGCTGATCGTCATCCCGGGTTGGGGAACGATGACGTCGCCGAAGCGGTCATCGGCCTGGAACTGGGCGATGACCCCGGTGATGACCTGCTGCACCGCCGGATCGGTCACGGGTGCGGAGTCCGAGTGCACGACCACCTGCACCGCGGCGGAGGAATTCCCGCCGAAGTGCTGCTGTGCCAGCTCGCGGACGCGCACCGACTCCGAGCCGTTGGCCTGCCAGCCGGCGCCCGCCAGGGAGTTGAACACGCCCGGCGCCGCGGCGCCGAGAGCGACCAGCGCGATCAACCACACACCGAAAACCCATTTCGGGTGCGTGGCCATCCGCGCTCCCCAGCGGGCCAGCGCCCCGCCTGGGATTCCCGGCGGTGCGGATCCGTGCTCGGGTTTCGATGGCGTCGGCGACTGTTCGCCGAGGTATGTGGTGTTGTTGCTCAATGCGAGGTTCCTTATACGGGAGGGGGTATATTTCCGGGCGAGATCCGCCCCTGCGGAGTGGGGAATCGACTGCGAGGCGGCAGGTCGAGCGGTGCCGCCGGTCGTCACTCGGCCCGGCGGCTCATCGCGCGCCCGGTTCGGGTGTTCAGCGGCCCAGGATGCGGCCGAGGATTCCGCGGTTACCGGCGCGGTCGGTGTGTGTCTCGCAGGTGCACCGCCGCGATGGGGGCACTGAATTCATCACGCTGGCGACGTGCGATCCGCAGCCGTCCCATGTGGTCTTCTTGCAGGTCGAGCAGGTGACTGGGTAGCACATGAGCTCCTCCTCGGAGATGTGGAGATCTGAAATCAAGATACCCCGGGGGGTACTTGCATACCCTAGGGGGTATATGGCAACCTGTCCACAGCGGCAGTGAGAAACATGTCGTCGCGAAATGGAGGAAGCGTGATGATTCTCGAGCAGTACTACCTCGAATGCCTGTCCCATGCCTCGTACCTGATCGGCGACGAGAGCACCGGACGGGCCGTCGTCGTCGATCCGCGGCGCGACGTCACCGAGTATCTCGACGACGCGCGGCGATTCGGGCTGACGATCGAAGGCGTGATCAACACGCATTTCCATGCGGACTTCGTCTCCGGGCATCTCGAGCTGCTCGAGGCGACCGGTGCGTGGATCGGATTCGGTGCCGCGGCCGAGACCGCCTACCCGATTCGCCGGCTCGCGCACGGCGAACGTGTCTCGCTGGGCGAGGTCGAGTTGGAGGTGTTGTCGACTCCCGGGCACACCTGGGAATCGATCAGCCTGTTGGTGCGCGACAACCCGACGGCCCGGCCGACGGCGGTGCTGACCGGTGACTCTCTCTTCATCGGGGATGTGGGCCGACCCGACCTGGTCAACCTCGGTGACGGCTCCACCGCCGACCTCGCCAGGGCGATGTACCGCACCATCCACGAAACACTGCTGACGCTGCCGGATTCGGTGATCGTCATGCCCGCGCACGGCGCGGGTTCCTCGTGTGGAAAGAATCTCTCCGCGGAGCTGACCTCGACGATCGGGGAGCAGCGCAGAACCAATCCGTCGGTGCGGCCGATGAGTGAGGAGTCCTTCGTCGCTTTGATCACCCACGGTCAGCCGGCGGTCCCGGAGTACTTCCATGTCGACGCCGCCCTCAACAAGGGCAACCGGGCTGTGCTGGATCCGAGCCGCGCCATCCCGTCCTGCACCGCGCGGCAGGTTCGCGACGAATTGACTTCCGGAACGATCGTTCTCGATGCCCGTACTCCCGAGGATTTCGCCGCCGGGCACCTGCGCGGATCGGTGAACGTCGGCTTCGACGGCCGCTTCGCCGAAACCGGCGGCATGGTGGCCGAGATCGGTGACCGCATCGTGTTGATCGCCTACCCCGGCGAAGAACAGGACGCCGCGCTGCGACTGGCGCGAATCGGGTCCGACGAAGCGGTCGGGTACTTCACCGTGGACCACGACGGTGTCTTTCCGGCAGACCTGACGGATCTCGTGCAAGCGGCGCCGAGGACGACCGTCGAGCAGTTGCGACAGCTGCTCGACGCCGGCCGGGTCGCCCTCGTCGACGTCCGAAACCCCGGCGAGCGGGAGTTCGGATACATTCCCGAAGCGACCTCGATTCCGTTGGCGCAGTTGCGGTCCAGGATCGCGGAGCTGCCCGCGGGTGTGCCGATCGTGGTGCACTGCGCGGGCGGCTGGCGCTCGAGCGTCGCCGCGTCGCTGCTCCGATCACTGGGCGTCGACCAGGTCAGCGACCTGGTCGGGGGTTACAACGCGTGGATCGATCACCTGGCAGCGGCGGAGGCCTGACTTCGGCATCGCCCGGCGTCGACTCGCCGTCCCGACCGGAGACCTTGTCCCGGCTCGCCCGAGAAATATAATCGCCAGGTGTGGTCCCGGGCCGTTGTTGCGGGCCGCTCGGTCGTCAACCGATACCCGCTGAACTCGGGAGGTGGAGAACGGCAATCTGATTCCGGCCGTTCATCGGCGGCTGTTCGAACTCGGTCGGGGTGACAGAGGACCCTCTCGCGCCGGGCCGAAGGGCCCTGGGCGCGAAGGTGCCAGGTGACGAGGATTGCCGGTGTCGACCCGGTCCGGTCAGGAGGCGCACATGCACAGGGAATCCGACGAGGCGCCTTCGGCCCGCCGTGGCGGCACCATGGGCAGCAATGTCCTCCCGACCGATTCGCCTCCAGGCTCCGGACGGCGCCGTGGATTCAATCTCGCACTGGCGACCTGGGTTTCGGCGATCAACTTCTGGGCCTGGAATATGATCGGCCCCTTGTCGACCACGTACGCGGGTGACTTGTCGCTGAGTAGCGCCGAAACTTCGCTGCTGGTCGCCACGCCGATTCTGGTTGGCTCGTTGGGTCGGATCGGAGTCGGTGCGCTGACCGACCGATTCGGTGGACGAATCATGTTCATCGCCGTCTGTCTGGCTTCGATTCCGCCGGTTCTCGCCGTGGGCGCGGCGGGTACCGCTGGTTCCTATCCGCTGCTGTTGGTTTTCGGTTTCCTGCTCGGCATCGCCGGCACGGTTTTCGCAGTGGGTATCCCGTTCGCCAACAATTGGTTCGAACCCTCGCGGCGCGGATTCGCGACCGGAGTTTTCGGGGCAGGAATGGTCGGCACCGCGCTCTCCGCATTTTTCACACCACGGTTCGTGAACTGGTTCGGCTTGTTCGCCACACACGCGATCGTCGCCATCGCCCTCGCGGTCACTGCCATCGTGTGCGTTCTGATGATGCATGACTCCTCGGATTTCCATCCGAGTACCGATCCCGTCGTGCCGAAACTGGTTGCCGCGGTGAAGCTGCGAGTGACGTGGGAGATGGCGTTTCTCTACGCCGTCGTCTTCGGCGGATTCGTCGCGTTCAGCAACTATCTCCCCACCTACATCAAGACGATCTACGGATTCGCCGCCGTCGACGCCGGGGCACGGACAGCGGCCTTCGCGCTCGCGGCGGTCATCGCTCGGCCGATCGGCGGCGCCCTGGCCGACCGCATCCCACCGAAATACGTCGTCCTGGCCTCGCTGGCCGGCACGGCGGCGATGGCGGGGGTCGCCATCGCGCAGCCGCCACCCGATGTGTGGTCGGCCGCCACGTTCATTCTGCTCGCCGTATTCCTGGGAGTGGGTACCGGCGGCGTGTTCGCCTGGGTGGCTCGGCGGGCCCCGGCCCGGTCCGTCGGCTCGGTCACCGGTGTCGTCGCCGCCGCCGGTGGCCTCGGTGGCTACTTTCCACCGCTGGTCATGGGGGCCACCTACGACCCCGTCGGCAACGACTACACCATCGGCCTGCTGCTCCTCGTCGTGACCGCGATGCTCGCGCTGGTCTTCACCACGATCAAACTGCATGCGCGGGAGCCGGTTTCGCCGGCCGAGGCCTGACCGCATTCGAAGGAGTTCTCTGTGACCACACATCACACCGGTGGCCCGATCGAAGAGCTGTTGGTCAGCAGCGCCCGGTATTTCCTCCGCGGTACCGCGTCCGCGGACGGGCGCGTCGTGACTCGCGAAGGTGGTCGTGCGGGCGATGTCTTCTATCGCGAGCGCTGGAGTCACGACAAGGTGGTGCGTTCGACGCACGGCGTCAATTGCACCGGCTCGTGTTCCTGGAAGATCTACGTCAAGGACGGCATCATCACCTGGGAGACCCAGGAGACCGACTACCCGAGCGTCGGACCCGACCGGCCGGAATACGAACCCCGTGGTTGCCCTCGCGGAGCGGCCTTCTCCTGGTACACCTACTCACCGACTCGCGTGCGTTACCCGTACGCACGCGGAGTTCTCGTCGAGATGTATCGCGCGGCGAAAGAGCGCCTGGGCGATCCGGTGCTGGCTTGGGCCGACATCCAGAACGACCCGCGGCGGCGCACCCGATATCAACAGGCCAGGGGCAAAGGCGGTCTCGTCAGAATCAGCTGGACCGAAGCGGCCGAGATCATCGCCGCGGCCCATGTCCACACGATCAAGGAGTTCGGACCCGACCGCGTCGCGGGTTTCTCCCCGATCCCGGCGATGTCGATGGTGTCCTTCGCGGCCGGTTCACGGTTCATCGAGCTCATCGGTGGCGTGATGACCTCGTTCTACGATTGGTACGCCGATCTTCCGGTCGCCTCGCCGCAAGTGTTCGGGGACCAGACCGATGTGCCCGAATCAGGCGACTGGTGGGACGCGTCGTATCTGATGATGTGGGGTTCCAATGTGCCGGTCACCCGAACACCGGACGCCCATTGGATGGCCGAGGTCCGCTACCGCGGTGCCAAAGTGGTCAGCATCAGCCCCGATTACGCGGACAACACCAAATTCGCCGACGAGTGGATGCCGTGCGCTGCGGGGACCGATGGCGCGCTGGCGATGGCGATGGGACACGTCCTCCTCACTGAATGCTTTGTGCGCAAACGTGTTCCGTTCTTCGTCGATTACGTCCGCCGTTACACCGATTTACCGTTCCTGATCACCCTCGAGGAACGCGGCGACATGCTGGTCCCAGGGAAGAACCTCACTGCCGCGGATCTCGGGCACGCGGTGGACAACGCCGCGTTCAAGCCGGTACTGCTCGACAGCGCCACAGACACCGTCGTCGCACCGCACGGGTCGCTCGGATTTCGCTATGGGGAAGCCGGCGTCGGGAAATGGAACCTCGACCTCGGCGACCTCGAACCAGCGCTGACGGTGCGACGTGCGGAGCCGGGCACCGAGGACACCGCGACGATCCACCTACCGAGCTTCGACACGGTGGACGGTCGCGGTACGAGCATCGTCCGTGGTGTTCCCGTTCGCCGGGTCGGCGAGCATCGGGTGTGTACCGTCTTCGATCTCATGCTGGCTCAGTACGGTGTGGCGCGGCCCGGCTTGCCGGGACGGTGGCCGTCCGGCTACGACGACCCGACTTCGGCCTACACCCCCGCGTGGCAGGAACCCATCACCGGAGTTTCCGCCGAACAGGCGATTCGCATCGCGCGGGAATTCGCTGGCAACGCCGAGGAATCCGGTGGGCGCTCGATGATCATCATGGGAGCGGGCATCTGCCAGTGGTTCCATGGGGACGCCACCTACCGCGCGGTGCTGGCATTGCTCATCCTCACCGGATCGATGGGGCGCAACGGCGGCGGTTGGGCGCACTACGTCGGGCAGGAGAAGTGCCGTCCGGTCACCGGGTGGGCCGCGATGGCGATGGCGACGGACTGGGCACGTCCGCCTCGGCAGATGGCGGGTACGTCGTACTGGTATGTCCACACCGACCAGTGGCGCTACGACGGGTACCGCGCCGATGCACTGGCGAGTCCGCTGGGGCGCGGCCGATTCCGGGACAAGCACACGATGGATGTGCTGGTTTCCGCGGTGGCCATGGGGTGGACGCCGTTCTACCCCCAGTTCGACCGTTCGAGCCTCGAGCTCGCCGAGGAAGCGCGCGCGGCGGGGAAGGAGATTCCGCGCTATGTCGCCGAGGGACTGGCCGACGGCAGTGTGAAGCTCGCCGTCACCGATCCTGACGACCCACGGAACTGGCCTCGTGTACTGAGCGTGTGGCGGGCCAACCTGCTCGGATCGTCCAGCAAAGGGAACGAGTACTTTCTGCAGCATCTGCTGGGGACTTCGTCGAATCTGCAGGCGCGACCGGCCGGTACGGAAATGCATCCGCGCGAGGTAGAGACGTCGCGCCCGGTGCCGGAGGGCAAACTCGATCTGCTCATGTCGATCGACTTCCGGATGACGTCGACCACGTTGCTGTCCGACGTCGTGCTGCCCGCGGCGACGTGGTACGAGAAGGCCGATCTGTCGAGCACGGACATGCACCCCTATCTGCACGCGTTCACGGCGGCGATCGATCCACCCTGGGAGACTCGCTCGGACTACGAGGCATTCGGCGCGATCGCGCGCGCGTTCAGCGCGCTCGCCGGCAGCCACCTGGGTATCCGTACCGACGTGGTCATGACGACCCTGCAACACGACACCGCGGCGGCCATGGCGTATCCGAACGGTACCGAACGCGATTGGCGGCGCACCGGCGAAGTCCCGGTGCCGGGAAAGACGATGGGCCCGTTGACGGTCGTCGAGCGCGACTACGCCGCGATCGCCGACAAGTGGGCCGCGCTCGGCCCACTTGTGGACTCGCTGGGATTGAACACCAAAGGGGTCGTGACGAAACCGATCCAGGAAGTACGCGAGCTCGCCCAGAAGTTCGGAGTGCTGGACTCAGGTCCGGCGGAGGGAAGACCCGCTGTCACTACCGCTGAGCGGATGGCCGACACGATTCTGGCGCTCTCGGGAACCTCGAACGGCCGCCTGGCCGTCGAGGGATTTCGTGAGCTGGAGAAACGGACCGGTCGTCCGCTGGTCCATCTGGCCGAAGGCAGCGAGGAGCGCCGTATCACCTACGCCGACACCCAGGCTCGACCGGTTCCAGTCATCACGAGTCCGGAGTGGTCGGGTAGCGAGACAGGCGGCCGCCGGTATGCGCCTTTCACTGTGAATATCGAAGAGCTCAAACCGTTCCACACGCTCACCGGCCGGATGCACTTCTACGTCGACCACGACTGGGTGGAGGAACTGGGGGAACAGCTGCCGACCTACCGGCCGCCGCTGGATATGGCCCGCCTGTTCGACGAAACAGCCCTCGGCGCGCAAGGCCGCGAGGGTGTCGGGTTGACCGTTCGGTATCTCACGCCGCATTCGAAATGGTCGATCCACTCGGAGTACCAGGACAACCTGTTCATGCTCTCGCTGTCGCGAGGCGGCCCGACCATGTGGATGAGCATGGCGGACGCGGCGAAGTTGGCGGTGCGGGACAACGAGTGGGTCGAAGCCGTGAACCGTAACGGCGTGCTGGTGTGCCGCGCCACGGTCTCGCACCGGATCCCTGAGGGTGTCGTGTTCGTCTATCACGCCCAGGATCGGTTGATCGATGTGCCATTGAGCGAAACCACCGGCAGGCGTGGCGGCATCCACAACTCGCTGACCAGGCTGCTGGTCAAACCGAGTCATCTGGCGGGCGGTTACGCCCAGATCGCGTACGCCTTCAATTATCTCGGGCCCACCGGGAACCAACGCGACGAAGTCACCGTGGTGCGTCGCCGGTCCCAGGAAGTGAGCTACTGATGACGTCGACGACGCGGCACGGCGGTGGGAAGCGGGTGATCGCTTCATGAAGGTGATGGCGCAGCTGGCGATGGTCATGAACCTCGATAAGTGCATCGGGTGCCACACCTGCTCGGTGACCTGCAAGCAGACATGGACCAATCGACCCGGTACCGAATATGTGTGGCTCAACAACGTCGAGACGCGGCCGGGCCAGGGATATCCACGCACATACGAAGATCAACAGCGATGGCGCGGCGGATGGATTCGTGACCGGCGCGGTCGGCTGCGTCTGCGCGACGGGGGACGGCTGAGCAAACTCGCCCGAATCTTCGCCAATCCGAAAATGCCCGCACTCGCGGACTATTACGAGCCGTGGACTTATGACTACGACAACCTGATCGCGGCCCCAGCCGGTGAACACATGCCTGTCGCGCCACCGCGAAGTCTGATCAGCGGCAAACCGATGAAGGTCGCCTGGTCGGCGAACTGGGACGACGATCTGGGCGGGTCGCCGGAGATCCTGCCCGAGGACCCGATCCTGCAGAAGGTGGGCGAGCAGGTACGGCTGGAACTCGAACAGACATTCATGTTCTACCTGCCACGTATCTGTGAACACTGCCTCAATCCTTCGTGCGTCGCGTCGTGCCCGTCCGGCGCCATGTACAAGCGCACCGAGGACGGCATCGTGCTGGTCGATCAGGATCGTTGCCGTGGCTGGCGGATGTGTGTGTCCGGTTGCCCCTACAAGAAGGTGTACTTCAATCACAAGACCGGCAAGGCGGAGAAGTGCACGTTCTGCTACCCCAGGGTCGAGGTGGGTTTACCGACAGTCTGTTCGGAGACCTGCGTCGGACGTCTTCGCTACATCGGTCTCGTTCTCTACGACCTGGACCGTGTCACCGACGCGGCGTCGGTCGAAAACGATACCGATCTGTACGCGGCACAACGCGATATCTTGCTCGACCCCCATGATGGCGAGGTCGTCGCCGGTGCGCGCGCCGCGGGGATATCCCAGGAATGGATCCAGGCGGCGCAACGGTCCCCGATATACGCGCTCATCCATACCTACCGAGTCGCCCTACCCCTGCACCCGGAATACCGCACTTTGCCGATGGTCTGGTACGTCCCGCCGTTGTCGCCGGTCGTCGATGCCGTGAGCCGCGATGGCCACGACGGTGAGGATCTCGGCAACCTGTTCGGAGCGCTCGACGCGCTGCGGATACCGATCCGGTATCTGGCCGAACTGTTCACCGCCGGTGATACCGAGGTCGTCGCTGATGTCCTGCGACGATTGGCGGCCATGCGGTCGTATATGCGAGACATCAATCTCGGCCGTGCGACGCAACCGCGTATCCCGGAAGCGGTCGGTATGACCGAGGAGCAGATGTACGAGATGTACCGGTTGCTCGCTCTGGCCAAGTACGACGAGCGCTACGTGATCCCGACCGTGTACGCCGAGGAAGCGCATCGACTCGAAGAGACGGCCACCGAATGCGCGCTGTCCTTCGACGGTGGACCTGGCATGTACGAATCGGGGCCGTTCGGCGAAGCGAGCGGGCGGCCCGTACCCGTGGCGGTCGAGACCTTCCACGCGCTGAAACAGCGGCAGACCACCGAAGGCCTGGCAGCGAACAGTACCCGGCCGTCGCGGGTCAATCTGCTCAACTGGGACGGCAAAGGAGTGCCGGAAGGCATGTTTCCCGGGGCTGCCACCGATGATCGCGGCGGGGACCGATGAGGGCGTGGTTCACCGGACAGGATCGCAACCACCTGCAGTACAGGCTGATACGGCAGGCTGCCTCGCTGGTCCTGTCCTACCCCGGCGACCGGCTGAGCGACCGACTCGATCTGGTGGATTCGCTACTCGATCATGTCACCGGCGAACCGCGCCGGATGCTGACCGGCACCGTGGAGGCGCTGCGTGGCTTGGACGCCTTTGCGGCGCAATCAGAATATGTGGCCACCTTCGATCTGAGTCGTGGCACGACCCTGTATCTCACGTACTGGACGGCGGGCGATACCCGAAACCGCGGGTCGGCCATGCATGCCTTCGCGCAGGCTTATGGCCGGGCCGGACACCGAGCGCCGGGCGCCGAGGCGCCTGATCACCTGACTGTCGTACTCGAATTCGCCGCGACGGTCGATCCCGCGGCCGGGGAACGGTTACTCACCGAACACCGCGTCGCACTCGACATCCTGCACGGCGCTCTGACCGAGAGCGGATCACTGTACGCACCGACCGTCGGCGCGGTGTGCGCGACACTACCGCCGGTCACCGACCAGGAGCTTCGCCGCGCGCGCCGTCTCGCCGAGACCGGACCGGCGGCGGAGGCGATCGGGCTGCAGCCGTTCACGCTGACCGTACCGCCGCGCCGCGCCGACTCCTCCGCGGATCGCCGAGCCGAAGGAGCCCGATGATGTCGTTCGGTGAGATGTTCTGGGACATCGCCCCATACGTGACGCTGGCGATCGTCGTCGTCGGCAGCTGGTGGCGGTACCGCTACGACAAGTTCGGCTGGACGACCCGGTCCACGCAGCTGTACGAAAGCCGGCTGCTGCGTATCGCGAGTCCGATGTTCCACTTCGGTATCCTGGTGGTGATCTTCGGCCATGTCATCGGTCTGATCATCCCGCAATCGTGGACCGACGCCATGGGATTGAGCCAGCACGCCTACCACGTGCAAGCGATCACGCTCGGCACGATCGCCGGCGTCACCACCTTGTCGGGGATCGTGCTGTTGATCTACCGCAGGCGGACACAGGGCCCGGTCTTCCTCGCGACCACCATCAACGACAAGATCATGTACCTCGTCCTGGTCGCCGCTCTGGTGGCAGGACTGGCGACCACCATGATGGGCTCGGGGGTGGTGGGGGAGGAACACAACTACCGGGAGACGGTGTCGCCGTGGTTCCGGTCCGTCTGGATCCTGCAGCCCCGCGGCGATCTGATGGTGCAAGCACCCGCGTCGTTCCAGGTGCATGTGTTGATCGCGCTGGCACTGTTCGCCCTGTGGCCGTTCACCCGGCTGGTGCATGCGTTCAGCGCGCCGATCGGCTACCTTTTCCGTCCCTACATCGTCTACCGCAGCCGTGAGGCCCCCGCGGCCGATCAACTCGTGGGCTCCCGTCCTCGACGGCGGGGGTGGTAGCGCCCGGCTCTACGACCCCCGCCGCCGGCGTTCACCCCTTTCGGGTGAGGGGCACGGCGCGCGGGAGTGCGATCCTGCGTGTATCAGTCCGGCCGAGCGAGGAGCCTCCGATGAGCACAGTGGTCGATGTCGACAATTTCACCAGGGTCGAGACGGACACGATGATCATGAACATGTTGCCCATCATCGGCGGGCTCGGCGTGTTCCATCACGACCGTGCCCTGGCTCCGCTCGACGAGCAACCGGTGATCCGCCAGAACCGGGACACGCTGTACTCGGTCGCGGTCGTCTCGATCGCGGAGGGTGGTGCGGCGCTGGTGGTTCCCGATTCCGGGAAGCGCTATCTGTCGGTGATGGTGATCAACCAGGACCATTACATCAACAGGGTGATACACCGTGCGGGCACTTATGCATTGAACCGCAGCGAATTCGGCACCGACTATCTCGTCATCGCCGCGCGCATCCTCTTCGATCCCGACGACCCGCGAGACCTGGCCGAAGTGCACCGGCTCCAGGACGGTCTGGCCCTGGACGCCGGAGTGCAGCGTGATTTCGAGTACCCCGAGTACGACCGAGACAGCCATCGACAGGTTCGTGACGCGCTGCTCGTCCTGGGCCGAACGATGAAGGGCTTCACCAGATCGTTCGGCAGTGCCGAGGAGGTCGACCCGGTCCATCATCTGATCGCCACCGCGTCGGGGTGGGGCGGTTTGCCGGATGCGGAAGCGGCCTACATCAATATCGAGCCGGATCTGCCGGTCGGCCGCTATCGCATGACCTTTCGGAATGTTCCCGCTGATGCGTTCTGGTCGCTCAGTGTCTACAACGCGGACGGCTACTTCGAACCCGGCCCGAGCGGGGTCACCAATGTGAACTCGGTGTTCGCGGTCCCCGACGAGGATGGCGCGACCACGATTCATCTCGGCGAGTACGACGCGTCGGTGCCCAACGCGGTCCCCACTCCCGAAGGCTGGAACCTGTTGATCCGGCTCTACCGGCCGCGGTCGGCAGAACTCGCCGCGTGGACTGTTCCGAAGATCGAGCCCGAGTGATCGCCGCGTCCGTGCTCGTCAGTCGCCGGCGTGGACCGCGGCGTCGCAGGACAGCCCCATGTCCCAGCTCTGCCCGGGCCCCAGGGTGCGCTCCTCATCCTCGACGTACAGGCGGATGGGCGGCGCGGCGCTGGGGTGCAGACGCAGCGTGATCCGGCTGTGTGTGACGGTGATGGTGATCGGTTGTCCCCGGTAGGAGACCGTGAACTCGGTGCTGGCGAGCTCGGCGGGCAGGACCGGGTGCAGCCGCAGTGTGTCGTGGCGGGTTTCGATGCCGCTGTAGCAACGCAGCACCATGTCGGCGGTGCCCGCCATGGCGCCGATGTGCACGCCCTCGCGGGTGGTGCCTCGTTGTGTGTCAGCCAGATCAGCGCGCAGGGCCTGCGCGAACAGCCCCCATGATCTCGTGCGATCGGTGCGAGCGAGTACCCAGGCGTGTGCGAGGCGGCTCAGGGTGGAGCCGTGGCTGGTGCGGGCGATGTAGTAGTCGACGGTGCGGGGGATGAGCTCTGGCGGTAACGCGTAGCCGAGGTGTTCGAACACTTCGCGCAGCTCCTCAGCGGAGAACAGGTAGAACAGCATGAGAACGTCGGCCTGCTTCGACACCTTGTAGCGGTTGGTCGTGTCGCCTTCCGCGTGCAGTATCAGGTCCAGCCGTTCGATGTGGCCGTAAGCCGCGCGGTAAGCGTCCCAATCGAATTCGTGCAGATCCTCATAGCCCTGGAACTGACTGATGACGCCGTCATGATGGAACGGCACGCGGAGGCGGCGGCTGACCCGATCCCAGCGCACCGGCTCCTCGGCGGTGAGCTGCAACCGCTCCCACAAGGGTCCGCAATCCACACCGTCGAGCAGAGCGAGAACCTCACGAGCGCGTCGCAGCACCCAGGAGGCGAGCACATTCGTATAGGTGTTGTTGCGGATCCCTTGTCCAGGAGCGTCGGGGTACCCGTCGTGGAATTCGTCGGGTCCCATGACGCCATCGATGTCGAAACGGTCGTCGTCGGAGTCGTGGACCGCGAGCGCGCTGAACAGCCGTGCGACCTCGATCAGCATCTCCGCGCCGTGGTCGATCAGGAATCGGAGATCGGCGGTGGTCTGGTAGTACTGCCAGACGCTGTAGGCGATCGCGAGGCCGACATGCCACTGCCGACGCGAGTTGTCCGGCATCCACCGGTCGTTCCGGGGATTGAATAGCGTTGTCGGTGTTTCCTCGCGGCCGTCACTACCGCTCTGCCAGGGATACAAAGCGCCGGGAAGCCCTGCCGCGCGGGCGGCGTCGCGGGCGCGGTCGAGCCTGCGATGCCGGTACTGCAGGAAGGCGCGGGTGAGTTCGGGACGGCGCAGGGTGAGCATCGGATAGACGAATAGTTCGTCCCAGAAGATGTGCCCTCGATAGGCCTCCCCGTGGAGTCCGCGGGCGGGCAGGCCCGCGTCGGTGTCGGGATGGGCGGCGATGGTCGCCTGCAGGACATGGAAGACATGCAGGTTCAACGCGAGCCGGTCGTCCTGGCCGTCGCCGAGGTCGATACCGAAGCGGTCCCACAGCTGCGCCCAGCCTCCGACGTGTTTCGCCAGCAAGGTGGCCAGGTCCGGCGCTCGGGCGATCAGTGCGGCGGCCTCGTCAGCCGGGGTCGACAACGCGCGGTCCCGTGAGGTGGCCACCGCCGCGATCTTCTCGACCGTCACCGCGACCGCCGGCCGGAGCGGCACGACGAGCTCGTGACCGAGCAGATGGTCGTCGGTGAGTGCCGTGCGTTCTATCTCGGCGGGAACGCCGACGCGAGTCCGGATCGCTGTGGCGATCGTGACGCGGGATTGCGTGGTGATCGCTTCGTAGAGCACGGTTTCGGGGTCGAGCTCTCGGCGCGTGCCCGGTACCAGGTGGTCGGGGACGAGCGCCCGGTCCGCCGCCACATTGCGATTGCCGACGTGGCCGTTGATCGCGGAGCTGACAACCACCGTCCCGGACCAGTTCTCGGCTTCGATGGTGAGTTCGACCGCGGCCAAGTGCTTGTCGACCACCGAATGAAACCGTCGGCTGGTGATCCGGGTGAGCCTGCCCGCGTCGTCGCGGTAGCGGTCGATGGTGGTCAGCACTCCCGCTCGAAGATCGAGATTCTGATGGTGGCTCAGCGATTGTGGCGCCCCGGGTGTCAGCACCGTTCCGTCCGCGGTCCTGACCGCGAGATAGGTCCAGTCGGGGGCGTTGACGAGATGCTCGGTTTCCGTCGGCTGACCAGCGATCCGCGAAACGGTGCGGTTGTAGACGCCGGCGAGATAGGTGCCCGGGTAGTGGACGCCGTCCACGGTGGTGCCCGCGAGGGACCCGCGCGAAGCCCAGTACCCGTTTCCGGTGGTACACAGCGCTTCCCGGGTACCTTCCTGGGTCGGGTCGTAGTCGTCGTAGAACAGATTCCAGCCGCCGGGTTCGGCGGTCGTGGCGCCGCCGCACCATCGCGGTGGGGGTGCCGCTGGATAGCCGGGGCTGGGAATCAAAGGGAGATCGGCCAGATCGGTGACGACGACATCGGCCCCCGCCGCGTTGAGCGCCGCGCCGGAGCCGGTGCGGTCGACGCCGATGACGAGCCCGAATCCGCCCGTATCGGCCGCTTGGACGCCGGCGGTGGCGTCTTCGAGCACCACGATCTCGTTCGGGTCAACGCCGAGGCGGCGCGCGGCTTCCAGGAACATCGCGGGGTCGGGTTTACTCGCCAAGCCGAGACGCACGGCGTCGCCGCCGTCGACGACGACGGTGAAGGCGTCGGCGACGCCGCCTGCGGTGAGGACAGCGGAGCTGTTGCGGCTCGCGGTCACCAGTGCTGTCGGCACGCCCGCCGCACGCAGGCCCGTGAGCAGTCGCCTGGCGTCGGTGAAGACACGAACTCCGGAGCGAGCCAGGGCCTCGGTGAACAACGACTGCTTGCGCGCGGCGAGGCCGCAGACCGTCAGCTGTTCAGGTCCGTCGTCGGGCGTCCCGGGCGCCAGGTCGATCCCACGCGCCGTCAGGAATTTCCGGACGCCCTCCTCACGGCTGCGACCGTCGACCAAGTTGTGATAGTCGCGATCGGGATCGAACGGCGGCAGTTCACCGTCGCCGAGCGCGGGCAAGGCCTCGTCGAACAGCGCCTTCCACGCGGTCGCGTGCACCGTCGCGGTATCGGTGACCACACCGTCCATGTCGAAGACGACCGCGCGGTAGCCATTGGCGGTCCGCGCGGGTTCCGTCATGTCCATTCGGGCGGTCGCCTCGGGACCCGTCCGGCCGAACTCATCACCTCGTCCCACCATCCCTGGAGGGGACTCGGTTCGGGCCACCTCACCGCCGTCGCTGATCCGGTGCGGTCGTGGAGCAGCGGGGGAGTGGGGTCTTCGCCGGGCACGAGCGACATGGATACCTCCTCGGGGACTGGGCCGTTGTCTCAGTCTGGAATGTCGCGGGAAACACGAGAAGTGCCGGAAGTCCGCGCCCGCCGGGCCGCACGGCCCTTCCTGTGCCTGGCCGGGTTCCGATTCTGTCGAACGCCCGCGGTCGCGGATCGACGCGATATGGCCTACTCCGGGAGGCTGCACCACCGGCAGTGAAGCCGGATGTGGGGTACGCGCCGAACGGGAGGGACGAAAGTCCTTTGGACCTGTGCCCAATGTGCCGAACCGGCCGGTATTGGGGCCCTGCCCGAGCGCGCCCGGGTCGGCGAGTCTGATCAGGTGAGCCAAAAGGAGAACACCATGTTGCAGAGCGCGGAACCGTTGGACTCGGTTGTTCGGATCTCGGTGGGGCGGCATGTTTCCGCCGCCGCGACGGAGTACGCCCGCGAGAAGATCGGCTCGGCATTGCGGTACGCGTCGGAACCGGTGCTGTCGGTGCGGGTTCGGCTCGTGGGTCACGCGGACCCGGCGGTCGTGGAGCCGATCATGGCGCAAGCGAATGTCAACATGGCCGGAGTCGCGGCGCGTGCCCAGGTGACGGCCCCGACCACGCGCGAAGCCGTCGATGCGCTGGCGGACCGGTTACGTGTGCGGTTGGAGCGCATGTCGCGGCGCTGGGAAGTCCAGCGCGGTGGTGCCCACCTGTCCGCGGACGCGACGGGCTGGCACCACGGGGCAGTGCCACGGCAACGGCTGCCCTACTTCCCCCGCCCCTTGGAAGAACGAGAGATCGTGCGGCGCAAGTCGTTCGCTCTCGCGGAGGAGACCTGCGACGAAGCGGCCTTCGATATGGCGTTGCTGGACTACGACTTCCACTTGTTCACCGAATCCGGAAGTGGTGTCGACAGCGTCCTGTACCGGTCGGGCCCCACGGGACTTCGGCTGGCCCAGCTCGACCCGCGACCTGATCAGGTGAGCGCGGGCAGAGAAGCCGTCTCGATCAGTTCCGCGCGCGCACCCGAGCTCGGTGTGGACGCCGCGGTCGACCGGCTGGAGGTGACGGGATGGCCGTTCGTGTTCTTCCGTGACCCTGAGCGGGGCCGAGGCCAGGTGCTGTACCACCGCTACGACGGGCACTACGGCCTGCTCACACCCGCGGCGGTGTAGATGCGGACCACCGGCATGGTGCACGCCGCCGATCATCGAGGAGCGTCGTGACTGACCTCGCGGCGAGAGCGACACCGACAATGCGGGAACGCGAGATCGTGATGTCGGACGGGGCGCGGTACTCGATCTTGTGGGCGGCGGCCGAACCTGGCTCGGGTGTCCGGGCGACCGCGGTGCGCGGTGGTCGGCCCGATCTGGCGGGCGAGCGGTTGTCCCGGATCTTCGCGCCTACGCTGCTGCTGGTCGGCGGCGTGGATCCGCGGGTGCGTGCGGGAAACCTCGACGCGGCGGACTCATTGGGTGGCGAGGTCCGGATCACGGAGCTGACCATGCCGGGGCGGTCGTCGTGTGCCGGTCAGTTGTCCTGGCGGGCAGCGTATTCGGCGGCGGTGTGGTTCACCGAGCGTCTGAGCGCCCCAGCGGAAACGGCTGGGAGCACCGGCGGGCGAAGGAGTTGAGAATGCCGACCGAGCCGGACCCGGTCGTGGCACGGCTGCTCCGCTCCGAGGAGCCGTCGGTCCGCTGGCGCACTTTGCTCGGTGTGCTCGGACTCGCGGCCGCGGATCCCGCGGTCGCCGCGGCTGCCGCGGCGGTCCCCGGCAACGAGCGCGTGCGGTGTCTGCTGTCGGAACGACTCACCGACGGCACGCTGCCTTTCCACCCCTACAGCGCGAAGTGGCGAGGGGCCCACTGGGTGCTGGTCGCGTTGGCCGAACTCGGATACCCGGCAGGTGATGACTCGTTGGTGCCCTTGCGCGAACAGGCCCTGGACTGGGTGCTGTCACCGGAGTACGAGCGGCGCCACATCGGCCGCGTTCGGGGTCGGGAGCTGCCGACGTTGCACGCCTCCATCGAGGGAAACCTGGTCTGGGCGCTGCCGCGGTTGGGATTGGCCGACGAACGGGTCGACCGCCTTGTCGCTCGGCTGCTCCGCGCGCAATGGCCCGACGGCGGCTGGAACTGTGATCGGCGAGCGACCGGTCGCGTGTCGTCCTTCGGTGAGAGCCTCGTGCCGCTGCGGGCTTTGAACGCCTATGCCCGCACCACCGGAGACCCCGAAGCTCGGGCGGCGGTCCTGCGCGCCGCCGAGCTGTTCCTCGGCCGTCGCCTGTTCCGCCGCCGCACCGACGGCTCCGTTATCGAACGGTCCTTTCTCGCGCTGCACTTTCCGTGCTATTGGCACTACGACATCCTGTTCGCGTTGTCAGTGCCGAGGCCGAGCTGATCGGTGACCCACGCTGCGCCGAGGCTCTCGACGCGCTCGAGGCGAAGCGCTTGCCCGATGGCGGTTTTCCCGCGGAAGCCAAGTTCTATCGCGTCAGCTCCGCCCACCCCGGTGGCGGGTCGTCCCTGGTCAGTTGGGGTCCGACCAGTCGCCGGTTGCCGAACGAATGGGTGAGTTGCGCGGCGCTCACGGCGCTGACGGCGGCTGGGCGCTGCGGTGGCCCTGCTCAGACCCTGTGAGCTGATGGCTGCCCGTCATCGTGCGTGATCATGAAATCGGGCGCGGACGGTCGAATCCCTTGCGTGGTAGCGGCCGACTCCATTTTCCGCCGGCTGAATTTCAAGGCCGGGTCGTCGACAGGGCCCTTGCGCAGGCGCGCGAGGTCGGAGGCGTAGGTCATCGTCACGGTCCATGGGCCGGAGGTGCCCTGATCGGGGAGCGCGTCCGCCGCTCTGCGCACGTATCCGGCATGGAAATCGAGCATCGGCCGATGCTCGACAGACCGGTCGGCGACCGGTTCCACGGTGTCGTATCCGCGCTCGTCGAGCAGCCGCAGCAAGCGGCACAGGTGCTCGCACACCAGATCCAGTTTGAGTGTCCACGACGAATTGGTGTAGCCGATCGCGTAGGCGAAGTTCGGTACGCCGCTGAGCATCATTCCCTTGAACGCCATGGTCCGGCCGACGTCGATGGGCGCTCCGTCCTTGCTCAGCAGGATGCCGCCGGTGACCACCTCGGCTCGACCCTCGCGGATGGCGGTGAACAGGTCGCCGTCCCGGACCGCGCACAGCCGTTCGTCCCAGGGGTCGTAGCGGGGGTTGAAGTGGACGTCCACCTCGTACCCGCGCGGCAACAGCGCCTTGTTCACCGCCCGGATCATCCGGCGGGTCGCGGCCGGATGCCGCCTGCTCAACTCCCAGAGGAGCCGCTGGCGCGCGATATTGAGCCTGCGGGCGACGCGGTACGCCGTGGCATCGGGCAGCAGAGTCCGCAGCGCGACCGCCGCATAGTCGGTCCCGGGCAGCGGCAGGACATAGCTCGGTGAACGTTGCAGCATGACGACCCGGGCCGCGGTCGCGGCCATCGCGGGCACCAGGGTGACCGCGGTCGCGCCGCTGCCGATCACCACTACCCGGCGATTCCGGTAGTCCAGGTCCTCGGGCCAGAATTGCGGATGGACGATCAGCCCCGCGAAGTCTTCCTGACCGTCGAAATGTGGTGAGTGTGGCTGTTCGTAGGAGTAGTAGCCCGCCGCGCTGAACAAGAACCGGCTGGTCATCGTCACGATCCGCTCGTTTGCCACCTGTACGCGCACCGTCCAGCGGGCCTGCTCGGTCGAGAAGTCCGCGCCGAGCACCTTGTGCCCGAACCGGATGTTCGGCGCCAGTTCGTCGTCGACGGCCTCGGCGAGATATTCGAGGATGTCCGCACCGTCCGCGATCGCCGAGTCGTGGGTCCACGGCTTGAATTCGTAGGCGTATGTCTGCAGGTCGGAATCCGATCGGATGCCGGGGTAGCGGAACAGGTCCCAGGTGCCGCCGATCCTGTCCCGCGCGTCCAGCAGCAGGAAGGACTTGCCCGGCAGCTGCGTCTTCAAGTAATGGCCCATGGCGATGCCGGAGAGTCCGGCACCGACCACGAGCACGTCGAGATCCACTGCCGAATCATGCTGGGAACGGCGAAGTTCCGGCTCATTGAACATGGTGTGCAACTTCCTGTGGAGGTGTGATGTGTGACGGGCGCGCGGCCGGTGGTCGCGCGCCCGCGCCGTGCCGAAGCAACGGCTGGGTGACCGCGTCGCGCCTCAGGGCGCCGATCGGCGCGCGGGTTCGCTGCGGTAGCGCGATGCCGGGCCGTCGATCCCGAGCAACCGCCACATCTGCCGGGCGACGGGATTCATCAGCCCGGCCTCCGTCGCGAGGGCGCGGACATCGGCGAAGACATCCCGCAATTGCCTGGCGGAATCCGCGTGGTCCCAGAATGCTTCGCGGATCACGCTTTTCGGGATGGCGAGTGCATCGGTCATCTCCCTCGGCGGGATCACGATGACATCACACAGCACTCGCATGATGAGGGGAAAGGCCAGCGAGAGCAGCAGCCGGCGGACGGGCCGGTAGGTGGCGACCGTCTCGCGTAGGTAGCGATGCGCGAAGGAGATGTGACGCGCTTCCTCGGCGACATGGATCTGCATGATCCGTTCGATCAGCGGATGCAGCTCGACATCGGACCGAAGGTAGGCCTTTTGGATGTGGTCGATCGGCTCCTCGCCGGCCAGGACTCCGGCCCAGAACAGCGCCGGTGTGAATTGGCCCGCCAGCGAGATGAACGGCCCCGCTCGACGGAACAGCGGCCGTGCCCCGGGAACATCGGCCCCCGAACGATTGACGAACTCCTGGAACATCTGCGTGTGATGACACTCTTCGGTCGCCTCGTGCGTGATGTAGCGAAACTCCGGCCTGCCGTTGGGCAGTGTGATCGCGAAGGCCATGATCCCGCCGATCAGGATCTCCTCGAACGTGCGTCCGACCTTGCAGACGTTGGCCTGGCGCCAGATGCCGATCTCGATCTGCCGCTCGACGGGCAGGCTCCGGTACCAGGGGTGCCTGCCCAGCGGATCCACATCGGGCAGAACCCAGCGTGGGTCGCTCCAAGAGATCTCGTAGTCGGGGTCGTCCCAGGCGATATCGGTGAAGGCGTCGAAGTGCGCGGTGACCGACGCCTCGGACAGCGTTGTCACGGTTTCGTCGAAAGTCTGCTCGCTGGTCATCTCACTCCCAGGGCTGAGCGGCCGCGGCCGCGAATATGTGTTACTGAGAGTTGCATGTTTATTTGGTCGTGCCAACGCTCCGAAGGGCAACTCCATCGAGGGCTTCGGTCCCTGGCGCCTGAGGTCTTTCGGCTCTGAGCGGTTTTCGCGACGGCAGCGGAAAACCGCAAGCAGCCCGGCGCGGTGCCGAGGCGAATCCCGGCGGCGGGGTGTCCCCGAAGTCATCTCGGGCGGTGTCTTCGTGCTCTAACCGCGCCCCGGGCGCGGTGGCACCGTAGGAGACACAGACGAGAGGACGACACCCCATGGACCCCGGAATGCCCGACCGCCGCACAGTCATGGCGGCATTGACGCTCGCCGGGCGTGCGCCGTCCCGGCGCAACACGCAGCCGTGGCGGTGGCGGGTGACCGATCGCGGGGTCGATCTCCACCTCGATTCGCAGTGGTCGCCCATCGCGACGGATCCGGAATCGCGCGACGCGATGCTGGCCTGCGGCATCGCGCTGCACCACCTGACTGTGGCCTTCGCCGCGGCCGGCTGGGCCACCGTGGTGCGGCGGCGGCCCGATGACGCCCGACCGGATCTGCTGGCATCGCTTCGATGGATTCCGCATCGCGCCACGATGCTGGAGACGTCGCTGCGCGAGGCGATCACCGAGCGGCGCAGCGATCATCGTCCCTACCAGTCGTTGCCCATCCCAGCCGGGTACCTGAGCTTGTTCCGCGAGCGCGCGGCGGCGTTGGGCGGCATCGTGCGTCTCGTTTCCGACAGTGACCGCGCGTGCCTCGCGGCGTACGAGGGTTCGTCCCGCTCGAAGATGGCCTGCGCGAGCGGTTCTGCGCTCGCGCCCCCGTCCGAGCTGCGAACGCTCGGCGACGGTCTCATCGGGAGCACGCCGCGATGGTCGCCGAGCGAGACCGGAAGTGCGGATGGTGCGGTCGTCGACCACGCCGAGCTGTTCGTCGCCGGTACCCCCACCGACGATCCGCTCTCGCGGGTGCGTGCCGGTGAGGCGATCAGCGCCGTGTTGCTGACCGCCACCAATATCGGGCTGGCCACATGCCTGCTCACCCGACAACTCGAGTCGCGCCGGGACTTCTTCCGGACCGAAGCGCTGGGTGGCACCGCGTTCCCCCAGGCTCTGCTGCGCGTCGGATGGGCGCCGGGTACCGGTGCGGTGCCGACCATGACGCCGCGTCGCCCGGTCGAGGACCTGATGCTCGACCTGAGCGACTGACGCCGGTGTGAGACCAGGGCCGCCGCGACGGACTCGCGCTCCCGAACATCGGGCATCAGGAAGGTCGCGAGGGCGCGTGGTGGGTGATCAGGGTGGCCCTCACTCGCCGGGCGGATGGACGACCACGACTGGGCAGCGCGCGCACTGGATCAGCGCGTTGGTGGTGGAGCCGAGCCGCAAGCCGGGAAAGCCGCCGCGACCGCGATTTCCCATGACGACGAGCTGTGCTGACGCGGACCATTCGATCAGGTGGTGAGACGGTCCGGACACATAGGTCTTCCGGGTGACCGCAACGCCCGGGTACTTCTCCGGCCACCCCGCGAGCTGTTCGCTGATCAGCTCCTGTGCGTCGGCTTCGGCGCGGCCATCGGACAGAACGTCCGGTAGCCCGGCGAACCAGCCGAACCGCAGGTCGCTCCAGCAGTGCACGACGACGAGTCCGGTGTGCCGTTGGTCGGCCTCGGCGAAAGCCGCCGCCACTGCGGCGCGGCTGTATTCGCTGTCGTCGACGCCGACGACGACCGGTCCGGCTGCTCGTGTCGGTTGCTCGGAACCGGCGCCACGTACCACGGCTACCTGGCCGTGGCCGTGGGCGGCGACGGTGAGCACGGTCGATCCGAAGAGCCCGCCGCCGCTGAGGCCCAGCGCGCCGACCACGGTCAGGTGCGCGGTGGCGGATTCCTCGATGAGCACGCGGGCGGCTGTGCCGTCGACGGTCACGGTCTCGACAGTCGACGTGTCAGCGCTGGCGCGCGCTTGCTCTGCTGCGGCGCTGAGGCACTCGCCGCCGAATTCGTGCATCGCGTCGACGACCGAGCTCATCGGCAGTTCGTAGGGATCGAGCAGAATGTGCGCCGCGGTGAGATCGGCGGCGTGCACGATGCGCAGCGGCCGTGCGTGCGCGGCGGCGGTCTCTGCCGCCCACCGCACCGCCCGCTCGGCGGCTGCCGAGCCGTCGGTACCGACCACAACCGGTGCGGCGGGTGAAGAACGGTCGATATCGGACGTCGTCATGACATGTCCTTTCGGAGTCGATTGCCCACGGACGCGGGAGTCAGCCGATCATCTGGTCTGCCGTGCGGCGGAGGCCGAGGCGTTCGATCGCGGTCGGATGTACGGGCTGCTCGGGGACGACCAGGACCGCGCAGCGAGTGTGCTGGAGGGTGAGGTACGACATCCCGCTCAGTGGCGGCCAGAACGGTCTGCGTTGCCGGGTGGTGACCACCAATTGCGCTGTGGCGCAGAATTTCTCGATCGCGGTACGGGTGTGCCCGAAATAGGTGACCAGTCGAGTCCGGACAGTGGGGAAGCGGCGTCCGTGATCGGCCAGCAGTGCCTCGATATCGTGCTCGGCGCGAGGCGCCGAGGAACGCGCTGTCGGCCGGGCGATCGTGACGACCACCAGCTCGCTGCGTCGCTCCGTGGCGGCGCGCAGCGCGGCCGACAGTGTCAGGGACGCGCCGCTGTCGGTGGGTGTGGTGACCACCAGCACCGGGCCCACGGCAGCGGCACCGCTGGCCGGGGGCCGGATCACCGCGACCGGGCAGTGAGCCGAGGCCGCCAGCGTGGTCGCCACGGACCCGAGCATCGACCGGGTGGTTCGGCTCGCGCTGCCGACAACGACTTCGCAAGCGTCCGCGGACAAGCCGATCAGCCGGGTCGCCGGATCGCCACGAAGCGCGAGCATGTTGATCGCGGGCGGAAGGGTCGCTGACGTGCGTGCCCACCGTTGCCGCACAGCGCGTCGGGCGGTGTCGAGGATCTCCGCGCTCGCCGGTGTGTCGACATGCCGTCGCGCGACATGGACCAGGTGCAGCGGTGCACACCGGGCGTCGGCGACGACAGCGGCCCACTGCGCCGCGCGGATTGCGGCGGCTGAATCGTCGACGCCGACGACCACGGGCGATGTGGCGGTGTGTCGTCGGTCGGTGTCGTCGGTCGTGATCTGACTCATACCTTCAGGGTGGCTGGCACAGTCTGCGACCGGCAGGGCACCTGTACCCGAACAACCGGGACCTTCGGCACGGGGCATACGGAATCGCACGACACCGTCATTCGGCGACAGGGCCGGTCGCTCGCACCGCGCGGATCCGAGCCGCGAGTGTGCGCACGGTCGCGGACTCGAACATGTCGGTCCCGGCCAGCATGACGGTGGCCGCCGCGGCGGCCACTCCGAACTCACACGCCCTCGGCACGTCGGCGCCCTCGGTCAGCTGGTGGGTGAGTGCCGCGACCAGGCTGTCTCCCGCGCACGCGTCGCTGCGCGGCGGCGTCGGCAGGTCGGGCGCCGCTATCACCCGATGGCCGTCGCCGTCGGAGCACACCGCGCCGAGCGCGCCGACCGTGGTGATCGCGTGTTCGCAGGCGCCGCGCGCGAGCAGGACAGCATTCGCCGCGCACGCGTCGTCGTATCCCCTGATCGGACGGCCGATCAGGGCGGCGGCTTCGACGCGGTCGAGCCGCAACAGAAACACGGGTTCGGCCAGCATCGTGGTCAGCTGGGGGCGCGCGATGTCGGCGATCAGCGCGGCGCCGGCCGCAGCCACGGCGCGTGCCACGGTGGCGCTGAATTCCGCGCTCAGACCGGGCGTCCCGCTGCCGGAGAGCACGAAATGGTCGCAGTGCTCGGCGGTTCGGGCGATCGTATCGAGACACTGCCGTTCCTCGGCGGCGGACAACGTCGGTCCTTCCGGAACTACGTGGAAGCTCCCGCCCGACTCCTGTTCGGCGATGACGAGCGCCTCACGGGTGTCCTCGTCGATCTCGACGGGCAGGTGCGCGAGGCCTTCGTCGTCGAGCAACCGGTTCAACCGCGCGCCCACTTCTCGGCCCGCGGTGTGCACGGCGAGGGCCGTGCCACCCAGACGCCGGACGCCGCGCGCGACATTGATGCCCCCGCCGCCACCGCGAACCGAACGTAGCCGCGCACGCGACTTTCCTTCCGGTCGCAGGCCGGTGACCTCCAGGGAGAGATCCACCGTGGGATTGATGGTGAAGGTGGCGATCGGCACCGGATGCCGCATGGGGTCCATCACGCCAGCATGGTCGCGGTGTTGCCCGTCCAGCAGTGCCGAACGTCCTCGCCGGGTGCGCCGTTCGTCGCCTGTATCCGTGGTCTCGAACGGCGAGCGCGCAGCTGCCGGGCCCGGCCGGTGTCAGGCCCGCGCTCGGTCCCGGGCGAGCGCCCTGTCGCGTTGTTCCTCGAACCGGGGGATCTTCACCGTCGCCAGGTCGTCGAGGAAGCCGGCCAGATGTTCCCTGGCCCGCTCCCCGCGCGCGGTGAAGTCCGCGCGTTCGAAGATGTTCCACTGTCGCAGCACAGGATTCAATACTTCTTCCAGGTGCTGACGGAGGTCATAGACGCCGTGCTTGGCCATGAGCACACCGTGGCGGCGGAAGTCGGGCATGCCGGCGCCGGGCATCTGGAAGTTGCAGACGATGGTGTCGATCGCTTCGATCGCCTGATCGGGTACGAGGTCCAAGGCCGCCGCGCAGACGCTGCGGTAGAAGATCATGTGCAGATTCTCGTCGGCGGCGATCCGCTGGAGCATTCTGTCGGCGATGTCGTCGGCACAGACCTTGCCGGTGTTGCGGTGGGTGACGCGAGTGGCCAGTTCCTGAAAGCTGACATAGGCCACGGAATACAGCAGACCGGCGCCCGTGTCGGAATCGCCCGCGCCGGTCCCGGCCGCGAAACCGTTGGTCATGTGCTGCATTCGCGCCGCTTCGAGCCGGACGGGGTCGACGCCTCGGGTGACCACCAGGTAGTCGCGGATCACGGTGCTGTGCCGCATCTCCTCCGCGGTCCACCGGCCCACCCAGGTGCCCCAGGCTCCGTCGCGGGAGAAGTTTCGGGAGATCTCGCGGTGATAGGACGGCAGGTTGTCCTCGGTGAGCAGATTGGTGATCATGGCGGCCTTGGCGACCTCGCTGAGCGTGGATTGTTCGGCGTCCCAATCGATCCCGCCGAGCATCGCGAAATTGCGCCCCCGCTCCCAGGGGATGTAGTCGTGCGGCTGCCAGTCCTTGCTCATGCCGAGATGGCTGTTGAGACAGCGTTCGGCGACCGGTTCCAGTTCGGTGAGGATCTCACGTTGTGTCAGGTCACGAGGCACTGTGGTCGTCTGCCCTTCTGCTGTGGATCGGGACGGATACACCGACGATGGTCGCTTCGGTCGTCGGCCGCCCAACATCACCACCGCGGTGTCAATGGCTCGTAGGGCTGAAAGGCCCATCGTGAAGGGGCTTCCGGCACTGGGCCCCGGTTCGGCCGGTGTGGTCTCCTCGGCGCAGGACGACGAACGGAAGGCGAGGTCGAAATCTGTGCGGCTGATCGAGATGTGGGATTCGCCCCAGGCCGGAGTTCCGTCGTGATCGACTCGGGAAACGAGGGTGACGGGCAGCGCAGGGTGCTGGAGCTGGGACGGGCCGAGGCCTTGCGGCTGCTGGCGAGCGTGCCGATGGGCAGGGTGGTCTACACGCGCGACGCGCTGCCGGCGATCCGACCGGTCAACCACCTCGTCGACGAGGACGGGTTGATCGTCGTCCGGACGCGCCTGCACTCCCCGCTCACCGGGCTCGCCTCCCACACCGCACCGGTGGTGGTCACCTATGGCGCCGATGAGATCGATCCGGTGCGCCGGGTCGGGTGGTCGGTGTCGGTGACCGGCCTTGCTCGCACCGTCTCCGACCCCGGGCGCGTCGCGAGCTACGAGCGGCGGCTGCGGCCCTGGGTGGAAGGCATGATGGACGCCGTCATCACGATCGACCCCGATATCGTCACCGGCATCCGCCTGCTGGAACGGGAAGTACCCGAGCACCGCTGAGGCTGTGCCGAGCACTCGCCCAGAACTCCCGCTCGCCGAGCCGGCAGACCCGCTGTGATGCGGCACGAGCGCGACAGCCGAACCGGGGACCTCGTACCGAAATCCGGGCCGATCGGCCCGCCCCGACGATGACCTTGGCCCCTGCCCGTGGCCGGCCGATCCCGGGAATGCTCGATGTCGACGCCGGCGACGGGCTGGTGACCCCGAGGAAAGGCAACGACGATGACCGAGAAGACGGCGCGGCCCACCGAACACCGACCCCGGCCGGTGCTGGCCGCGGTCGACGGATCCGCCAATTCCTATCAGGCCGCGGCATGGGCCGCCGCCGAAGCGGCGCTGCATCACCTTCCGCTGCACATCCTCACCTCTGCCGCCATCCAGACGGGCTTCGGTCCGGGAATGTCGCTGGGCGAGGCCGATCTGGAATGGCTCAGGGCGGATGCTGAGCGGGTGGTCGGCGAAGCGGCACGGGTCGCCCGCGCCGCGGTGCCCGACGAGGACCTCACGATCACCACCGAGGTCGCGTTCGAGCTGGCCTCGCCGTTGCTGATCGAGCGGTCGATCACGGCGGAGATCCTCGTCGTCGGCAGCCGTGGCATCGGGGCCTTCCAACGAGGGCTGCTCGGCTCGGTCAGTACCGCGGTGACACGGCACGCTCACTGCCCGGTCGCCGTGGTCCAGGGCATCGTCGCCACGGATCCGGTTACTGCCGGGTTGCCGGTACTGGTCGGCGTGGACGGGTCCGACAACAGTGTCGGCGCCGTGGAGTTCGCGTTCGAGGAGGCCTCGCGCCGCAAGGTCGATCTCGTCGCGGTCCACGCGTTCAGCGACGCCAGCGCCGATCTGCCCCTGCTCGGCTGGGAGATGGGCAGGCAGACCGCGGAAGCCGAACTCTCCGAGGCATTGGCCGGGTACGGCGAGCGCTATCCCGACGTGGCCGTGCGCGGCGTGGTCGTTGCCAACCGCCCGGTACGCGCGCTGCTGGAGGAGTCCGCGTCGGCACAACTGCTGGTCGTGGGCAGCCATGGTCGCGGTGGATTCGCCAGTATGCTGCTCGGCTCCACCAGCAACGCGCTGTTGCATTCGGTAGAGCTTCCGATGGTCGTAGTCCGCGACAGGACGTAGCAGCGACGAGTCGAGGCGGCCACGGCAGACCATGGCCGCCTCGCCGGGTAGTGCCGTCGAGGCGAGTGGCCGATCCGCGACCGCCCGGCCCACGGATTGCCCGAAGTCCCTGTGAGCGGGGACATCGTGCCCTTATCCCCGTCCCCATCGAGGTGGGACGGTGAAGCGACGAAACGACGAAGGACGGACAGCATGAAGCGCGGACTCCCCGATGACACCACCGTGAAGGCGGCGCTGACGCTCGCCGGGCGTGCGCCGTCCGTGCACAACATTCAGCCGTGGCGCTGGCGTATCGCCGACCACAGCATCCACCTCTACCTCGACCGGCAACGCGCTCTGCCCGCGACCGATCCCGACCAGCGCGACACCGTGATCAGCTGCGGCGCGGCTCTGCACCATCTGACGGTGGCGTTGGCGGCGATGGGATGGGCCGCGGTGATCCACCGGGTCCCCGATCCCGCCGACCCGGATCACCTCGCCGCGGTGACGCTCGTACCGCATCGACCCGCCCCGCTCGACATCGAGATGAGCAAGGCGATCAGCGTCCGCAGGACCGATCGACGGCACTACACGTCGTGGCCGATCCCGGCTGGTTACCTCGGTCTGTTCACCGAACGGGCAGCGGCGCAAGGTGCCGTGGTGCGCCGGATCGATGACCGGGAATCGGTGCGGTCCGCCGCCCGTGCCGCCAGCGGAATTCACGCCGGCGACGAGGCGTATCGGTTCGAACTCGCGATGTGGTCGGGCAGGCATGGCAGTGTCGACGGGGTGCCCGCGCGGAACACGCTGAGCCCGCGCCTGGACGACGACCTACCGGCCAGGCTGTTCGCCGGAGCCGAATACACCGATCCGGCAGAGGAACCCGATCACGCCGACCTGCTCGTGATCGGTACCTCCGGCGACGATCGGGTGTCGAGACTGCGTGCGGGAGAAGCGATCAGCAGCATCCTGCTGACGGCGACCGGCGTCGGGCTCGCCACCTGCCTGCTCACCGAGCCGCTCGAGATCCCCGCGCAGCGTGTGCGGATACGTCGCCGATTGCTCGACGATATCGCCTATCCGCAGGCCATTCTGCGCGTGGGCTGGGCACCGACGAGCGCCGGGAAGCCGCCGGAAACACCACGACGCCCCCTCACGGAGTTGTTGGTGGAAGACGACTAGACAGTCGTGCCTCCGCGGTGGTGAGACCCTCGCCCGGCGGAGCCGATGCCCGGCCCTCGAATTCTGGACAACACCCTGAGGAGCACAACCATGAGGATCGATGACGCTTTCCGCGCCGCGAAGGACGCGATGACCGTCGAACGTGTCTACGCCGAGCCGGTCGAACGCGACGGCACCACGGTGATCGGCGTGGCCGCTGTCTCCGGCGGCGCCGGGGGCGGCGGATCGGAATCGAAGGGCGAGGCGGGCTCCGGTGCCGGATTCGGTGTCGGGGCGAAGCCCGTCGGTGCCTTCGTCATCCGTGACGGAAAGGTCCGCTGGCAGCCCGCGGTCGATGTGAACAGGCTCGTCGCCGTGGTCGGGGCTGTCGTCATCGCCGCCCTCATCGTCAGCGCTCGTTCGCTCGGCCGCCGATGATCGCGCTCGACGGGTTCGCGGCGCGCCGCGTCAGCTGATCGGGCCACATCTGTACGACACCTACCTCCGGGTCCTGTGGCCCGCGGTGCGGGCGATGGCGATTGTCGTGGGCGGCGTGAGTCTGCTGACGGCCGCCCTCGGCGGAGAATCCGCGCCCACCGTCTTCGACGTTCTTCGCGACGGGCTGACGTCCGCGTTCGCCGGTGCCGTGTATACCGCATTTTGGGTGACAGTCGTTTTCGCGGCGATCGAACGCGTCGCGCCGGGCGCGGTCGTGCCCGAATGGCGGCCGGACGACCTGGCGCCGGTGCCACACAAGCGGGAGATCTCGCTCGGTGACGCCGTCGGAGACCTTGTTTTCGCGCTCACAGTCCTGATCGTCGCCGTGTGTCTATTTCCCGCGCTGGCTCCACCGTTTCTGGCGGAGGTCGTGGGAGGACTGGATTCCGGTGTGGTGACGCGATTGTTGCCGGCAGTCGTGGTGGTCGCCGTGTTGTGGATCGCGGTCGCCGGTGCGCAGCTGCTCGTGCGTGCTTGGACGTGGCCGGTCACCGCCCTGTCGATCGTGGCCGATCTGCTGGCCATCGCCACGGCGGCCGCTGTTCTGGTGCACCGGCCCTACTTCTCCGAGGACTTCCTCGCCGGGCTACGCGGTGAGGGCGGTGATGTGGGCAAGGCCATCGACATCGGCATCGGAATCGGTGCCGTCGCGGTGATTCTGGTCTGCGCCAGCGGAATAGTCACTGCCGCGCGGCGGTATCCGGGCCATCGTCGTGGCCGCCCGGAGGACGCGCGCTGAGCCGGTGGGGTAGATACTCGGTCCAGTCGATCCGCGCGAGCATGACGACACCGACCAGGAGCACGAGCTGTACGGCGATGCCATAGGGTGTGGTGAACGAGGAGGTCAGAGTCTCGCCGAGACTGCGCTCGGCGACCTCGGCCGCGCTGAGGTACAGCGAGAAACTGACCATTCTGCCTATGACATGCGCGATGGTCAGCGGAAGCAGGCGCAATCCGAGGAGCCCGGCCGCCTCGAACATCTGCGCCGACGGCAGCGGGGAGACGAAGAACACCCCGATCGTGGTGAATCTGCGGCCGCGACGAGCGGTGAGATAGTCGCTGGCGGCCCGGAGGTTGGCGGTGCGTCGCGGGCCGAGATGGCCACCGGCGCGACGGGTGGCGGCGGCGAGGACATACCGACCCGCACCCGAGGCGACGGCGGCGCAGACGACGAGCGGGACCGGATGGAAGTTCCCGTTGACCGCGAAGAACACCACGAGCAGCGCGTTGGGCGGGCCGAACGCCGGCAGGAGGTTCACCGCGAACACGACGGCGAACACGAGGAGCAGGTGCGCGGCGGTCGTGCTCATGACGGCGGGTTCGTCGGTGCGCGGGGAACGGTCTCACGGTCGGACAATGGCGGTGCTCTCCGTTCTCGACGTGCGAGGTGGTGGTCGACGAAGCCTTCTCAGCGTCGGGCGGCGAGTCTGCGCAGACGCTCGTGTTCGAGGACGAACACGGCGATGCTCCCGGTGAAGCTCGCGGCCGTGGCGATCGCCCCGAGCGTGGTCCATCCGCCGAACCCGTACCCTGCTGCCGTCAAGGTGGAGGCGAGCCCGACGATCCCGATGAAGAAGAGCAGAATCCCGGGAATGTTGTAGGGATCGGCGAGGCTCTCGCCCGGCTTGCTGTGGTACGCGGCGGTGGTGGTGCTGTCGCTCACGATGATTCCTCCGATGTCTTTCGTCAGACCGCGACACGGTTTCCGCGGTCCGTCCCCACACTGTCCCGCCGCCGCCGGTCACCTCGTGAGAGGCGTTGGTCCCCAACAGCTTCGACCAAGGTCATCTGGGAGGAATTGGTACTCCTCGAATGGTGTCTGTCGGCCCTTACCGCACAGTGCCGGGAAGGGCGATGGTGGCACTACCGGCGAACCGTCGTGTCACGCGGTTCGGATCTCGGAAGGAGACTGAAATGTACTGGTACGACCATGATGTCAGTGGCTGGGCTTATGTCTGGATGGGTTTCGGAATGGTGTTGTTCTGGGGTCTGTTGATCGCTGGTTTCGTGCTCGCCTTGCGATACCTGTTCCGGCTGGACAACGGGCGCCGCCAGCACCCGGTGCCGCCGGGCGCCGAGCATGTGCTGGCGGAGCGGTTCGCCCGGGGTGAGATCGATGCGAAGGAATACGCGGATCGGCTCGCCGTTCTGCGTTCCGCCGCGACACAGTGATTCCGTGCCCGCGTACCGGGTATCTCGCGCAGTCGCGCAGATCAGGGACCAGTGACCGTCTCGGCGAGGACCTTCGGCTCTGTCCGGAGTGCGGGCCCGGCGATGAATGTAGGGGCGCTCGATGCCGCCGTGGCCAGGCGAGCGGAAAGGACAGGTGTGGTCGTGGGTTCGTCGGATCTCTTGTCGCGGTTCCTGCTTGTGCCCGAGGCGATGGTGAGCATTCGGGGCGCGGTGCCCGGCGCCGAGATCGAACGACTGGGCACCGCCATCGGCCGGACTCTGCGAGAACTCGGAGCCGACCGTGCCGTGCGCGTCCGGGTGAGCGACTCGGGCGATGGCGGCGGTCCGTTGCTGGTTCAGGTGAACCTCGCGCTGGATGGCACGGCGGTACGGATGCAGACCGTAGCTCCCGCCGATCGGGTCGCTGTCCTGGTGGCGAAGCGGCTGCGAAGGCAGATCGTCGGTGCCCGGCGATGGTCACCGCGACCGTGGCCGGCGACCTGGTCGACGCGGCCGTCGGTCCTCTTTCCCGGCCCGCTCACCCGGCGCAAGCCGATCACGCCGCGAGTGTTGTCGCCGGCCGCGGCCATTCGGACGATGGACGCACTCGACTACGACGTGCACCTTTTCACCGACAGCGAGACCGGCGAGGACTCGATCGTCTACCGTGGCGGGCCCTGGGGTCTACGGCTGGCACGGCAACATGATCTCCGGCCACCCGGCGCGTTGTCTGCGGCGGGGCCGGCCGTGCCGACCCTGCATGTACATCCGGCTCCGGTCTTGGATGAACACGCGGCCACCGCCAGGATCTGCGACCATGGCCTCCCCTTTCTCTTCTACACCGACCCTGGATCCGGACGGGGTGCCCTGCTGTATCGGCGCTACGACGGAGGACTCGCCGCGTTGTCGATCGCCGATGAGCCGGTGGAGAAGAGCCATCCGGTGGCAGACGCGGAGTACGGGCACGGCCTTCCCACCGACCGCGTGTCTTCGTGCCAGGCTGGATACGACACCAACGGCACAGCGTGAAAGGAGCGGCGAGATGATGCGAGCGTGGCGCGCGGTCCGTCCCGGTCCGGTCGGGTCGTCTGCCCCGCTGCGGTTCGGCGCGGAGCCGATGCCGTCGCCCCTGGCCGGCGAACTACTGGTCAGGGTGCTGGCCTGCGGCGTGTGCCGAACCGACCTGCACGTGGTGGAAGGCGATCTGCCCGTCCACCGACGTGCGGTGACGCCGGGACACGAGGTCGTCGCGGAGGTCGTATCCGTCCCGGACGGAGACGGCGATGTGGCGGTGGGCGACCGGGTGGGCATCCCCTGGCTGCGACACACGTGCGGGGTCTGCCGATACTGCCTGCGCGGGGCCGAGAATCTGTGCCCACGCTCCCGCTACACCGGGTGGGACGCCGACGGAGGGTACGCCGAATTCGCCACTGTTCCCGCCGACTTCGCGCTGCCGTTGCCCGCCGGCTACTCCGACGAGGAGTTGGCTCCGCTGCTGTGCGCCGGGATCATCGGGTACCACGCGCTGATACGCGCCGAGGTTCCGGAGAAGGGGGTGCTCGGTATCTACGGCTTCGGCGGTAGCGCCCACCTCACCGCGCAGATCGCGCTGGCGCGGGGTGCACGTGTCCATGTGATGACCAGGGATCCGGCTGCCAGGGAGCTGGCGTCGGCGCTCGGTGCGGATTCGGTGCAGGGCGCCGCCGACGCGCCACCGGAGCCGCTGGATTCCGCGATCCTGTTCGCCCCGGTCGGCGAGTTGGTGCTGCCCGCCATGGCGGCCCTGGACGCGGGCGGCACGCTGGCCATCGCCGGTATCCATCTCACCGACATCCCGCCGCTGAACTATGAGCGACACCTGTTCCGGGAGAGGCAGATCCGCAGTGTGACATCCAATACCAGGCTGCAGGCCAGAGAGTTCCTCACCTTGGCGCAGCGGTACCGGTTGAAGGTCTCGACCCATCCCTACCCGCTCGAACACGCCGACCGCGCTTTGCGGGATCTCTCGCTCGGCCGCTTCGACGGTGCCGCCGTGCTGATGCCGTGATCGCGCCGACCTACCAGCGGCAGTGTGCGACTGATCCGGTCATCGCGTGTCCGGCAGGATCGATCGGGTGGCGGCCAGCCGCGCCGCCCATGCGGTAGCGCGCTCGAGCTCACCGGAACGAAGCGGACCGGTCATGTCCTCGACCAGGAAGTCAGCGGGGGCGGCCACGAGGTGATAGCCCAGGTGCCGAAGGCGCTTGGCGATGCCTTTCGCCGCCGAACCGGGCAGCCAGGGCGGGTGGGCGATTTTGGTCCCGAAGGCGGCGGCCGAGCGTGGCGACGGCACGGGCAGCGCCGCGTCGAGCCATTCGCGAATTCCGATCTCGATCTCGACGGGGTCGTCGGTCTGGCCCGCCGCGTCCTGGCGGGTGGCGGTGCGGCTGAGCCCGAAGGCGTGGGTCGGACCGCCGACGACGAGCAGATCCACCTGTGGTGCCGGGTGATTCACCGCCTCGGTGACAGGAAGGACTGTCACCTCGAACCGCGACCGCAGACCGGTCGCGATCGCTTCGGCCACTGCCGCGGTGTTACCGAACATGGACTCGTAGACAACCTGCGCACGCATCAGTTCATCTCGCTTCGCGGTCGGATGTCGGTGTGGTCGTGCAGTGGCGGCGTACCGAGCGCGGCAACGGCGAAGGCGAGGACGAGACAGACCGGCTGTAGCCAGTTGAACTCGCGCAGCACTACGAGCTGCACCAGAATCCAGCCGATCAGCGCGGAAGCGGCAACCAATGTCGTCTGCGCGTTGTGCGCGTCGTTGTCGTCGACCGTCAGCGCCACGACCGTCATGGGCAGGCCGACCACGAGGGCCAGTGCCACGCCCGACAGGATCGGGCTGTGGAGGGGGATTCGGTCGAGGGTTGCCGGGGTCAGCGGCACCGCGCCGGTGATCAGCCCGAAGGACCCGGCGAACGCCCAGGTCGCCATCAGGCCGGCGAGCAGGCGCAGGACGGATCGGCGAGGGTCGAGTCGCCGCAGATACATCGAGATCATGGAGTCGAGCATGGCCGGTTCGCCGTGGCCGAGATCAGGGCCGAAGGTCCTGGGCGCGGAGGACCAGCGTCCCGATCCGATGACCTTCGGCCATCCCGCGACCGGGACCGCCGCGTCGACACTGGAGCGATGGTGACGGGTCTGCTGCCGGGTCTGCGGCAATTTCGGGGCTATCGGCGTTCCTGGCTACGTCGGACGTGGTCGCCGCGGTGACCGTTTTACGCCGCGCTCGCCGCGCTGCTGGCGTTGCTGGTCGGAGGGTTGTGCTTGCTCGGTGCGTTGCTGAGGCTGGGCGTGCTGGCGGATCTGTTGTCGCACCCGGTTCTGGTCGGCTATCTGGCCGGCACCGCGGGCTTGAAGATCGTCGGGCAGTCGGGGAGGGTCACCGGAGTGCCGGTCGAAGGCGACACGGTGCTCGCGCAACTGCGCTCGCTGGTGTCCGACATCGAGCAGTGGCATCCGGCGACGGCGCTGCTGGCAGGATCGGTACTCGTGGCGTTGCTCGCCATGGCCCGGTGGCTGCCGCGCGCGCCGGGGCCGTTGATCGCCGTCATGGGAGCGGCCGCGCTGGTTTCGGTGTTGTCACTGCAACGTTTCGGCATCGCGGTGATCGGCAGCGTTCCGACCGGCCTACCGGCGCCGGGTCTGCCCGATCTCGCTTTCGCCGATGTCTCGGTGATGCTGCTTCCCGCCGTCGGCATCGCGGTGGTGGGATTTTCCGACAACGCGCTGACCGGTCGTGCGTTCGCGGCGCGCCATGGCGACCATGTGCGACCGAATGTCGAGCTGGCGGCCCTGGGGGCGACGAACGTGGCCACGGCGCTGACGCACGGCTTTCCGGTGAGTTGCAGCGGCAGCCGGACGACCATCGCGGACCTGCTCGGTGCCAGAACCCAGCTCTACGCGATGGTCACCGGTGCCGTCGTGCTGGCCGTGCTGTTCGGCGCGACCGACCTGCTGGCGCAATTCCCGGTCGCCGCGCTGGGCGCGCTGGTGATCTACGCCGCGCTCCGGCTGATCGAGGTGTCGGAGTTCGTGCGGCTGGCGCGATTTCGCCGCAGCGAACTCCTGCTCGCGGTCGGGACGGTGGTCGCGGTCCTTGCTCTCGGCGTCCTCTACGGCGTCCTCGTCGCGATCGCCCTGTCGGTGTCGGACCTGCTGCGGCGCATCGCCCACGCGCATGACGCCGTGCTCGGCTTCGTCCCGCACCTGGCGGGGATGCACGACGTGGACGACTACCCCGACGCCACCCGCATCGCGGGATTGGTGATCTACCGCTATGACGCTCCGTTGTGCTTCGCCAACGCGGAGGACTTCCGCAAGCGAGCACTCGCGGCGGCGGAAACCGCCGGCGGGCAACTGCGGTAATTCGTTCTCAGCGCCGAGGCGAACGTCGAGGTGGACCTGACCGCGCTCGACGCCGTCGAGCAGGTACGCGCCGAATTGTCCGGGCGCGGAGTGGTCTTCGCGCTGGCCCGGGTCAAAAAGGACCTGCGCGACGACCTCGACGCCTGCGGGCTGACCGAGCGGATCGGTCCCGAACGGTTGTTCCCGACGCTGGCGACGGCGGTCGCGGCGTTTCGCGCGGCGACCGCGTCGACCGAACGTACCCGCACCGGCCCGAGATCCCCGGTGGACGAACCGAAGGGGAAGGACTCGCGCCCACACCGGTCAGTCGTGATGCACGACCATGACCGGGCACTCGGCGTGTTGAACCAGCCAGTTGCTGGTCGATCCGAGCAGCAGACCGCGGAAACCGCCACGACCTCGGCTACCGACGACGAGCAGTTGCGCGGTCTGTGACCACCGGGCCAGACGCTCGCGCGGCCCGAACACCTCGACCTCGCGCCGGACCGCCACATCGGGAAACTGCTCGGACCAACCGGCCAGTCGTTCGGCCAGTAGCGCCTCCTCGGCGACGGCGAAGTCGTCGACCGGCATCGCCAGGTAGTCGACACCGCCGAACTGCCCCTCCGACAGATCGCTCCACGCGTGTACCGCGACGAGTTCACCGCCGCGCAGCGAGGCCTCGGCGAACGCCGCGCCGATCGCGGGTTCACCGACGCTGCTGCCGTCGACCCCGACCACCACCGGACCGTCCTGGCGCTCGGGATCGGGTCCGCGCACGATGACGACGGAGCCATAGGCGTGTGCGGTCACCGCGAGCAGGGTGGATCCCAGATGGGCGATCGCGCCCGCGGTGCGAGTCGCGCCGAGGACGACCAGATTCGCGTGCGCCGAGGCCTCGATGAGCGTTCGGGCGGTCCGTCCGGTCGCGAGTTCGGTGGTCAGAGTCACCGTCGGCGCGGCGGCCCGCGCCTCGTCGGCGGCGGCGGCGAGCATCTGTTCGGCCGCGCGTCGGATGTCCTGCATGGTGGCGTAGATGAAGGCGTCGTAAGCACTGCGCGGCGTTCGATCGGCGATCGGTTCGGCGCAGTGCACGATGCGCAGGGCACGGTCGCGATCCGCGGCCGTGCGTGCGGCCCAGCGAACGGCGCTGATCGATCCTTCCGATCCATCGATTCCCACGACGATCGCGGCCGAGGCGATCTGATGCGGGCTCTCAGTGTGCTGTGTCATGGTCGTCTCCTGAGTACGGGGATGTTCACGCCGAGTGGTCTGCGGTCGCGCGGGCGGTCTCCGGGGGAGTGGACGAGGTCGCGCCGCGGCGCCAGGCCTCCTCGGCGACCGCGACGGTCTCGATCAGTGGTGCGCTGGTGTCCAGCGTGCCGGCGCCGGGCCAGGCGACGTCGGAGGCCGCCATCGCGTCGGCGATCTCGGCGGTCGCGTCCGACTCGCTCCCGCGTCGGTCACCGATGCGCTGGTGGGCGAGGTCTCGGGGGCAGGCGCATCGCAGCGCGATCAGTTCGGCGGCGACGTCGCCGGCCAGCGTCTCTGCGCGGCGGCGATCCTCCTGTCCGGTCCAGCTCGCGTCGAGGATCACCGAGACGCCACGGGCCAGCAGCCCGCGTGCGCGGTCGAGCAGTTCGTCGTAGACGCGGGCCCGGTGGGCCGGGGAGTACCGCCCGGCTCCGAATCGGCCGATACCGCCGTCGATCTGCCCGGTGCTCGCCAACTCCGCGCGCAGGTGGTCGCTGGAGAGCAGCGTCGCCCGGGTCCGCTCGGCCAGGCGGGTGGCGACCGTCGTCTTTCCGGTTCCCGGCAGCCCGCCGACCAGGACCAGTCGCACCGCACTCTGGTCGAGTCGCTCCGCGGCGATGCGCAGATGCCGCCCCAGCCGAACGCCTGCGGTGGCATCGCCCTGTCCGGCGCGGATGAGGTCCACCTTCGCACGTACCGCGGCGCGATAGGCGATGTAGTGATCGCGCAGCGACTCGGGCGCTGGATCATTCACTGCGCGTTGATAGTTCGCGACGAACGCGTCGGCCAGCTCGGGACGGCCGAGATAGGTGAAGTCCATCGCGAGGAACCCGATGTCGTCCAGGCCGTCGACGTAGCGCAGTCGATCGTCGAAATCCAGGCAATCGAGGACCTGGAAGCCGTGGTCGAGGTCGAAGATGTCCTCGGCCAGGAGGTCACCGTGGCCATCGACGATGCGCCCCTGCGCGATCCGGTCCTCGAACAGTTCGGCCCGGCCCTCGAGGTAGGTCATCGCGCGCCGGTCGATCCGGTCGAGCAGGTCCGGCTCGATCAGTTCGGCGGGCCCGGAGCGCAGGGGATCCAGCAGGGCCCGCCACCGGGCCCGCAGCGCGTCCGCGGTGCCTTCTCGGTCGATGTCGTGGCCGCGTCGCGCGGTGCGGTGGAAGTCCGCCAGCAGGTCGACCAGCGCGGTGAGATCCGCCGCGGGAAGCTCGTCCGCGGCGAGCAGTGCCGACAAGCGCCGGTGCGCGGGCATGCGGCGCATGACCAGCACGGGCTCGGCCGGGCCGCCCTCGGGGTCGCTCAGATGCGCGACCCCGAGATAGACGTCCGGTGCGAGCCGCGCATTGAGCGTCAGTTCACGGGCACAGGCGTGTTCGCGCAGTGCCGGTGTGCTGAAGTCGAGGAAGTCGGTGCGCAGCGGCTTTTTCGTCTTGTAGGCCCGCTCGCCGCACAGCAGGACGACACCGGTGTGGGTTTCACAGACCTGGGCCGGCGGTGGCCCCGCAGCGCACTGCGCGGGGTTCATGAAGGAAGGACCAGCGAGGCGCCCGCGGTCGCGCCGCCGTCGAGCACGAATTCCGAGCCGGTGGAGAACGTCGCCTCGGTGACGATGAAGCCGACCATCGCGGCGACCTCTTCCGGCTCGCCGAAGCGTGGAAGCGGCTGTCCCGCGGCAACACCGGGATCCATGTCGGCGGTCATCGGGGTATGGATCGGTCCCGGGTGCACCGAGCAGACGCGGATGCCCGCCGCGCCGAGCTCGAGCGCGGCGGCTTTGGTCAGTCCCCGGAGCCCCCACTTGCTCGCGACATAGCCGGCGATTCCGGAATACCCGATCAGACCGGCGGTGGAGGAGACATTGACGATCACACCGCCGCCGGCGGCGCGCAGTCGCGGTGCGGCCAGATGCATGCCGAGCCAGGAGCCGACGAGATTCACGTCGAGAACATGGCGGAACCGGGAGGGCGATTCGGACTCGACACCGCCGAAGTCGAGAATGCCGGCATTGTTGATCAGCACCGCGAGCGGCCCGAAGTTCGCTTCGGCATCGTCGAGAACCCGCCGCCATTCACTCTCGTCGGTGACGTCGAGATGACAGAACATCGCCTGGGATCCGAGCGCGGCGGCGGTCTCGTGTCCTTCTCGTTCGAGCAGGTCAGCGACGACGACCCCCGCTCCTGCTTTGACGAGGGTACGCGCTACGGCCGCGCCGATGCCGCGCGCGCCGCCGGTGACGACGACGCTGCGTCCGTGTAGATCGGTCATGATGATCGAGCCTTTCCTGTCGGTTGTCGAAGATGGGTGCTCAGGCCGGGCGTGGGCGAACCGTGGGAGTGGCCAGCGCGTTGTCGAGAAGGACTCGGCGTTCGGCGGACGCGACGACGCGGCGCGTCGCGGCGACCGCGTCCGGCGTCACCGACACCGAGGTGATGCCCATGCGCACCAGGTGTTCGGCGAACTCCGGCCGGTTCGAGGGCGCCTGGCCGCACAGTGACGAGGTGATACCCAGGCGCCGTGCGGTCCCGACGATCCGGGAAATGGCGTCCAGCACCGCGGGATCCGATTCGTCGAACAGCTCGGCGCAGTCTTCGGAGTCGCGGTCGACACCCAGCATCAGCTGAGTCAGGTCGTTGCTGCCGATGGAGACACCGTCGATGCCGAGGCCGACATATTCGGGCAGCCAGTGCAGCACCGAGGGCACCTCGGCCATCACCCAGCGGTGCAGGCCACGGTGCCGTCCCAGAGCGCTGGCGTCGATGAGTTCCAGACACGCTTCCAGTTCCCAGCGGGTACGCACGAACGGGATCATCACGTGCAGGTTCGGGTTGTCCTGGCGGGCGCGGGCAAGCGCCGAGAGTTCGGCGCCGAACAGATCGGGCTCACGGACGTAGCGATAGCAGCCGCGGTAGCCGATCATCGGGTTGTGTTCGACAGGCTCGTATCGTTCGCCGCCGCGCAGCGCGCGGAACTCGTTGCTGCGGAAGTCGGTGGTGCGATAGATCACCGGTCGAGCGCCGAACGGCGCGGCGATTCGGCTCAGTGACTCACCCAGCCGGTCGATGAACTGCTGCTGTTCGCCCCGTGCGAGGAGATCGCGGGGGTGACGGCCGTCGAGCGCGCGGGTCAGCAAGGTTTCGGCGCGCAACAGACCGACGCCGTCCACGTCCTGCGCGGCGACGGCCGCGGCGGTATCGGGAGTGGCCAGGTTGACGTAGATTTTGGTCGCGGTGGTCTCGGTGGCGGATCTACGCGGTTCGACGTGTGCGGCCGAAGGCCGTAGCGGGACCTCTGTGGCGCCGGCTGTGACCCGCCCGGTGGAACCGTCGACCGTCACCCGGGTGCCGTCGACGAGAGTCGACGTTGCGGTGCGGGCACCGACGATGCAGGGAATTCCCAGTTCACGTGCCACGATGGCGGCGTGACAGGTCATGCCGCCGCTGTCGGTTACCACGGCCGCGGCACGCGACAAGGTCGGTAGCCAGTCCGGATTCGTCATCGGCGCCACGAGGACTTCGCCCTTGCGCAGCTGCTCCCCGAGTTCCGGCGAGGCCAGCACACGAACGAACCCGGACGCCATACCGGGCGCCGCGCCGATGCCCTGGACCAGCGCCGCGTGGCCGGCGGGACCCGCGCTCGGCTCGCCGGCCTTCTCGGTCGGCGTCGTGATGGGTCGCGCCTGCACGATCCAGAGAGCACCCGTGTCGTCGAAGACCCACTCGACGTCCTGCGGGATGCCGTCGTGGTGGGCCTGCACCGAGAGCGCCAGTCGGGCGACCTCCCTGGCCTGCTCGTCGGTCAGGACCGCAGAGGCGGCGTCGGTGGCATCCAGTTCGACCCGGCGGTCACCGTGCGGACCGGAGACGATCGCATAGGTCTGCTGTCCGGTCCTGGTGTGCAGCAGGGTCGGGCCCGTCGCGTCGAGCAGGTAGGTGTCGGGCTCGACCGCTCCGGAGACGACGACCTCGCCCAGCCCCCGCGCGGCTTCGACGACGACGCGATCGCGTCGCCGCGTCGCGGGGTCCGCGGTGAAGGCGACCCCGGCGGATCGGGCATCGACCATCCGTTGCACGACCACAGCCATCGCCGGGCGGCCGCGCATCCCGCGACGAGCCCGGTACGTCAGCACCCGCGGACTGAACAGCGACGCCCAGCAGTCGACCACGGCGGCCAGTAGCGCGTCCCGGCCGCGAATGTTGGTGCGGGTCACGTTCATCCCCGCGAAGGAAGCGCCCGCGCTGTCCTCGCCGATCGCCGAGGAGCGCACAGCGACCGGAATCTCATCGCCGAGCGCGCGATAGGCCGTCGAGACGGACTCGCGGATCGCGTCATCGAGGTCGACAGAGCGGACGATCTCCGCCATCTTCTCGCACAGGTGGGCGAGCTGAGCGGTGTCGCTTACCGCTGCCAGGGCCTGGTCGTGTAGCTGCCCCAGAGTTGTTCCGACAGGGCTGTCGATGATCGCGTGTTCGTAGGCGGCGGCCAGTACGACGAAACCGGCGGGTACCGGCAGGTCCGCGGCGACGAGTTCGCCGAGGTTCGCGCCCTTGCCGCCGGCGCGGTCGGCGTCCGTCATCCGCAATTCCCGAAAATCTGCGACGAATTCGCCCATCTCGGTCCCCGTTCCCGGTCGGTGTCGATGTCGGTTCAAGCCTCGCTGGGACCGACATCGCCCCGATACGGTCGAAGGTCCCGCGCGGGTGCGGGCGTTGGTCCCTCGGTGGAACCGGAGCAGGACACGGACTACCCGTCCGGGTCCCGGTCGGCGCGATGCGAAGTCCCCGGCGCGGGTGGCCTTCAGCCCTCACGGCGGTGTCCTTCGGATCTGGGGTCGGCTCGGCCCTGCGCCGAGGATGGAGCTATCGAGCACGACCCCGGGATGGGTGACAACGAGGTCCCCACCCAGCCACACCGGCACAGCGTGGTGGACGGTGTGGCTCGAGCCCCTGATGTAGACGGCTTCCGTGGGGTATCGCGCCGACTTCCGGTGCCGCGTGCGCCGCACCCGTGTCGACAAGCAGGAGAATCCATGTCGAATCATCACGATCCACTGGCCCCGACCGTTCATACGGCCCATGTGTGGCTCCGCGCCGTCGCTGAGAGCCTCGACACCGACGATCGCCGGTTCGCCCTGCGAGCACTGCGTGCGTGGTTGCACACGGTGCGCGATCGGGTCGGTATCGACAGTTCGGCGCATCTGTCCGCGCAGCTGCCGGAACTGTTGCGTGGGGTGTACTTCGAGAACTGGGTACCGAGTCACCTTCCGGTGCGCCACGGCCTGCGGGAGTTCTGCTCGCAGTTCGCCCGGGAAGCCGGGATCGAGCCGGCGGACGTTCCCGGCGTGGTGGCGGCGGTGACCTACGCGCTGGACGCGAAGTTCTCGCCCGGCTTGCTCCCGCGCGTGTTCTCCGGGATGCCGATCACGCTGTTCCGCCTCCTGTACGGGGCGACCACCGATATCGCGGGCGAACTGCACGTGCCCGCGCTCGACGGGGAAGAACGCCCCGAGCCGGATCGTTTGACGCGGCTCGAGCAGCACGTGACGACACTCACCGAGGCCGTGATGGCACTGTCACACGGGCTCGAACAATTGCCCACCGAGGCCGACGCCTCCACGCGGACCGCCGAATCCGCACGCCGTGCGCATGATCTCCTGCTCGCGAGTGGCTTCGGTGCGGGCGTACCCCTCTGACCTGCGCGGAACGAAACGGGGTTCTCGATGACTATCGCGCGAAGACCTGACCTGGCGACAGTGCGCGCCGTATACGAGCGGGCAGCCCGAGCCCCCTCGCTGCACAACAGCCAACCCTGGCGGTGGCGCTGGGACGGAACCGGAGCCGCGTTGCTCGTGGACCCGGACCGGCTGCTGCCCGCCACCGACTCGTTCAACCGGGAAGGCATTCTCGCTTGCGGGGTGATGCTGCACCACGGCGAGGTCGCGTGGGCGGCGGCGGGCTGGGATACCCGGATCACCCGTATGCCCTCACCGACCGTGCGTGCCCACGTCGCGACCATCGAACCCAGGACGCGGCACGAGCCCCGAGAAGCCGACCAGGAGCTCGCCGCGGCGATCGACCGGCGATACAGCGACCGGATGCCCATGGACCCGCCGCTCGAATGGGTGACTACGCCGAAGGTGCTGGAGTTCCTCGGCGACAGGTCACACACGAGGGTGACCTTCCTGGACGGCGACGGTGTCGGCGCGCTGCACCGGATCTCGGAGCTGACTGGGCGACTACGCCGATACGACCCGAAATACGGTGCCGAACTGAGCTGGTGGACCTCGGGCCCAGACCGGGGTGGCGGGGGAGTCCCCGCAGCCGCGTTGCCCTCCGCGGCGGACCGTGGCCGCGTTCCGCTGGGGCGGCAATTTCCCGTCGGTTCGGCCGTTTCCCCGGATTCCGACGCCGACGACGCGGCCAGGGTGATCGTGCTGTCGACCGAGAGCGACTCGCCCGAGGCTGTCTTGGATTGTGGATACACGCTGTCGGCGATACTGCTCGAGTGCACGGTGCACGACCTGTCCACCTGCACCGTCTCCCACGTGACCGAGCTGCCGTCGTCGCGCGCGATGGTGGCAGAGCTGGTGGGGCAGCGTCATCCGCAGGTGCTGGTCCGGATCGGCGGGGCCCGGACGCCGCCGCCCCCGCGGACCGCTCGGCGCCCTGTCGACAGCATCTTGGACATCGATGATGCCGCCGGGTCCTCGGAATGAGAGCCAGGTATCGAAGCACGGGGAGAACGAATGCGGTCCCGTCGTGCGAACTTCGGCATCCGGCGCCACGGTGCTCGATACACGGGCGTGTGAGCGGGCTCAGCGTCCGAAGTGCCCTCGGGACAGGGACTTCGGCTTCTGGCGACGCGCGTGGTGGCGAGGCGATGATCCGATCATGAGCGTCTCGACGAACTTTCACGCCCCTGGCATCGGGGCTTCGTTCCTGGTCTCGGCTCTCGGCATACCGTGGATCGCGCGGTGCGTGCCGACCATGGCCGAGTTGCGTTACCGGGGACGGCGTACCGGACGACGCATCGCGCTACCGGTGGCGTACGCGCGGGTGGGCGATCTCGCCGTCGTCCGGGTGGGGCGCTCCGAGACCAAGACCTGGTGGCGCAATTTCGCTCTGCCACACCCCGTATCGATCCGGCTGCGCGGCCGCTGGGCGGACGGTGTGGCGCATGTCGCCCACCCGGGTTCGCTCGAGCACGAGGAGCTGGCGGCCTATTATCAACAGACTTTCCCCCGCTGTGCGGTTCCGGTGGACGATCCTTTGGTGGTGATCGAGCTGCCCCGGCGCCGGCGCGGACACAGTGATACCCAGGCGGAGCGGACGCCGAGCGCGTTCTGGCGGCGTTGGATGACCTCGGTGACGGTCGGTGAGGCGCTGGGTTTCGCGGCTCCCGCGGTGGTCGGAACGCTGGTGCGCGATGCCTCGCTCGGTGTCACGATCGTGGCGCTGCTCGCGGCGGGGACCGTGGAAGGCGCAGTGCTCGGGGTCGCGCAGGCGCGGGTTCTGGTGCGGGTGGTGCCTGGCCTGCGGGCGCGCGTGTGGACGACCGCGACCGCCCTGGGCGCTACGGTGGCCTGGGCGATCGCGCTGACCGCGGTGGCGGTCGGCGCTACGGTGGCGCGCTGGCCTGTCGCGGTGTCGGCGGCGCTGAGTCTGATGGCTGCGGCGGCGTTGGTGTCGTCGATCGGGGTCGCGCAGTGGGCCGTGCTGAAGCGGTTCGTTGCGCGAGCGCATCGCTGGATCGTGGGCACCGCGCTGGCCTGGTTGAGCGGGTTGGCGGCGTTCTTCGCCCTCACCACTCCGCTGTGGCAGCCGGGTCAGCCGTTCGGTCTCGTCGTCGTCATCGGCCTCGTGGGAGGAATCCTCATGGCGGCGGTGATGGCGGCGGTGACCGGCTGGTTCCTGGCCGCCCTCCTGGCCACGCCCGTGTTGTCCGGGGAGCGATGAACCGCCGTCCGCACCGGCGGCGCCCGGTCGAGTGGACCGTCGCTACCGGTGCGATCGCGTGGCACGGTCAGGGATGGGCGGTGTTGATGGCGGAGGCTTGGGGGAGTTGCAGACTGTCGGCGACGGTGCCCGCCCAGCGCCGCACGGCATCCCAGTCACGTAGGTCGCCGTAGCGGGTTCCGCCGAGCAGCCGGAACATCGCGCGGGCGCGCCAGGACACTCCTTCGCGTTCGTACTTCCCGGCGAACGCGGCGTACTCGCGAGGGTGCAGCGCGCTGATGGCGGCGCCGACCTTGCGCGGAATCTGGCGTCCCGCCCACCGGCCGACCGGCCCGCGAAGGGCAGGGCCGAGTCCGACCGTGAACAGCCAGACCTCCCTCGCGGTCAAGGTGGGCAGGTTGTGCCGGATATAGGCATTGGCCTCGGGGAGCAGATCCATGTCGTGGATGGCGCTGCCGATGATGACGGTGCCGATGCCCGTCAGGTCCGGCGCGTGCTCGATGTCGCGCAGTTCCACGTGTGCGCCGCGGGACACCAGTTCCTCGCAGATGAACTCCGCGATGTCTCGCGTGGAGCCCTGCGCGGTGGCGAACAGGATCGCGACATGGGGTGAAGGTGTGGGAGTCATGGTGCCAGCTTCGCTCGGACAGGCCGACTCAGAGCAGAGCCGGTATGCCTGTCTTGCGGGGACCAATGGCACCGACGCGACGCGGTCGTCAGGCAGTGACCAACGCGGTCGGCGGCGGGTCCTTCGGCACTCCACCGGGATCCGGCGGCGCGGGACGATCAGACGATGACTCACGATCCTGCCATCAGCATTTCGGGGCTGAGCAAGTCCTTCGGTCCGACCGTGGCATTGGACGCGCTCGACCTGACCGTGTGCCGCGGCGAAATACACGGCTTCCTCGGGCCGAACGGGGCGGGCAAGACGACGACGATCCGGATCCTGCTCGGCCTGCTGCGCGCGGACTCGGGAACGGTTCGCGTGTTCGGCTCGGATCCATGGACCGACGCGGTGGCTGTACACCGCCGGATGGCCTATGTGCCCGGCGAGGTCACCCTGTGGCCGGGAATCACGGGCGGCGAGACGATCGATCTGCTCGCCGAACTGCGGGGCGGCATCGACCCGCGCAAACGCGCGGAGATGCTCGCCCGTTTCGAGCTGGACCCGGCGGTCAAAGCGCGCGCTTACTCGAAGGGGAATCGCCAGAAGGTGGCCTTGGTCGCGGCGCTGGCCTCGGACGCGGAGCTGTTCCTCTTCGACGAACCCACCGCGGGCCTGGACCCGTTGAAGGAGAGGGAATTCCAGCTGTGCGTTCGCGAGCTGGTCGGTGAGGGTCGTACGGTGCTGCTGTCGAGTCACCTGCTCGCCGAGGTCGAGGCGCTGTGCGATCGGGTCAGTATCGTCCGCGGCGGCCACACCGTGGAGACAGGAACGCTGGCCGAGTTGCGACATCTGCGCAGCACCACGATCAACGTCGAGACCGAGCGGCCGGCCACCGCGCTGGCGCGCGTGGCCGGCGTGCGAAATCTGACGGTCGACAACCGGCACGCCCGCTTCGACGTCGACGCCACAGACCTGGAGCGTGTGCTGCGCGCGCTGACCGAGCTCGGTGTCGTCTCTTTGACCAGTGCGAAGCCGACGTTGGAAGACATCTTCCTGCGTCACTACACCGGTGACCCGGCCACGGCGGGGGCGTCGTGAGCACCGCGGTCGCCGATCCCGGGACAGCGGGCGTCAGCACCCTGCTCCGCTTCACGATGCGGCGGGAACGCCGGATCCTGCCCTGGTGGTTGCTCGGCACGGCGGCCCTGCTGGGTCTGCAAGCGGTGAGCAGCCAGAACTTCTACGACACTCCCGCCAAGCTGGCGCAGTTGCGCGCCACGATGGAGGCCAACGCGGCCGTCGTGGCGATGGGCGGCCCCACCCGCCTGCTGGAAACAGTGGGTGGTGAGGTCGTCTTCGAGATCTTCGCCTATCTGGCGATCGTCGTCTCGCTGATGAACATGTTCCTCATCGGGCGCAACACCCGCTCGGACGAGGAGACCGGACGCGCCGAGCTGATCCGGTCGGCGCCGGTGGGCCGGCGCGCCATCCTCGTCGCCGCGCTCCTCGGCGCGCTCGCGGTCGACGCCGTCGCGGCCGTGGTGGTGTTCGGCACCGCGGTGGTGAGCGGCCTGCCGGTGTCGGGTTCACTGCTGGTCGGTATCTCGATCGCGGGTATCGGTTTCACCGTCGCCACGGCCACGGCGGTCGCGGCGCAGATCTTCGAGAACCCGCGCAGCGTCTATGGCACGGTCACCGCGCTGATCGCGGGAATGTACGTGGCGCGGGCCGTCGGCGACACCGGCACGGACGCGGTCGCGTGGATCTCACCGATCGGATGGGGACAGCGCACGTTCCCCTATGTCGACGACCGCTGGTGGCCGCTGGCGTTGTTCGCGGCGACCTCGGTGGCTTTGAGCGCCACCGCGCTCTGGTTGTCGCGACGTCGCGACTTCGGCGCCGGATTGTTCGGCTACCGAACCGGACGTGCGAAGGCCTCGCCGTTGCTGAGGTCCCCCATCGGTCTGGTCTGGCGCTTACAGCGAGGCGCCGTCCTCTCCTGGGCCCTCGGGGCCGCGGTGCTGGGCGGTGCTTACGGCTCCTTCGCCGACAGCATCGAGCAGTTCCTGGCCGACAACCCGGAACTGGCGGCCTATCTCGGGGGAGCCGTCGACGACGCGGTCGATTCGTATCTCGCCTTCACACTGACGATCAGCGCGCTGCTGGCCGCCGCGTGCGGCGTGGCCGCCGTCTTGCGCGCACGGTCGGAGGAGGACACGGGCCGATCGGAGTTGATCCTGGCGGGACCGGTCGGCCGCGCCCGCTGGCTCCTGGGCTATGTGACGGTCGCGGCGGCGGGCAGCGCGATGGTGCTCGGCGCGGGTGGGTTCGGTGAGGGCCTGGCCCACGGCCTCCGCGTCGGCGAACCTTTCCAGGCACTGCGGCTGGCGGCGTCGGCGCTGGCGTACCTGCCGGCGGTCTGGGTCGTCGTCGCCGCGGCGGCGGTCTTCCTCGGCTGGGCACCGCGGATCGCGTCGCTTCTCGGGTGGACCTACTACGGGTACGTCGTGGTCGCTCTGCTGTTCATCGACGCGTTCGACCTGCCCGGATGGCTTGCCGGCGCTTCGCCGTTGCGGCACCTGCCGCTCGTGCCGCTGCACCGTCCCGACGCGCTGGCGACGGCGGTCCTGTTCGCCGTGACGGTCGTCGCGACCGGTGTCGCCGCGATGGGCGTCCGGCATCGCGACATCGGCCGTTGACCCGGTGACAACGGCGGGGCCGGGATGCCGGGATCACCGGTGGCGAAAGGCATCTGTGGCCAGGACCAGGGTCCCTAACGAAATGACCAGCGGATTGGTCGAATTGGGGAAACGACGCCGGCGCGGCGGCAGCTGACCGATCGCCCCCGTCCGATTCGAGGAGATCATGATGACGAATGTTCGCACCGGACCGGGATCCGCGCGATGAGGGCCGGCGACCACGCGAGAGGACTGATGATCACGGTCGGCGTGATCTCTCTCATCGGGCTGATCGATGCCGCCACCGGCCGCAACTGGGATCTGGTGGTCGTCTTCGGCGCGAGCATCGTGCTCACCGCCGCGGCGGCGTTGCGGCTGTCCGGCACGCGCCGATCCATCGGTCTCCGTGACGATCTGGCTCGATGGCTCGAAGATCGTGCCGCCGCGGGCGACGAACCGGTGGAGCGGGTAGCCGATCGTGCCGTCGCCGCTTACCGGAGCGGTCTCACCAGTGAGAAGGATCCGGCATGACGAGCGTCGACACACTGGGCGCCGCCGCGTCGGCTGACCGGGCCGAGGTGTTGATCCTGTCGGGCACCGGGCTGAGCGGCAGCCTCGTCGGCGGCAAAGCCGCGGCGCTGGACCGACTGATCGGCTGGGGCGTCCGGGTTCCCGCGGCGGCCTGCGTGACGGCCGCGGCCTACCGCGTCGTTGCCCGCCGACCCGAGGTGGCCGAATTGCTGACGCGTCTCGAGCGCGGTGAATCGGCGCTCGCGTCGGAGGTCGATGCCGCGTTCTCCCGCGCGGGGCTTCCCCGGACCATCCTCGACGAGGTGTGCGCGGTCGCGGCGCGGGTGGGGGCGGGCAAGCCCGTCGCCGTGCGCTCCTCGGCGACGGTGGAGGACATGGACGCTTCGTCGTTCGCCGGTCAGTACCACTCCGTTCTCGATGTCGACCCCGCCGACCGGGCGGCCGTCGAGAGCGCTGTGCTGTCGGTCTTCTCCTCGTTGCATCACCCGGCGCCCCGCGCCTACCGTCGTGCACTCGGTATCGGCGACGCGGATGTGGCGATGGCCGCGCTGATCATGGCGATGGTGCCGCCGGTCCGCGCCGGGGTCCTGTTCACCCAGGACCCCACCGGCGCCACCGGGACAGCGCGGATCGAGACCGTGCACGGCTTGGCGGAGACGCTGGTCTCGGGCAAACAGACGCCGCGGGTCCTGCTCGTGTCGGATGGGAAGGTGCCGACCGAAGCCCCGGCCGAAGCCACTGAACTGGTCGCGGTCGCGCGCGAGATCGAGCAGCGTGCCGGGTGCCCGCAGGATATCGAGTGGGCCTGGGACGGGCTCAGGCTGTGGATCGTCCAGGCCCGGCCGATCACTGTGCGCGCCGCAGATGAGGATCCGTTCGATACAGCCGCGCGTGACCTGACGGGAAGCGACTTCACCACCGAGGGCATCGCGGAAATGCTCCCCGGCGTGCTGCCGCCGCTGCGCTGGGACGTCTGTTCGTTCGTCGTCGAGGAGGCGCTACGGGCGATGTTCGACGGACTCGGCACGCGGCCGCTCGACACGATGACCGCGCCGCACCGCCTGCTGGTTCGGCGTCACGGGCGTGCGGCCCTGCACGCCGGGGCCACCGGCTCGGCGATCGCGCCCAATCCCGCGTCGCGAGGACTCACCGACCGCGTCGCGACCATACGTCACCGAGCTCGCGCGGCGCGTGTCCGTCGCCGCGCCGTCTTCGATGCCGACGTCGCGATCCACGCAGCGGAGGAAATCGACCGCACGGCAACGATATTGGCGAATTTGGGCGAAGACGAGCTGTGCCGCTACCATCTCGCGCTGATCGATCTGGCCACCCGGGCGATGGCCGCCGAGATCACCGTCGCGGCGGACGCGGGCGCCATTCACGAAGGCCTACGGTTGCTCCTCGCCCGGTTCGGCCCGGCCGAGGACGCGGCACGTCTGGCTGCGGCAGCCACGGTCCCCGAGTCGGTCATCGTCCCGAGTCCGCGCGCATCCATGGCGATACCAGTCGGCCCGACCTGGGCCGAGTCCGGGCAGGAACCGCCCACCGGGTCACCGCATGCGGTGGAGTCGGCCGCGGTCGACACTGTCATGGAGATGATCGATGCGGGGCCGCGGCGCCCGAGGACCGACATCGGTCGCTGGGTGCGGCTGCGTCAGGTGGAAAGACTCACCCACGAGGCTCGTGCGCAGTTCGAGCGCCGCGAACGAGCCAAGGCCGCGATTCTGCTGCTGGGCGGGGAGATCCGCCGTGTTCATCTCGATCTCGGGCGTCGTCTGGTGCGCGACGGTGTACTCGAGTCGGCCTCGGACGTCGAATTGCTGACCGCCGGTGAGTTCCGGGCGGCAGCGCGAACCAAGCAGGTGCCGGTGCCCGCGGTGCTGGATCGCCGACGGCGCCGGGTGCTCCGCCAGGAGCAGCTCGACCCGCTGCCACAGCGCTTCCGTGGCGACTCCGACAGCGCCGCACCCGCCGAGGCCGCGACGGGGCGTCAGTTGCGCGGCTGGGCCGCGGGCAACGGCCGGTTCCGTGGTGTCGCACGTCGCGTGACTCGTCCGGATCAGCCGCTGAACGCCGACGAGGTTCTTCTCGCGACAACGACGGATCCCTCCTGGGCTCCGTTGCTCATGCGCTGCGGCGCGATGGTGATCGAGCAAGGCGGCCCTCTGTCGCACGCCGCCATCCTGGCGCGTGAGTTCGGCGTGCCCGCCGTGTTCAACCTCCCTGGCGTCGCCCGCGCCCTCGACGGCCGCCTCGTGGAAGTCGACGGCACCGCGGGGACCGTGACACTTCTCGACGAAGGACCTTCCGATGATGACCAGTTCAGCGCGTGACCGCGCGCGCGCCGCGCTGCTCGGCGTCGATCGGTTGCACATCTTCGTTCCCGCCATCATGAGCGTGGGACTGTTGTTCTGGCTGGCCAGCGAGTTGCGCGAGCTCCTGCGTAGCAGCGATGAGGCCTCGCGTGCCAAACGAGCAGGCATCGCCGGGCACGCGGTCGCACGAATGACCACGGCCACCCGCGCACCCGATAACGCCGCGGCTCTCGGTCTGCGGCCGCGGCCGGTCTATCTGCTGATCGCGCTCACGCTCGCGGGTGGAGCTCTCTACGTGACGATCGGATCGGTCGCCAACTTCTTCCAGCAGCCGGGCTGGGTGGCCGACATCGCGTGGCTGTTGAGCCTGTCGCTGGCAGTGGCGGTGGGGGCCGCCGGCGATTGGGCGGGCGCCGCCCCCCGGGTGGTGCGGGTTACCAAACCCCCCGCGCGCCCGGCGCGGGGTGTGGCGAATAACCCCGTGGA
>NZ_JARWOJ010000090.1 GCF_029868625.1 Nocardia neocaledoniensis | reverse complement strand
GGAGCTCACCCACCGGTATTCGGCCCAGCGGCGCGGTGTCCGCTAGACTCCCCACCCCGCCCCGTTAACAAAGTTGGTATAGCTGGTGACATTTAATAAAAATGTACTATGTTAGAGTACAAAAAGGGGCACCACCCCCCCCTGAGCGGCGGGGCGGCAGAACTAACTCCAGGGTCGCGCTACTCCTCGTCCTCGCAGTCGTCATCGTCGTAGTCGTCGTTGCGGTCGGCGGCGGCCTGGGCCCGATCATCGAAGCCCGACGTCGCGGTGGGGCTGCTCGGGTCGGCGGCGGCGGCCGCTGAGATACGGTCGGCGTCGTCGTGGCTCATCGATCCTTTACTCATCGCGTACCTCCAGAAATTGGTGGCGGCTCCGGGCATCACCCGGTGCGGCGGACGCTCGGGCCGTCGGATGGGCATGGCTGGGTTGTCCTCGGCCGCGCGGTCATAGACTCGCGCTCCGAGTCCCGGCGTCGGCAAAGCCTGACGCGAGCCTGGAGAAGCCGCAGCTCGTTGAGCCGGGCACCACCAAAGGTCGGTGCCATCTCATAGAGAGGAAGTACGACTGGTGTCCGGCCGCGACTACACCATCACCAGTTCCCAGCTGGCCAGCGGCTGGCAAAGCCGATCCCGACCGATATTCCAGCCCGGACAAGCCTTCCTCGCGTGCGCTGATCCCCAACCAAAGTGGGGCACCGCACACGCTACCCGCCGGTGTGGCCGGCGTACACGACCGTGGCTGGGGTGTGTCGGGCGGCCAGGACCGGCCGCCGGTGAGGCGTTCCATCTCGTCGACCCGTCGTTTGAGGACGCGTTGAAGTTGCGACGCGCTTGCTCGCCCGCACACAAACCAGCGGAATCTCCAAGGGGGCAGGTCCTCACGGACCGCGCGATGAACCGGCGCCGGGCTGGTGGGCCACCTCGTGTTCACGTGTGCCCAGTTCAGCGTGCAGGCCCCAGGCATTGCCACACCCATACGCCAACCTCCTCCGGAGATCGGCATCGATGTGGAACCTGGTGCTTTCGCGTCCGGCCGGGGCCCGCCCGCTCACCAGGCCGCGATCCAAGGTCACACTCTCGCTCGGCTACCGCAAGGTTGCGTGGTCATCGACCGAGGTCCGGCCCTGGACTCGGCTTGTTCCCGTCTAGGTGCGTGAACCCGTATGAGCTGAAATCCTCTTCCGTGGTCACATGTTCGGCACGGGCACGTTCCTCGTGACGTCGCTGCCGGTGTGAAAGCCCTTGTCTTCTTTGTTGTTCTGCGCGGTGGTCGGCGAGTTCGGCACCCAGCCCATTTTGTAATGCCGCGGCTACTTGTCCGCGTTCGTTCGTAGCGCTGCTGGCTGCGCGAGTCTGATCCGCGAGACGGCGGCTTTCGTCCTCGGCGGCGGTGCGTTCGGCAAGGGCAAGCAGCTCGTTGGCGTGACGATTCGCGGCCCGTGCGGCACTGCGAATCTGTTCGTGCGCGTCGCTGCGCTCGCGGTGTTCACGGACCAAGGTGTTGATGCGCTCCTGCAGGGCCTTGCGCTGGCGGCGGCGCATCACTGGCAGGGCGTCGAGTTCCTCCCGCGAGGTGTCGAGTGCGGCTGCGGTTGTACGGAGGCCTCGGATAGCGGTGTCGAGTTCATGGGCGTGCTGGCGGGCGACCAGTTGTGCATCCTCGGCGGCTTGTCGGTGTTCGGCCACGCTCGGGTCTGGTACCGCATGGGAGTCGTGCTGCCGAATCGGGGTGAAGATTTCGGCCTCTGTTGCGATGTTGCTGAGCCGCTGGGTAAGTCCGTCGATCGCCTCGGCGAGCGCGCGGTCGGAGAGACGTTGCAGCGGGGTCAGGATGGGAAGTGGTTGTTCGGTGAGCGGGTTGTCGGTCAGCCATTGCTCGATGAGTGCGCGCCCGGACTGGTCGAGTGTGCGCCAGTCGCGGCGCAGCATCGCCAAAGCCGCGGGCGCGGAGTGAGCTTCGGCGATGTGGGCGCAGCGTGCGGGGAGGTGTTCTGCCGGGTTGTGTTCGGGGGTGCCTGGCCGTTCGTTGTCGCGGCAGTCGTGGCACAGGCCGTCGTCGGAGATTCTGGGGGGCACGGGAGAGCTGGCGTTGCCAGGACGTTCGATGCTGCAATCGACACACGGCAGGCCGACGATGGCGGGTATCGCGGCCCGGTCGTAGTCGATCGGAAACCCACCCGATGCCGCCCGGGCGGTGGTCGTCGACGTCGGATCGCGGCGGTCGAGCGTGTCAGGGTCGGCGAGATAGGTATCGACCACGTCGTTGCCTGCGGCCTGAATCGGGACAAAAGCAGCCGGTGTGACCGTGGGGTCGAAGCGTTCGCGGTGGTCGTAGACGGGTCGAGGTCGGTCGTGGTCGGGTTCGGTGTCACGGCGGAAGACGCGTGGATCTGTCGTGGGTGTGCACGCCTGGATCAGCGCTTTGTGTTGCGGGAATTGCTGTGCAGCCCAGCGGAGTCGGGCTCGCGCGACGGGGAAACTGTACTGGTATAGCGTTTCCGAGATAGCGGTGAGGACCGCTTGTTCATCGTCGGACAGTCCGGTATTGAAGGTTCGGAACGCAGCGACAGCGTCGGCGACCTGCCCATTCGCGAACAACTCGGCAATGCGGTCGATGCCGGTGGTGAGGTCGCCCTCGGCAGGTTCGCTGACAGCGGCAGCGACAGGAGCGTCCTCGGCTTCGTGCTTGGCCCGCTCGGCTGTAGCGACGGTGACCGTGGGCTCGCTGCCGACGTCCGGTGTGCTCGGTGCAGGCGCTGCCTGTTCAGCGTGTTGGGCAGGCGGTGGCGGTGTCGGGGTGTGGTGGTGCAGTGCGTCGATGCGCCAGGCCAGTGCCGCCGCGAGTTGATCGGGACGCAGCGGTGCGGCATCGTCGGGCTGCGCGCCTTGGAGAAGTTCGTAGGCAGTGAAGAGCAGATCCCGGGGGGACCAGGATTTGGTGGCGCGTTCGACGGCGGCGACGACCCGAGGCCAGGCCGGTTCGGTGGTCAGCAATTCGGCCGTGTCGGTGCCGAGGACAGCTTCGAGGTCGGGTAACCAGTCGGGGTGGAGAGGGTCGGTGCCGGTGGTGTCGAGGGCGGAGGGTTCCAGTTCCAGGCGCGCCCACAAGGCCGCAGCGGGCATCTCATCGGGCAATGCTCGTTGTGCGGCGGCGTCGGTGAGCAGGGTGGTGATGTCGAGTCCGGCGCGGTCGGCGAGGTCGATTTTGTCGGCCACGACCGGCCACAAGGTGTCGGTGCTGATGCGAGCATCGATGTCGTCGACGACCTCGGCCCATCGATTGCGTGGCAGCGCGGGGTCACCGTAGGCGTCGATGACGCGTTGGTGCAGACGTTTCTGGTGCAGGCGTTCGAGGCCGGTGTAGCGGTCGGGTCCGGTGGGTCGGGTGTCGGTGTCGGGGACCCCGAGTCCTGCCCGCCACACCGCGAGCTCACCTAACAACGCGGGATCCGTCCCGAGAAGTGGGCGCGCCCACGCGGGTGCGATGCCCGGCGTCCACCGTCGCGCGGAGTCACGGATTTGTTCGGCGAGGGCGGACACGATCCGCTCGCGGGCCCGAACAGGCGCGGCCAGAGCCTCATTGGTGACGCCGTGGGGCAGGCCAGGCGTCCAACTCAACGGTCCGGTGCCGGCGGAATGGGCACCGGACGGGTCCAGTCGCCAGTCCAGCACCGCAGCAGGGTCATCGGCGGTGTCGAGTTCCCGATTGTCCGCGGCGGCGCGGAGAGCGGCGACGGGGTCGGCGCCGGTGAGTGCGATGAGGGCCAGGTGTTGACGCAGGACCGGGTAGGCGGGGCTGTCGGTCAGGTCGGGGTGGATGGTGTCGGCGGCGTGGTCGAGTTCGGTGAGACGGTCGCTGCCGAGGGCGTGTTCGGCAGTCAGGCCGAGGGTGTCGAGGTAGATATCGACCGCCCGTCCGATGCGCAACGCGGGGTCGAGGGCATCGCGAAGTTCGGTGTGCGCGGATTTCTGGGCCCCGTCGCGAGCCAGGACGCGTTGAAGTACTTCTACCGCGGTGCGTGGGTAGACGGCGGGTTCGGTGTAGATCGAGCCTTCGGCGCCGTCGAGAGCGGTCGCGACGTAGGCGTGGTTGGCGTGGATGCCGCGGGTCATCGCGACGTAGAACTGTTGGCGGGATTCGCGCCCGGACAACGCGACATGGCAGGCGTCGGCGGTGATTCCCTGCGCGGAATCGATCGTCGCGGCGTACCCCAGATGCACATGTGCGCGCACGTACTCGGCCGGAAGTCGGACGGTTTTGTCGCTGTCGGTGCCGCCGCGTCGGTGCGACACCGTCACTGAACCGTCCTCGTGGACGGCGGTGATGGTCCAGGAGTAGCCGTTGCGGACCCAGCCAGTGTCGCCGAAACGCAGCTTGGGGTTGTTGCGTCGGGTGCGCACGGTGTCACCGACAGAGCCGCAAAGCCCGTCCGCGAGGGCCACTTCGATCTCTGGTTTCGTGTCGGTTCGGGTGAGTCTGTCGGCGCGGGCGCGTGCGTTGAGCGCGGTCACGACTTCGTGGGTGGGTGCCAACATGACCGTGTCGCGACCGGTGTTGTGGTCGGTGGCCCATGCTGTGTAGGTGTCGTCGTAGACCGATCCGGTGTGCCCGGCATGGATGCGGTTGTTGTCCAGATACCAGGCCAACGCGGCCGGGTCCCCCTCGCGCAGCCCGATCGAGGCGGTTGCTTCGCCGGTGGAGGCGAACCGGACGACGTGTGACAGCGTCACGGTTTGTTCGGGGGAGGCGGCGTTCATGTCGGCGTCGGCGCCACCGGCGTCGATCGCGGGCAGTTGCTTGTCGTCTCCGATACAGCGCACCGTGGCCCCGCGTCGGGACAGGAACTGCAGCAGCTGCAGGCGTTTGGTGTTGCCGAGTTTGACGTGCTCGTCGACGATCACCAGCGTCGTGTTGTCGATATCGAGGACCCACTGCGGCAACGACGGCGGATGATCCCGCACGATCGTCGGTGAATCCGCACCAACGGTATGGCGGTTGATGACGTCGAGGAGCTTGTCGACGGTTTCGGCGCGGGTGCCGATCGACTCCCCGAGAACCGCGGCCGCGGCAGCGGTGGGGGCCATTCCGAGGACGGTACCGCCGCTGGAATGCCATGCGCTGGTGAGGACTTGCATGGCGGTGGTCTTGCCGGTGCCGGCCGGGGCGTTGGCGGTATGCACGCGCAACGCGGACGTGGCGAAGGAGGAGATCACACCGACCTGGCCGGCATTGAGCGGCCGATCAGGATGGGCGGTGTTGTAGTCGGTGACCGCGTTGGTCAGCAGGTCGGGGTCCAGGGTGCGGGCGCCGGGCTCGACCGACAGTTCGATGAGCGCGGCTTCGATGTCGAGAGTGGTTTCGGTGGTGTAGATCTGGGAGTTCGGACGAACGTGAACCGGGGTGCCATCTCGGTGGCGCAACCATGCCGGCACGGCGCGTAGCCCGGGTTCTTCGGTGAGGTCGGGATCACCGCGCGCGATCGTAGACCGCGGTGAGAGTGCTGCGGCGACGACTTTGTCGGGAACCCAGGCCCAGTCGGCGGGGCTGATCCGGCCGCGGAGCTGGCGTTCGACTTCGGCGCGCAGGTTGAACGGCCGCCACGTCGAGCGCCGCTCCGATACAGCGGCCAGCACACGTTCGGCGGCCGCGGCGATGAACGCGGCATCGGGGTCCGGCCGCGGTATCGGTGGCACCGACACCGCGGCCACCATCACCGCTTCAACGGGTTCACGGCCACCGAGCACCGTGGTGGCTTGGGCTAGCCAGGTTTGCCGTTGCTGGGTGTGTGATTCCGGAAGGTGTTTGGCCGGGCGGGTGTCCAACGTCGCTCGATCGGCGAGACCGTAGACCTCTTCCGGGGTGGGTTCGCGGCCGAAGGTTGCCTGGAAATCGGCGGTGAGCCGGTCCAAGCGTGCGTTGATCGCGGTGCCTCGTTGCGACCAGGCATGGATCAGTTCCAGCGGGACGCCGATGACTTCGCGGATCGGGACCTGGTGGATGTCGCGGTCGGGGCGGGTTTCGAACTGCAGGCCGAGGGTGAGTTCGAGGTAGTGCTCGAGGCGGGAGTCGTATATTTACGAGACCGTGACGGCCGCTTCATGGAACAGACGTGAGTCGATCGTGCGCCACTTGCCGTCCAGGGTGCGGACTTTGTTGGCGACCAGGACGTGGGTGTGGAGGTCGGGATCGCCTGCGCGGCTGTCGCGATGGGTGAAGCACGCCGCGACGATGCCTTCGACTTCGGCGTGGCGGACGCCGTTGCGGCCGAGCCGGGTGAACACGGCGTTGCGTTCCAGCCACGCCAACGCGTCACGGATCGCGCGCTGGTGGGCAGCCTCTAACCGCCGCGCCATATCCGGTGGGGCCAACGCCCACAACACCGACACGCTCTTCACCGGGGAGAAGGTGATCTCGAGACCGGCTAGCGCGGCCTGGTTGACGCGGGAGTTCTTGGCGACCCAACCCGACAACTCTCTCGCGTTCAGGGGTGCGCGACCGTACTCGTCGGTGAACATTTCGGTCGCCACGTGTGTGCGAATGCGTGCGCGTTCGTCGTCGGAAATGGCGGCAGTGGGCTCTATATTCCGTCCTGAATTATGTGCGCGGTAGGCCTGAGAGCAATGCTTCCGATACTCCGACCGAACCTCGTAGACGGCGAACTTGTTGCCCAATTTCGTTGCCTTCTCGGCCGCGCGGGTGGCTTCGCGGTCGCTTGCGCCGAGCACGATCTGCTGCGCGTAGACGTCGGTCTTGATCTGCTCGGCGTTCGGGTGAAGACCTTCCCCGAACAGTGACTTCATCTGGGACTCGGTCACTTCCGACCCGGCTGTGAGGTCGAGGGCGTCCAGTCCGGTGCCGTGCCAGCGTCCGGGTGCTTCACCGTGATCGGAGTAGTACTGCGACAGGGAGGACCGCCCGCGAGCGGTTCGGTCGTTGGCGGCGGTTTGACGCAGATAATATTGGTAGCCGTTTCCTGCGGCGACTCGATGAATAGTCGCGACCATGCCTCCATGAGGCACCAGCGAATTCGCTTGCCGCAAGCGACATTTAATTCCATTCGACAACTCTGGGCAACGATGGACAATTTTCGAGACGGGTGTTATTGGATCGTTATCCGAGATGCCAGATGTCTGCCTTCTAAATGGGCGGAGAGAAGCGAAGGGGAGGTGTGGGGGAGCGCGGAAGAGGCGCGGGAGGGATGGCGATAGGCGGAGCGAGGAAGCATGGACTGGGTGCAGCGATGGTGAGCAGAGGGAGGGTGATGCGGGAGTTTCGGGCGGGGATCAGCCGGTGGAACGCGAGTGATCCCCACCCCGCCGCCGGGCGCGTCAGCCCGGCGGCGCGATCGGCGCCCAGCCGGGGGCGCGCAGGGGTAGCGGCGACCGCCGATCGCGACGACGTCGCCAACCGACAGCTAGCGATGCTTGCTACGGCACCCGCGGGCGGGTGGCGGTGGGTCAGTCGAACCAGGCGCGGAACTGGATCGCGGTGTATCCGGGGGGCGCGGTGTCGGCGACGCTGATGCGTTGGCGCGCCCAGGACCCGATCTGGCCGTGGGCGTCCTCGATGTCGCCCTCGGCGCCTTCAAGAGTGAGCGCGGGAAGGGGATGAACCTCGTGTTCGTCGGGCGTGGAGTCAACGAGGAGGTAGACGCGGCGGTCGTGGTTGATCAGATACGTCCCGGGCACGACATCGGGAACCGGTGTCTCGGGCAGGTCCTCGGCGAGGCCATAGAGGTTGGTAGGCGGTTCGGTGCCGGGTTCGGGATCGCTGTAC